>DATAHB010000058.1:0-7022 GCA_036263375.1 Rhabdochlamydiaceae bacterium | reverse complement strand
ATTTTCATGACACATTCTCCTTGAAGTCTGTTATATATATACCGTCCGGAGACTTTTTTTTCTAGAGATCTTTGGGCTCCTGTTTGGGTATAGCTCAAGCAGGAGCCCAAAGAGTCAAATTTTTTTACGGCAAGCTCGATTTTAAGACTTCTTCGCTGGCCAGTCCTTTTTCAATGAGCATTTTGACGACTTGAGGACTTTGTTTCCCAAAACGGATCTGCCGTTCGGTATGGCCTGTTTTGGAATACGGTTCTAAGAGATTAGGGGCGATATTCAGCTCCAAAAGCCTTTCCCATAAGAATTCAAGTCGTGTACCCGGTGCAAATTTTTGCACACCGCCGGTTTGTTCGATACAGGCCCCGAGTGGTGCCAAGGAAGTATCTGCCATTGGATGGACAAAGAGAACCATCGAATATCGAGGTTTGTTCGGCTCCTGGGCCATGACACGATGTTTGGCACTCACAAAGAGGCCATTGGTCAGGTTCCTCAAAAAGTCGCCGGCATTGACAACGAATGCATCGTCGGGAACAACGACACTGAGCCATTGTCCGTTTATCTCAACCTGCAGTCCTTTTTCTGTTGCAAAAGGAAGGATAGAAAGAAGATCGATATCAGTATGTTCTGCGGCCCAGACTAAATCTAATGAAGCGATTTGTTCTTGCGGCAGCGCCGGATAGTAAATCGGTCTTAGGAGGCTCTCCCCATGCTCTGTCATCTGATTCAGCGTCTCTAGAGGGATTTTTGAGGTCGCATTTTTATTGATCGTCATAACGATCGCTTCTTGGAGAGGGATCACATACTTCTCGAGCTCTGAATAGAGTGTTACCATAGCGTCTTTATACCCTTCTTGATCGGGCCAGACGTTAGGGGCCAGGTTCCATTTCATCAATTCTTCTGGAGGAAGCTCTCTTCCAATGTGATAAAACTCTTTGAAATCTTTAGTCCGATTGCCTTTGGCTGTTTCTCCTGGAACAAAACCTCGTTGGCCGTGTCCATTCGGAAGAAAACAGCGCATTTTGTATTCAGCGTCTCTTTGGAAAAAGGTCTCTGATTGCGCATAAGCTTTTTTTATCACGTCTCGATCAACGCCGGTATTTCTCACAGCAAAAAATCCGATTTCTGTGAGTGCTTTATACAGAGTATTGATGAAAGCATCTTGTTTTTCCGGTTTATAAAAGTCTTCCATATCCACAACAGGAATGCGGATATCGAAGTGTTCTTGGGGAGCAGTTGTTTCTGCTTGCAGAGTCAGTCCAGTAGTAAGTCCAATTAGCATGAGTGCAGCGCATACGAGTGTCTTTATCATAGGAATTCTCCTTGTTAACGGTGGGCAAGAGTATTCAAATAAGAATTTTCAGCAAACTCTTTTTTGAAGGTTTCAAGATACACCAAAAAATGGTATCCTTTTAGATTATGAATATTCCCCATGCTGAGATTGTTTTTAGTTTGATTTTGCTCCTACTGGTCATCCCTTTTCTCTTCTATAAGCGGAAAAGGCAGATTGGAGAGCCTTGGCAGCCAGGAGTTTCCGCGCGAGTATCGATCAATACCCATCCACTCAGCTGCCACATCTGCAAATGCAACTACTTCTATAAGAGAGAAGCGCTCATTCCAACGACATTCCTTTCGTTGTTTAGACTGCCGTTTTTCAACCAAAGCGGTTCGGCGTATGTGTGTCAGTCGTGTGGATTTATTCATTGGTTCAGTCGGCCGAAAGAAACAGCGGTCGAGCCGATTTCTGAAAGATCTAGAGAAATCTAGTCGACGACAATTTCCAAGTGATCAAGAAGCGTCAGCACCTCTGGCTTAGAAAACTTAGCCTTGAGGAGTTTGTTCGTGAGAGGATTAATCGAATAATTTTGTGCTCCCTGAAAATTGGCCTTTCTTAAGTCTGCGTTGTGGAAAAGGGTTCCTTCCAGGTCCGATCCCGTGAAAACAGCCTCGGAGAGATTCGTTTGTGTAAAGTGCGTATGCCTAATCTGGCAATCCACAAATGGAGTTCCCTTTAGATCAAGATCTGAAAAATTGCAGGTATCGATGAGACACTTATTGAATTTCAATGAGAGAAATAGTTTGTCACATTTGGAAAAGTTCACACCAACCAATTTACAATTTTCAAACGCGCAGTCTTGTAAACGGCAGCCGTCAAATTGCACAAGACTTAAATTGCAGGCAACCATCTTGCATTCGATGAATCGGGCATTTTTAAATGAACTTTTGGAAAAATCGGAGTGCTCAAATATGCAACGGACAAAGACTTTCCATTGGAAATTCGCCTCGACAGCGATCTCTTTTTTGAAATGTTGATTATCGAATTCTTCTGAAAGTCTCAATTGAAAGACTTATTCAACTTTTCTTCGAAGACCGATTTATGGCTGTCGATGAGTTCATGGTGAGTCAGTTCATCGACGCGGATGGGGACGACGGTGATGTACCCCTTTTGAAGCAACGACACGTCGCTGTCATGCGGCTCCTCGTGGTGCTCCCATTTGCCACCAAGCCAGAAATACGGAGTCCCTTCCGTCGGATGAATCCTTTGATCGGGATTGTCGATCCAGAACCCTTGTCCTTGGCGGGCAAATTTGTAGCCTTGCAGAGGTTTTGAAAGATCGGGGAAATTGACATTGAAGACGGTGCCAAGCGGAATCGGATGCTCCATCACATGCTGGACAATCGAAAGAACGTATTTTTCAACGGCGGTATAGTCAGGCTTTTGGAAATCGTCGCAAGAAAAAGCAATACCGGGGATTTTTCTGAGCGCGCCTTCAATCACGCCGCCGACAGTTCCACTGTAGAAGACGGTGCGGCCCGAATTATGGCCTCGGTTGATGCCCGAGACGATGATGTCGGGTTTTTCAGCCAAAATCGTGCCAAGGGCAAGTTTGACACAGTCAGCGGGCTTGCCGTTGACTTTCCACGCGCGTGTCCCATATTCCCACGGAACCACATCGATCCGGAGGGGGGTCTTCAAAGTAATGCCGGTGCCAGCGCCGGAATTGTCATCGGCAGGGGCAACGATGCTCAGATCTGCGTAGTTAAGGAGGGCTTGCCAAAGAGATCTCAGGCCGGGAGCAAAAATTCCATCATCGTTCGTAATTAAAATGCGGGGTTTTCTTGTCATAGTTCAACTATACCATTCTTTTCACTTTAGTAACATGGGAGACAACGAGATTGAGAATCAAGCTGACTAAAAATCCGAGAACCATCGGCGAGATTGGGGTGTTAAATAACGGCCAAAACCCTGCGGTAATCCCGCCGCCCAAAATCCCTGCCCAGGCTCCATATTTGTTCACCCGTTTGGAATAAAGCGCTAAGATCACAAGCGGGCCAAAAGACGACCCGATGCCGGACCAGGCGTAATTGACCAAAGTATAAATTGTACTTGTCTTTCGAAAGGCAATCGTAAAAGCAATGACTCCGACGATAACAATCCCGAGACGAGAGATGAGTAAGAGTTCTTTGGAAGACGCCCGCGGACGGAAGACTTTTTTATAAAAATCTTCTGTCAAACTCGATGTTAAAACGAGGACTTGAGAGCTCATTGCATTGATCGTTGCGGCCATCACAGCGCAGAGGATAAATCCGACGATAAACGGATGGAAAGAGGCTTGGACCATCTTGATAAAGAGTTCTTCCGGGTTGGAGATCTTCCCATTAAAGAAAGCAACCCCGACGGCGCCAACAAGCGTTGCAGCAGTCAGAGAAAGCGTCATCCAGCTCATGCCAAGCCATTTCGATTTATAGATTTCCGAAACGTTTTTGATCCCCATGAATTTTGTGACAATATGCGGTTGTCCAAAATAGCCCAGGCCCCAGCCAAGACCCATCGAAATAATAGAGACAAAGGTCTGCTCGGAAAAATCGGGCAACAACGATTTTGTTAAATGATGCACGTCAAAGCTTTTGGAGATTCCTGCAAATCCTCCAACGCCGTGGAGTAAATAGAGAGGAACCATGATGATCACGCCTAAAAGGAAAAAGCCTTGGAAAAGATCGATCCAGGCCAGTGTTTTATATCCCCCGATAAAGACATATGGAACCACAATCAGAATGCCGATCAAAATCGCGATACCGTAGTTGAGGTTGAAAAGAGAGGTCAGCAGGTCTCCCATGCCCGTCAAGGCTGCCGAGATGTAAATGGTGTAAAAGACCACTAAGATCATCGCAGAGAAGACTCGGATCAGGCCAGAGGTATCTCCAAAGCGGCTTTCGAAGAACATAGAGAAAGTCAAGCTGTTGTATTTTTCTGTGGCAACGCGGATTTTAGGAGCGATCCATTGCCAGTTTAAAAACATGCAAACAATAAGCCCGACAGCTGTCCAAGCAGCGATGAGGCCATGCGAAAATACCGCCGCAGGATAGGCTAAAAAGAGCCAGCTGCTCATATCGCTGGCATGTGCAGAAAGAGCCGTCAGCCAATAGTTCATCGAGCGATTGCCAATGATAAAATCATCGACCGACATGTTTTTCTGATAAGAAAAATAACCGATCGTCAAAAGAATAAGAAAATAAACGACAATCGCGGTGAGTTCATAGATGTACATGGAGTTGAACATACCAGAGAGAAATATTTTTCTCACTTTATTAATGCTTTGGTTGACCCAAATTCTAAGCTGGCCTGGGCAAGGTTGGCCCTTGTATTAGGAAAGCTTTCTTCGAGTTGAACAATGAGATCTTTGATCTTTCTTCGGTTCGAGACTTGCCCGACAGGGCATTGGCAAGAAATTCGTGCAAAGTTGTACATCTTTGCAAATTCCCGGATCTCCTGTTCAGAGACGTAGATGAGAGGCCGGATGATCGTCACTCCAAAATCATGCATCGGCACCTTTGGAAGATTTCCGGCAAATTCTGCCTTATGCAGCAAGTTCATGAGCAGCGTCTCGATATTATCATCACGGTGGTGGCCAAAGGCGACAGTCTTGAATCCTGCTTCTTTGGCAGCATCAAAAATCAATTTTCTTCTTTCTCTAGAGCAGCTGTAGCACTCCAAATTTTCCCTCGTCTTAGTCGAATGTCGAATCGTCAGCGGAATTTCCAAAGCATTGCAGATCGGTTTTAAGAAAATCTCCCCTAGCGAAGCGCCGCAGGAAAATTCTCCCCCCACATGCACAGCTCGAATGTCCAACGGGGGAAAGCCTCTGCCAGATATTGCTTTGAGCATATAAAGGAGCGTGAGGCTGTCTTTGCCTCCGCTGAGGGCGACCATGACCTTTTCTTCTCTCTCCAATAAATCGAATTCAAAAAAAGCTTTGCGGCACATGCTTTCAATCTTGCTGCCGAGTTTTGTCCATGGGGGAATCGCTAACGGTAAGTCCATAGGCAAAAAATTGTATCCGATATTTGGTTTTTAGATATATAATCCCTCCTAACTTATGGAAAAAATTGGCAGAAATGACCCTTGTTCATGCGGATCAGGGAAGAAATTCAAAAAATGTTGTGAATCCAAAGTCCAAAGAAGGTCTATTGGATCGGCGCAAATTTTATCCGGAGTCAATAAGATGTCGTCCTTTTTTCAGAGGCATGTGACCCCACTTAACCCGAAACCTCATGACAATCCTGCGCCCAAAGTTCCTCCAGAAGTTTCACAGGAGGTCTCTGTAAATCCAACTGTTTGAAGTTGAGAAATACAAACCTGTTTGCTATAAAAGAACCTTTTTTGCTGGCGTAGCTCAATGGTAGAGCAACTGACTTGTAATCAGTGGGTTGAGGGTTCAATTCCTTTCGCCAGCAATTTCCTCCTCGGGGGTGTCGCATAGTGGCAATTGCAAGGGACTGTAAATCCCTCGTCTCACGACTACGTTGGTTCGAGTCCAACCGCCCCCAATTCTCATAGAGAAAATGGCTCCAAAAATAGAAAGTGGCTTAGCAAAGATAAGTTTGCCATGAATATATGTAACGCCAATCGATTTAAAACTCGGTCAAGAGGAGGACATCCCCCAGACAATGAATTGACCAGAGAGGAGTTGATTGATCGCAAGGTAGCAGTCTTAACGAATCAGATTATGTTTGGGAAGGAGCACTACCAAAGTGAACGTAGGGATATGCCCCATTTTAATTTCTACGATGTTTTAGATGACGAAAGCTGAGTGAGGTTCAAATGTCTGCTGTGACTTTGCGAGGTGTAATTCAAGCAATTCAGAATCAAATCCCCGCTTTAGGAAGAGATCCGTTTACTATCGATCAAAGAGTTGCAGAAGCAGCTCGTAATCAGTTTTCCCAAAACTACAATAGAAATTGGCTTTATTCCAAGTGTTCCTCTCTTGTTGGATTGGTCAGTTTTGCTGGTTTTGGACTTGCTGCATACCAACTTTTTATTTCACCTATTGCTGCGATAGCTTTTGCAAGTATCAGCTTTGCTCTCAGCCAACTTTGGGTTAATACACGCAATCGAGAAGGTTACGCTCTCCAGAATGCATTAAATGCTAGGGATGAGGATGAAATCATACGACTACTTTCTTTAGGAGCGAACATTTACCAAAAGGTATGGCCTTATGGTGGAGCTGCTGCTAACTTGTTTCCCATATTGAAAGGCGGTCCTAGAACCGTCATGCAAACATTTGCTGAAGCAGGGCATGCAAAGGTTGTAGCTTATTTAGCAATGCTTGAGCCTGATGTGTTAAAACGTGCCCAAATGGCCACAGATACCTTGCCTTACGCTGTTAATAGAAGCACAGCTCGATTGTTGCTTGACCTTGGGGCTAATATTCATGGGGCCAAAGATGTATTATCCTTTTGTTGTTTGAGGAGAGATCTTGAGATGGTGAGATTTTTCGCGGAGGCTGGTGCTAGACTAGACTCTGGGATTCCTGATTACCAGAGATGGCAAGCTGACTTCGAGAGAAGGGAAAGAGAGTTTGGGGGGAATTGGTATCCAGGTAACAATGAAGGAGTATCACTCACTTTGCATCCCGATTTTAAGACTCCCTTAGAAAGATTATTGGCTCCTGATTTTGGCCCGAATGGGAGAATTGAGTCGCCTTTTGCAAATAATCCCGCTTTAATTCTTGAAGCCATGCATGTTG
>DATAHB010000057.1:0-6953 GCA_036263375.1 Rhabdochlamydiaceae bacterium | reverse complement strand
CTATGTTCGTCTACCTTTCCGGCTCAACAGAGATTGCCAAAGCGTTTGAGTACAATTACCTCGTCTCTTTTCTCACATCCCCTAATGCCAAATATGTGAAATTAGCCATCGCGCTTCTCTTCACTGCCTATTTTGGATTCTCTTTCCTCTACAGCAACAGAAAAGCCTACAAGAGAAGCAGAGAAATAGAGAAGAAGAGAGAGCTGATCTCAAAAGAAGAATCGTCTCTTACCCTCCTTGATGAAAAGCTTTTCAAATTGCGAAAGGTGCGCGAAGATGTAAATAAGATTCGCAAACTTATCCAAATAGCCGAGGGGGGAAGATGAATTTTGTATTCCTCAATCTCTGGGGACTAGATTCGAATTAGCGGCCAATGAATCCATAGTCCTCAGAATATCCACACTTGAGACTTGATTTTCAGTTAGTTAAAAGGAGCGTTAACGTTGATGCCGCAATTTTAATGCAATCGACACTCCAAAGCGATCTTCAAAAAAATTCTCAAAGATCTATTTTGGGTGGTATTAGGACAACATCCAATTATTGACGACAAAAAACATTGTCGAACTAGTTATAATCTACGGTTAAGCACGCATTTTAATGCCAAAAGCATTAAGACGCTATCCCTTACACTGGGCGTCCCACCCTCATTCAGAATTCTCGAATATGGGCATTTAAAGTCGTTTATAATATAGTCCTCTCATTTATAGAGCTAAGAACGATTTATGCGAAAATACCATCACTACGGCATTCCTACGAAAGAAAGGATAGCAGACGAAACTTTGGTAGAGATGGGTGGATTTAAATTCTACTCTACTCCTTTTGAGGCTAACAAATGGCATATTCAATGGCATCATTTCCCCGAGGGGTATGGACTCCCAGAATTGATCACAAGAGCTCCTCATATCGCTTTTCAAGTAGATGATCTCGATAGAGAGATTGAGGGGGGAGGCGAAAATTCTTTTTGGTCCCTATAGTCCATTGCCAGGATATCGCGTGGCTATGATTGAAGAGCAAGAAGTCCCGATCGAGTTGGTTGAGACAAAACTAACAGATGAAGAGTTGTCATTACTTGAACAAAAAAAATTTGATAAGAGGAAACCCTATTGAAGATTCCAGCAGAAGAGAGATATTCTAAACACAAGATCACAATTCATGGGCTTCAAATGGCCTATGTTGATGAAGGAAAGGGGGATCCGATCCTCTTTCTTCACGGCAATCCCTCATCTTCTTATGAGTGGCGTAATGTAATCCCGCATCTTGTTGGTATGGGACGGTGCATTGCCCCAGATCTTATTGGCATGGGGGATTCAGATAAGTTACCCAACAGTGGGCCAGCCTCGTATCGTTTTATTGAGCATCGCAAATACCTTGATGGGTTTTTTAAGGCTCTTAACGTGCAGAATCAGATCACTTTAGTTCTTCACGATTGGGGATCGGCTCTCGGCTTCGATTGGGCTTATCGCCACCCACATGCAATTCATGCCATTGCATACATGGAATCGTTTGTCAAACCGATTGATTCCTGGGCTGAATGGCCCAAAGAGGCAATTGCATTATTTCAGACAATACGATCGGGTGGAGGTGAAGAGTTAGTGCTCGACAAGAATTTTGTTATAGAAAATATCTTGCCAGCAGCTGTTTTGCGGAAACTATCCGATGCTGAAATGGATGTCTATCGTCGGCCTTTCAAAAATCCGGGAGAATCAAGGCGTCCCACGTTGACATGGCCACGAGAGATTCCGATCGCAGGGAAACCAAACGACGTCCATCAAATCATCGAAACTTACGGTAAATGGCTTAGCTCTTCACATATTCCAAAATTGTTCATTGAAGCTATTCCTGGCGCAATGTTCCAGGCACATCGAGATTTTGCTAAAACATGGCTCAACCAGACCCACGTAAAAATTCGAGGTGGCCACTTTGTATCAGAAGATTCTCCAGACGAAACGGGAACAGCGATCGCTGCATGGCTAAAAAAACTCAACAATTGAGGATCTGTCGATGCGAATCGCAATTTCTGGCACTCATTTTTCCGGAAAATCAACTCTTATCGCCACTTTACTAAAACAATTTCCAAATTTCACATCAGTCGAAGAACCTTATATTCTCCTTGAAGAACAGGGCTATGAATTCTCTAATCCGCCTTCGATAGAAGATTTTGAACAGCAACTCGAATTCTCAGTAAGATCTATTATGGAGAGCCGAAACAATACACTCTTCGATCGATGCCCTTTAGATTGTCTAGCTTATGCACTAGCGCTTGGAGAAGTTGATGTTAACAGCTGGATTCAAAAAATGGATAGTGCCATCCAACTGTTAGACCTTATTGTTTTTCTCCCAATTGAAGATCGAGATCGAATTCCTATTCCCGTTTCAGAAGATTTGAAGCTGAGAAAGAAAGTAGACGAAAATCTTCAAGATATTCTTTTAAACGATTCATTAGGAATTTTAAAAGATGTTGAAATCATAGAGGCCATGGGTAGCGTAGAAAAAAGAGTGAGGATGGTAAAAGCCAAACTCGATCGTTTGTCCTAATGACCACCAGAAGTCCAAAGCCTGGCTTGATTCGGGAATAAGGCCGAATTTCAACTGCTTACTGAGCGCAAAAAAGTTTGGACAGCCGCTGAAAACCGCTCGGGCTGGTCATAGGGAATCCCATGACCCGCTTCCTTGATCTGTACAACCTCCAGGCGTTCATTGAGCTCAACAAATTTTGCGGCCATCTCGGAGGAGACTACTGAACCAACATCACCGACTATGAGTAAGCTTGGAATATCAAAAAGCTCGATCAGCCGCATGTAGTTAGGGCTCGGCGGCATCAAAACTTCAAACGCACGGATGCTAGTTTGGAATCTTGCTTGCGTGAATAATTCGATCATCTCGGATGAGCACGGAACCGACACTCCAAAGCGACCATCAAGATATTTTTGATGATCTGTTTTGGGTGATTAAGAGAAATTACCAACTCCGTTGGATTTCCGTTTTCTCCGGCAAGAGAAATGGTGGACGGAACTGGAATCCTTTCTGGCGACTTCGTCGTCCCGAAAGCCGGTTCGCCCACAAGTGGGCTTCACTTCGATTCTCAAACGCAAGCCACACTGTGGCTTTCTTTCCGTCCAATTTTTTTGGACAAAAAAATTGGACGGAACTGGAATCGAACCAGCGACACAAGGATTTTCAGACTTGTGAAAGCGCTTCCGCCCGTTTCCTTGAATGACCTTAAATGAACCAATATCGCAAAAGTCTATAGGGGAAAGGAGATTTTTACTAGAAATTATTGGTGATTGAAGGCAATCGAGAACAAGATCAGGATATTGGCTACTACGGCAATATTACGGCGTTTTAAGAAGCAGAGAATTACCATGAGGCAATTTGGGCTCCGGCATCGCCCTTATCATGAATTGATCAAACAGGGGTACAGTGAATGCCATGTCTCCGTGTGATGGACTGTAGAGCATCCCTTTTTTTATGAGTTTGGCTCTTCTTGGACCAAGACTTGCTATCTTGATACCCAATGCCTCTGCCACATCCGCTGTTCGATGAGGACCTGGACCAAGCTGGGCCATCACTCGTAAAAATTTCTTTTCCCCTGGAGTGAGACGGTCAAAACGGACTCTGAAAAAACTACTGTCAAGACGTTGAATAGCCAGAGCAGTAGCCTCACGAACAGTCTGTAAACTGATTGTCTTTTCTACGGCTAGATTCCAAATCTGATATCCCCATTCTTGAAGAAAATATGGATAACCTTTTGTTAAAGAGAGTATTTCCTTCAGCGCGAGGTTTTCAAAAATAAGCCCCACGCTCTGTGTCGGTTCCTGCAAAGCACGTACAGCATCTTCTTCGGACAACTCTCCAATAGATGGAAAATCGAAAAGCCGCTCAGCATACGATTTTGAATCTCCAGCCAATTCAGGAAGTATTGGCAATCCAGCCCCCAGAAGTACTATAGGAAGCTGATTCTGTTGAATTTTATGCATGGCCATAATTAACGCACCCAATTCTTTCTCATCAAGATATTGAATTTCGTCAATTAGAACAGCAACGCCTCTCTTTTTGTCTTCAGCAGCCTCTCCAATAGCCACAAAAAGATTGGGTAAATCAATTTCCAAGTCTCCGCTATCAGCAGTTCCTCTTTCTGGAGGAATTTCCACCCCGTAAGTAACATCATCTACTGTAATTTTTAGAGAGCTCAAAAAACTTTTGAAAACAGCCCAGCCACGTCTAATTTTATCACCGGCTCCAGCAACCCGATCCAAAGAAAAAAGAACACTCCTTAAGCATGGGACGAGCATGGCACCCAACGATTTATTTTCATGAGCTTCAATCAGGATTGTTTGATATCCGGCCTCTTCCGCTGACCGCTTAATCTCGTTGAGCAGTACAGTTTTTCCTACCCCGCGGAGTCCTATAAGTAGCAAGCTTTTTTCAGGTCTTTTTTGTTTTACACGCGCAAGCAAGACCCGCGCTTGTTCAAGCACAGGACTGCGCCCTACGAGTTCATGAGGCCGGGAACCGGCCCCAGGAGAAAATGGATTACTCACCTTGTCCATATTTATACCTATTTATACCCATTTATACCTACTTGCGATATTTTTTCGCAATCTGTTAAGAATCAGAGGCTAAAATAGAAAATTTGTATAAAACATCTGGAAGGTCTTTTTTTATGCCCGATCCTTTCGGAAAGAAGTCATTCATTGTTGATTCTGCAGGCTTTTCCCTTAAAGGAGACTGCTCTCTAGGTGAAGGAGAACCTATACTTTTTTTGCACGGTGCTGGAACTTCTACAAGATATCAATTCGATCTTTTACGTCAGCAATTATGGAGCAATAAAATCCAATCACTCTCTTTTGATTTTGTTGGTCATGGTGAAACTGGAGGAGTCTTACAATCTTCAAGTTTGAAGCATAGGCTTGAACAAGCTTGCCATATAATTGAGACAATAAAACTAAAAGAACCCTTGTCTGTTATCGCTGAAAGCATGAGTGGCTATACGGCTATAAAACTCCTAGAAAAATATGAAGTAAAAAATCTTATTTTGCTTGTTCCAGCAGTTTATCATGTGGATTCTTATAGCATTTCATTCAATCAAGGATTTTCTGAAATTATTAGACAACCAAAAAGCTGGCTTCATTCAGATGCGTGGGAAATTTTGCAAACATTCCAAGGGAATTTACTTATTTGTTTTGCAGAAAAAGATACCGTCATTCCAAAAGAAATTATTGATAGACTTTATGATAGCGCAAAAAACACGCAAAGCAAAAATCTATATCTTATTCAGGGATCTCCACATAAGACATGGGAATATCTAGCTCAAAATCAGCAAGAACGTGAAAGACTGTTTATGCAAATCATCGATACATTAAAAGCTTAAACTGATGGAATTCGAAAAATTGGCAACTGGAATCCTTATCTTTGAAGCCGCTTCCATCGCTCAACTTATTCAAGTTGAGCTGCTTTAAGCGCCGCTTCGCTGCTTCAAACCTGTGGCACCGGCATTGCCAAATTCCCAATTTTTGAATTCATTTGTGTATATTAAAAAAAAATTCAAAAACTCCGCATTGGATATACTGCGGTCGGCCTTATATATAAAAGTGAGTAGTGTATAATATGAAAGGGCCAAAAGAGCCAGAATAGTCGGAAGGGTTGAAAAAAAGTTCCTGTTTATCGGAAGTAGATTTTTGAAGTTCAGCACTTATTACCTTATTAGCAATATCAAAACTTGCTCTTCTGCATCGGCTATTAAAATACGAATAAGTAACAGCGAAAATCACTGTTACTACTGCGCTCGCAAGGCTAAAATGATCATTTCTCTTTACCCCAAAAAGATAGGCTCCAATACCCGCAAATATAAGGCCGCTTAATGCGGATACTACCTTAGATGTATGAGTACTTGCCACAATCACAAGATCTCGATCGATTGGAAACCTGATACTGGGGTCTACAGTAAATACCTTGGCTGGCTTATCATTCTGCAAAATAAATACATCACAACCTTTTGCATGCATGAAAGGATCTATGCAGTATTCGATATCTGAAACAGGCGATCTCGGCGTAAAATCATAACCACGACATGAAATTCGAGGTAACGATGCCATGGCGAATTCCTCTTGAATTCTAGTTAAAGATTTGGCCGGAACTGGAATCGAACCAGCGACACAAGGATTTTCAGTCCTCTGCTCTACCGACTGAGCTATCCGGCCAAAAGATGATCTAGGATAGTGAGCTTGGGCTTTTTAAGCAATTATTCAAAAATAATTTTAGAGTGAACTTTGTTCTTCAACGTTGGTTTTCTAAGCCCTTGATCCAATTTTGAGGAGCTTGGTATTCTGGTTACCTTTGATGATTCCATTAATTGACACCAAGCCCTCGAAGATCGTGATCCGGATGCCCAATTGGATTGGGGATCTAGTGATGGCAACCCCTATTTTGTCAGATGTGAGAAAAGCCTACCCGGAGGCTCATATCACAGCGATGTGCCGCACTCCGCTGAGTGATTTACTCAAAGAAGATCTTGATATCGACGAACTTTTTTGTTTCAGTAAGGTCAGTTTGTTTGGAAGAAGAAGCGATCAGAGAGATATCATCGAGAAGATCCGCAATGGGTCTTACGATTTGGGAGTTTTGCTGCCCCATTCTTTTTCTTCCGCGTGGCTGTTTTGGCGCGGCGGCGTCAAAAGACGGCTGGGATATCGCGGCAATCTAAGAAGCCTTCTTCTTACTGACAAAGTCGCCCTTCCTGAGAAGGTGCGAGAACAACATCTCGTCATGACCTACAAAATGATTTTGGATCCCTTGGGAATTCCGGTGTCGGAGACAGCCCCAAGGCTTTTTTTAACTGGTAAAGAGCTTGAAGAGGCTCGAGCACTGCTTAAAAGATTAGGCGTATCGCCTGGCACTCGCTTGGTTGGGATTAATCCCGGAGCCGCTTACGGATCAGCCAAATGCTGGCTTCC
>DATAHB010000056.1:0-7492 GCA_036263375.1 Rhabdochlamydiaceae bacterium | reverse complement strand
TAGAAGAGAAGCCCGACATTCTCTAGAATATCCTGATTATGCTCCTTCTACTAAAAGCCGCCTTACGCAATCGTAAACATCTCTATCTGCTTTTGTTTAGTTTTTTAGCGCTCGGCCTGCTCACGATTTCGAACGCGCTAGAAATTTCTGCCCTTGGCGTTTTAGTCAATGCCGATACGCTCAGCCAGCTCATGACCGGCCAGTCGATTGCAGCACCGACGCTAGAGATGCTAGGAACGCATAAAAACACTAATCCGCTCCAATGGATCATTGAGAGCGTCCAGCAGCAAATGGAAAGCGTCTCAAGCCTGCGCGTTCTGATTGGAATTTTGATTGGTGTTGCGATCTTTAAGGCGATCTGCCTTTTCTGGAGCCGGTTTATGACTCAGCTCATGGCGATCCGTGTGAGCCGCGACCTGCGGCAACAGTATTTCGAGCACATCCAAACTTTGCCAATGAGCTTTTATCAAAAGCACAACATCGGAAGTCTTTCTTCCCGCGTTGTGGGTGATGCTGGACAAATTGCAACGTCAATCAACTCGGTTCTGACAAATTACCTCCATACCCCTTTTACGATCATCCTAACGCTGATTCTTTGCTTTTACATCTCGTGGCAGCTCTCGATGGTGATTTTTTTGGGGATCCCTATGCTCGTCCTGCCGATCACCTTTTTGGCAAAACGGGTCAAAAAAGCGTCCCGCCAGCTCCAGTCGAATCAAGAGAAATTTGCGTCTGTCCTCATTGATTTTTTAGCCGGTGTCCAAACTGTGAAGATTTTTGCGATGGAAGCGTTTTCCTTTAAAAAATACAAAGAACAAAATGACCGCATGGCTGTTCTTGAGAGCAAAGCTGCGAAATATGGCCTTCTAACCCGTCCTGTCTTGCACATGATGACGACAATGGGCCTGGCCAGTGTCGTCCTCTACGGCCTGTTGACGCTAAAACTCACTGTTTCTGAACTTATCGTTTTCTGCGGACTTCTGCAGCTTTCCTACGAAGCGATCAAGAAGTTTGCGGATGAAAATGCCAATATCCAGCGGGGTGTTGTGGCGGCAGAGCGCATGTTCGAGGTTCTCAATTTAAAACCGGAGATCGAAGACCGACGGGATGCAATCCAGCTTAGGGATTTCAAAGAAAAAATCGAATTCGACCATGTCTGGTTTAAGTATCAAGACGAATGGATTCTCCGCGATGTCAGTTTCACGATCTTGAAAGGGGAGACGGTTGCCATTGTCGGGCCGACAGGCTCAGGTAAATCGACCATTGTGCAGCTGCTTCCTCGCCTCTATGAGGTCCAGCAAGGCGAGATCCGCATCGATGGTAAACCGGTTGATTCCTATACTCAAAAGTCGCTCCGCGACCAGATCGCGTTTGTCTCCCAAAAACCGTTCCTTTTCTACGATACCATTGCCGCTAACATTGCATTTGGCCGCAATTTTACAACAGACGAGATTCACATGGCAGCCAAACGGGCCCATGCCGAAGAATTTATTATCCGTCAGCCTCTGAAGTACGACACTATGCTTGCTGAGGCCGGACAAAATCTCTCCGGCGGGCAGCAGCAGCGGCTAGCGATTGCTAGAGCTTTGGTCAAAAAAGCTCCTATTCTGGTGCTCGATGAGGCTACCTCTTCTTTAGATGCCATCAGCGAAAGCAAAATTCATGCTGCCGTTGCAGATCTCCATGGTGAGGTGACCCAAGTGATCATTGCTCACCGTCTTGGAACCATCGAGCATGCCGATCGGATTATCTACATCGACCGAGGCGAGAAGATCGCCGAAGGCTCCAAAGCCGAGCTACTCCAAAGCTGCGATCCGTTCCGGCTTATGTGGGAAACACTCTATCGGACTGAAAAAGAGCCGGCTCCCGTCGCATGACCGTTCAGTTTTTTAATTCTCCGCCTGTCAAAAACGGCATTAAAAATGTCTTCGGTGCGATTGCCTTCTCTGGAGGACTGTATTCATTGTATGAGATGCAAAAAACCACGGATAAAACGGTTCTTTTTCTGCAGACGTCGATCGTTTTAAATGGGATTGCCAGCAGACCAGGGCTTGCCATCTGCGAATGGGTGCTTCACCAAATTGCCGCTCCGGAAACTCTGACGATGATCTTTGGTCTGAACACGATTTTTGAGATCAATCCATGGCATCCGCGCCACCTTTTCAATGTTTCTGTTAACCTGATTGCGGCGGTGGCTCTCATCACCGTCATCTACTCTCGCAAAGCTCCGCGGACGATTGCTGCACTGACTGTGTTTAATTTCTTTACAGGCAGATCGACATTGCATTTGGCTAATGATGCGTGGTTCTGGGCAGCAAATATTAAGAGATCAGGCTCAGTTTGAGAAGAGCTTCTTTGAGGTCTTTATTGTCTGGTTTATCGAGGGCGCCGCTGTTTTTCAGCCAAGCGAAATAGTCGGGAGGAACTTCTGAGAGCGTCCGCCCTTGGTATTTACCAAACGGCATCCGATTGACAGTGGTCTGCTCTGAAAGAAGCTCGAAGACAGTTTCCATGGAAAGATCATCAATCATGACCGAAAAAATCTTGTAAAGCATGATGACGTCGTCGAGCGCACGGTGGGCTTGATTGGCCTCAAATTCAAACGCTTCTCGCAGTGCTTGTAACGCATGGCTTGGAAGATCCGTTCGGTATTTGCGCGACCATTTTAATGTATCGAGATATCTCCAGGAAGGAAATACGAGATTGTTGCGGGAAGCTTCTGCTTCGAGGAAAAGTTTGTCGAATCGGTCGTTATTGTGCGCAATTAGAATCGCATCGGGTCCGCAAAACTCCATGAAATTTCGGCCGACAACTTCGAAATTCGGCGCCTGACAAACCATCTCATCGGTAATGCCTGTGATCTGTGTTGACTCTGTGGGAATCGGGCAGCCAGGATTGACAAATTGCACGAATTTGGCATCGCGGTCAGGGTCATAGGCCGCAATCTCAATGATCCTGTCCTTATCGGGTCTAACGCCTGTGGTTTCAGTGTCGTAATAAATGGTACGTGATGGCATATTAGAACCTATCTTAAGCGATCTGCATGGTAATCTTTCAACTCCTATTTTTGATGTTGCTCGTTGCTCCTCTTTCAGGATCGGCAATAACCCAGCATGCCACAGTTTATTTTTCACCTGATGATCAGCTCGATAAACGACTCATTGACGAAATCTATAAAGAGACCAACAGCATTTGTATTTGCATTTATACCTTTACCCATCGCGCTGTCGCAGAGGCGTTAATCGAAGCGAAAAAGAGGGGAGTCGATGTTGAGATTGTGGTCGATCGTTTTTCTGTGAAGGTCAAAGCGCAGCTGCAAAAACTTACGACTGGGGGCATCCCTGTCCATGTATGGGATCCCGACCGATTCAAGAGAAAAAGCCCCTACCGGCCTTTGATGCATAATAAATTTTGTGTTTTTGGATCGGATAAGGTGTGGACGGGATCGTTTAATTTCACTGACGAAGCATCTAAAATTCACCAGGAGAACGCTCTTGTCATCCAAGACATTGCTTTAGCCTCTGCCTATAAAGGGCAGTTCCAGACGATTAAGCTCCGTTGCATTCCCTTAAGCGCATACATGGCAATAAAAAGTAAAAAATTACCTCAAATATCCAAAAAATAGTAGTTTGGATATACTGGAATCTTATGATGAAAAAAATAGTTGTCTTTTTAGCCGTTTGCGCTGCGTTAACAGGGTGTTATGAAGCAGGACCTGAAGATACTGCGACATTGACAGTGCCGGTGACCAATAATCCGCATGCACTGCCTGGAGCGATGAAAACAAGCCCGATGCCGAACACATTTTAGGGAAGAACCTATCCGCAATGAAGCAACGATCAATCGAGTACCATTTTTTTCCGAGCGACACGAACAGCCTCATCAAACAAATCGGAAAAGAGACGCTCCTCCACTGCTTAAAGCAGATGCTTCTGATCCGCAACTTCGAAATCCGCGCCGAGTCGGCCTACCTCCAAGGCAAAGTGGGGGGGTTCTTCCATTCTTATATGGGGCAAGAGCCGATCCAAACCGCTGCGGTTCAAATCATGGGCAGGAAACAATGGTGGATCACCTCTTACCGGTGCCATGCCTTAGCGCTTCTTCTAGGTGCGACCCCGAATGAACTGATGGCAGAGCTCTATGGCCGCCAGGCTGGCAATGCCAAAGGCCGTGGCGGTTCGATGCACTTTTATACAGACAGGATGCTAGGGGGATTTGGGATTGTCACGGGGCAAGTGCCGGTGGCAACAGGCGCTGCCTTTTCAATGAAGTATCTTAAGCAAGACGGCGTTGCCATCTGTTTCATGGGAGAAGGTGCTGTTGCTCAAGGATCGCTGCATGAATCTCTCAACATCGCTTCCTTGTGGGATCTTCCCTGTATCTATGTCGTAGAAAACAACCAGTGGGGCATGGGAACGGCTGTTAGCCGTGCCATCTGTGCCCAGCCGATCGCAGAAAAACAAGCGCCTTCTTACAACATGAAAGGCTACTCGCTCGATGGGATGGACTTTTTCAACTGCTATGCCGGTTTTTCTCATATTTTTGAAGAGACGAAAAAAACGTCTCGCCCTGCGCTCATCGAAGTGGTGACGCAGCGCTTCAAAGGTCATTCGATTTCCGATCCAGGACTTTACCGCTCCAAAGAAGATCTCGCGAAGTGCATGGAAAAAGATCCGATTTTATCGTTTTACAAAACACTTTCCGAAAACGGCCTCATCACCGAAGCGGAATACGAAGCCATGGATAAAGAACAAAAAGAATTGGTCGTCGCTGCCATGAAATTTGCTGATGAGAGTCCGTGGCCCGATCCGATGACATTAGGGGAGGATGTGTTCGCACCATGACAATGCAGACTGTTGAAATGCGTGAAGCCCTCCGCCAGGCCATGGATGAAGAAATGGCCCGTGACCAGCGCGTCTTTATCATCGGGGAAGAAGTTGCCGAATATAACGGCGCTTATAAAGTCACCAAAGGGATGCTTGCCAAATGGGGTCCGGAACGCGTCATCGACACTCCGATCGCTGAAGAAGGGTTTGCAGGACTGGCCATTGGCGCAGCCATGACCGGCCTTCGGCCGATTGTCGAATTCATGAGCTTTAACTTTTCTTTTGTCGCTGCGGATCAGATTATTTCCAATGCCGCGAAAATGTACTACATGTCTGGTAGCCGTTTCTCCGTTCCGATTGTGTTCCGGGGGCCCAATGGCGCTGCTGCTCAGGTCTCTTCGCAGCACTCCCACTGCGTTGAAGCGATCTACGGAAATCTTCCAGGGTTGATCATCATTGCTCCCAGTAACCCCTACGATGCGAAAGGCCTCCTAAAATCGGCCATCCGGAATAACAACCCCGTTTTATTTCTAGAAAGCGAGCTGACCTACAACGACAAGATGGAAATTCCTGTTGATGAATATCTTATCCCCATTGGACAGGCTAAGGTTGTCATTGAAGGTGAGCATGTCACGCTTGTGGCCCATAGCCGCATGGTGCTGCTTTGTATCAAGGCGGCAAAGGTGCTCGCCGAAAGAGGCATCCGCGTTGAACTGATCGACTTACGAACGATTAAACCTCTCGATATTGCGACGATCGGAAATTCCGTCCGCAAAACGCACCGCGCAATTCTGGTCGAAGAAGGCCATTATTTCACCGGCATCTGCGCTGAGGTTGCCTATGAGATTCAAGAGCACTGTTTTGGCTACCTCGACGCTCCGATCAAACGTGTCTCGCAAGGAGAAACTCCCATGCCCTACTCCAAGACACTCGAGCGCGAGACAATGCCAACAGTTGAAAAGATCGTCGCTGCTGTTTTAGAATCGCTAAACCTTAAATAATGGAATCATTATGCCGTTTACCCTGACAATGCCCAAACTCTCTCCCACGATGGAAGAGGGGACGATTGCAAAATGGCGCAAGAAAGAAGGAGATTTTGTCAAAGTCGGCGAAGTTATCTTCGAGATTGCCACCGATAAAGCTACCGTTGAGCATGCTGTTATCGATGCAGGGTATTTACGTAAAATCATCATCAAAGAAGGGGAAAGCGCCGTGGTTAATCAACCCGTTGGAATCTTTACCGAGAAAAAAGAGGAAAGCATCGAAGGGTACAAACCCGAAGGTGCCGCTCCCAAAGCCGCTGCTGCTCCTGCTGTTAAAAAAGCTGAAGCTCCAGCTCCTGTTGCAGCAGCTTCGAATGCAGGGCTTTCTCAACCCGCCTTTACCCCGGAACCTGCGCTGAAAAACTATGAGTTTCCTCCTTCTACAACCCCCAGCTACATTCCCGCTTCTCCGCTGGCAAAAAAACTCGCTAAAGAAAAGGGAATTGATCTCTCGACTGTGAAAGGTTCGGGTCCTGGCCATCGCGTTGTCAGTTCCGATCTCGATCTCGGCCAGCCTGATCTTTCGGTGACCTTCGGCCGCCATGAGCGGCCCAAAGTTGCTCCCGGCACCTACGAACAAGAGAAAATGTCTCCAATTCGCAAGGTCATTGCTGAGCGTCTACAAGCCGCAAAAACATTTATACCACATTTCTATGTCACCATGGAAATTCGTGCGGAAAAACTTCTTGATGCAAGAGAGCAACTCAAAAGCATGGGCCACAAAATCTCTATTAATGATTTTGTCGTCCGCGCCTGCGCCTTAGCGCTCCGCGAGCACCCGGAAGTCAATAGCGGATTTAATTCTGCTGATCAAACACTTATCCGCTTCAAAACGGTCGATATCTCCGTTGCCGTCGCTCTGAATGACGGTCTGATCACGCCGATCGTCCGTTATGCCGACTACAAGAACCTCGGAGAGATCTCTGCCGAAATTAAAGTGCTGGCCCAGAAAGCCAAAGAGGGTAAACTCCAAAGAGAAGAATACGTTGGGGGATCGTTCACCGTTTCTAATCTCGGGATGTACGGCGTCTCTGATTTCGTCGGCATTATCAACCCTCCGCAAGCAGCCCTTGTTGCGATCGGTGCTATCGAAGACCGCGCCGTTGTCGAAGATCATGCCATTATGCCCGGTAAAGTCATGCGCCTAACGCTGTCTGGCGATCACCGCGTCATTGACGGCGCCATCGGTGCGCAATTTCTCCAAACAGTGAAGAAGTTTTTGGAGAATCCGACCTCGCTCTTAATGACATGAACCTCCGCCTTGCCACGCTTGCTGATTTTGACTCTATTGAAGCTTTGATGAAACGATCAATGAAGGTCTTGGGCGTTGGCCATTATTCTCCGGAGCAGATCGATGCCTGCTCTCAATTCGTCTGCGTTCCTGACAAGCAACTGATCGAAGATCAAACCTATTATGTGGTAGAAGAAAACGGAATCTTAATCGGCTGCGGTGGATGGAGCTTTAGAAATAAGCTGTATGCCGGACCTGCCGATACTCCTCAAAAAAGCACTCGATTAGATCCTTCAAAAGACCCAGCGCGGATCAGGGCCATGTTCATCGATCCGCTCTATAGCGGCAAAGGCATTGGCTCCCAGATCTTGAATGCCTCGGAACAGGCTGCC
>DATAHB010000055.1:0-40238 GCA_036263375.1 Rhabdochlamydiaceae bacterium | reverse complement strand
TCAAGCTGTTTGCCATTGGTCGTTGAATAAAATTGGAAATCATTCAAGTGGAGCTTGTCGTCCGAATCGAACTTCAGATCAGCATTCCACTTCTCAGCCAGCTTCCGCAAATAGCTCTTATCATGATGGCCCAAAAAATGGTCTAGGCTTGGATGTGAGACGAGCTCTAGAGCAAATTGTTGCTGCTGCACGATCAGTTTTTTCAGCGTGCGTTCGATTTCAATGGCGACGCTCTCATGCGTTTTGATGATTCCATTCCCATTGCAATAAGGGCAGGTGGTGAACATCATTTGCGCCAGAGATTCGCGGTTCCGTTGGCGAGTCATTTCAACGAGGCCGAATTCGCTCATCCCCAAAATGGTGCACTTTGCCGAATCTTCTTTCATCGCCTCTTTGAGCCGCTCGAGGACGCGGCGTTGGTTTTTTCTCGAACGCATGTCGATGAAGTCGCAAATGATGAGACCACCGATATTCCGTATCCGGAGCTGGCGCGCCATTTCATCGGCTGCTTCCATGTTGATGCGGACAAGCGACTCTTCCACATCTGTTGCCCGTTTTTGTTCTTTGCTCCTACCAGAGTTGACGTCGATCGTGAGCATCGCTTCGGTTCGATCAAAAAAGAGATACCCTCCGCTGCTCAGCCAGATTTTTCGCCGGAGTGCTTTATCGATTTCTCTTTCGACCCCGAATCTTTCGTACATCGGGATTTTATCCCGATAGTTCTCAATGGTCACGTTGTGGCCGCCGCGGTATCTCCCATACAGCTGCTTGCACCGCTGCAAGGTGGTATGATCATCGACCAAAATTCGGCTATAGTGTTTGTCGATCGCTTGAATGATTGACCGTTTGATCAGATCGGACTCTTCGAAAAGGCATGTCGGTTTTGTCGCCTTTTCGAATTTCTCCATGATGTCTTTCCACGAGTTGAGCAAATCGTGGGCTTCCTGGATCAATTGATCTTGCGTGGCGTTGAGACTTGCCGTTCTGCAAATCAGCCCCATGTCTTGCGGCATTTCAAACGCTTGGATTAATTTTTTTAACCGATCTCTGCCGGCCCTGTCTTCAATTTTTCTCGAGACGCCCCGATGGGGCGTATTCGGCAGCAGAACGAGATACCGTCCGGCGATCGAGACGTTCGAGGTTAAGCGTGCCCCTTTTGATCCGATCGGCTCTTTGACAACCTGCACCAGCACCGGCTGATCGGTCTTCAAGATTTTGGAGATGTCGGTCTCATTTTGCTTTTTCCGACTTTTCGCCTCTTCTTTGAGGTCAAAATCCATATCGAACAGCTCTTGGAACTTTTGCGTGTTTTCCAAAATGTCCGAAATATGGATAAACCCATTTTCGCCTTCATCGATATCGATGAACGCCGATTGGATATTATGTAAGATATTTTTGACGCGTCCCCTGTAGATATTTCCCGTCAGCTGGCGGTTATTTTTCCGCTCGATGACCAGGTCTTGCAACACCCCATTCTTAAGAAAGGCACAGCGGGTCTCTTTCGATTCAACATTGATCAGTATTTCTTCATTCATTTTGTAACTCTTTGGATTATGGGAGGCAATCCCCTAGGATCCGTTGGGCTGTCAAAATTGCTCCCAATTTTGACACTCCAAGAGACCCAATTCAAAACTGCATTCTACAACGGTCTGCCCTTAAATGCCAGCTTGAACCTAGTGCTTCTTAACAAAAGCTTTTGTTAAGAAGCACTAGGGCAGTTTTGATAAAAAAAATTTTAATGTGGGGATTTTATTTTTTATCTGGATTTTCAAGGTAGCTCTAATAGGTTGTGACTGATAGTTGGCTTTTGATCTTTTCTAGAAAGCGGTGTTCGACAAGGCGGAGAGCGCCTTTGATTCCATGGAGAAAGGTTTCAGGCGAAGAGTCGCCGTGGCACTTAACGACAACGCCATTAACGCCACATAAAATAGCGCCGGGATATTCGGTATAATGGAGGCGGGAGCGCAAGGCGGCGAGTTCATGGGTTAAATGGGAAAAAGAGCCTGTACAAGAGGTTTGTTCGATTTGTTCTAGAATAAACGCAGCGAGGCCTTCTGCTGTTTTCAGAAACACATTTCCTGTAAATCCATCGGTGACTAAAACATCGATATTTCCGTCAAAGACGTCTTTCCCTTCGATATTGCCGGCAAAAAACTTTTCCTCGCGGTTTAGGGCATCAAGCTTAAGATAGGCTTCTTGGAGCTGGGGTGTCCCTTTTTTCGCTTCAGTGCCGATATTGAGGAGACCAACGGTGGGACTAGCAATCCCACGGCTTTTTTGGTAGGCAATGCCCATGGCGGCAAATTGGACGATATGGTGGGGCTTAAGGGTTAAATTGGCTCCTACATCAAGGACGGCGACCTCTTTTTTCTTGGTGGGAAGGAGGGCGAGCATGGCAGGGCGATCGATACCGCGGAGTGTCTTTAAGGTGGTTTTGGCAGAAAGAAGCAGCGCGCCGGTACTCCCGGCGGAAACAAATGCATCGATCTTCTCTTCCTTTAAGTATTTTAGGCCTTGGCAAAGGGAGGAGTCTTTTTTGCGCCTGACAGCAACGAGGGGGTCGTCGTCCATCTGGATGACTTGTGAACAGGAGACAATTTCGAGGGAAGAGTCGAGCTCACCGCTGACTTCTTGAGAGGCAAAGAAAACGATCTGGGCAGGAAAACCGTCTTGGAGGAGTTGAAGAACGGCTTGATAAATGGCTTCGGGCGCCGTATCGAAACCCATGAGGTCAATACCAATACGATGATTGCGTAACTTCATAATGCCCAAGTTACGCAAGAGGATTATTTTTTGTCACCAGCGATCGAACGTCCGGCATAATAGCCGCAATGGGGGCAAACTGTATGAGAGAGCCGTTTGCCTTTGCAATTGGAACAGGTCATCGCATTTTTGGGTGTTTTTGCATGATGCGCCCGGCGGGAATTTTTTCTCGCATTGGACGATCGGTTACGTGGTACAGCCATTGTTAAAACTCCTATGAGGGGTTTATTATACTGGAATTTCTATAAATCAGCGAATGGAAAATGATTCTGGGGAGAGACCGCTTTGTTTTTCATGAATTTGGACACAATCTGCCGCTCGGGGCATTTCCCGTTATGACATTCGACATACTGGGGGATTAAGATGATGAGTTCTTCTCGGAGGATATCACTAAAATCAAAAGTTGTCGAGTCGTCTAAAAGGATTGTGTGATAGAGCTCTTCCGTCTTGAGAGGGACAAAGGTCATTTGGTTGCAAATACTACAGGGCATTTGCACTTCCGTATGGGCCGAGAGCTGCAAGATCAGATCTTCATCGGTCGCGTAAACCTCCCCTTTCACATGAATAGGGTGATGGAAAACAATGTCAGGTTCGTTGATCCCGAGAAAATCAGGGGGAAGGACATGCTCAAAGGTCTCCCTTTTCCCATCGCGGAGTTGTTCTGTAAAAACCTTTAATTCCATAGCCAACTCATTTTACTCTTTTAACAGAGTTAAGATCAATTGGGCAGCGCGTTGATTGGCATTTTCTGTTCCCAGGATGGTCTGCAGAGAGAGGCATGCGGACTGGGCGCGGTCGTGGTTGGTGATTAAATTTTTTACTTCCTGGAGGAGTGTTTCATCTGAGAGAGCGGGGCCGATGAGTTCGGGGAAGAGGGGTTTGTTGGCAATGAGGTTGGGCAGGGCATAATATGGGAGAGATATTTTAAACAGATGTTTAGCTAGGAAGACATCAAGAGGCGAGACGGCGTAGGTCACGACCGTCGGGATGCCTTGGAGGGCAAGCTCGAGGGTGATGGTGCCTGACTTTGCGACGGCGAGGAAGGGTTTGAGTTTTTTCATCTCTGCAGGTGTGGCAAGAGGGAGATTTGGCGCCATTTTTTTTAAGAGCGGCCGGTATTTTTCTTGAGACACGGAGACGACGCAGCGGTAAGAATCTTTTAGCGACTCGATCAGACGGATAAAATAGGGGAAATTCCGCTCGATTTCTTTTGTTCGGCTGCCCGGGAAAAAGGCGATGAGTTGAGGGTCTGGATTTTCTTGGACGGAGAGTTTTTGGACAAGTGGGTGTCCGATGTACTCGACGGTGAGGTTGGTGTTTGAGAACAAGTGCTTTTCAAAAGGAAGGATGGAGAGCAGCAGATCGAGATTTTCTGCCATCAGGCTGATTCTTTTTTTGCCCCAAGCCCATACGGACGGGCATACATAGTGACAGATTTTCCCTTGAAATCCTTTTTTCCGGAGAGCACGGGCGAGTCGCAGATTAAATCCGGGATAGTCAATGGTGACAACGGCTTTGGGCTGAGTTTTTAAAATGGCATCGACGGTTTTGTTAAAACAGCGGATCAAATGCGGCAGGGCAAAAAGGACATCGATAAATCCCATCACCTGAAGATTTTCCATGGGAAAAATAGTTTTCATTCCAGCGGCGCGCATTTTGGGCCCACCGATGCCCATGATCTTGAGTTGAGATGGTGGTATACACAAACAACTTGAAGAGTCGGTTTTTGCCTGCGTCAGGTCTATCTCAGAATTTTTCTTCTCGCTTGCGCCTTGCTTGTCAGCAATGGTCGCTTGCTCCGAACAAAAATTCTGTGGACCCTTCTTGTCAAATTCCCGACTCTTCAAGTTGTTTGTGCATAGGGCTTGAAGAAGGCCTTCGCCCAGTTGATCTCCACTGGCTTCTCCAGCAATAATGAACAGATCAATCACGGTTTTCACCTAGAAGTTTTTTTTCAAGCCAAGCAGCACCTTGCCGGAAGATTTCAGGCGAGGTGCCGTGCCCTTTGTGGCCGATTGAGGGGCCGATCAGCAGTTCGATCGGAGAAGAGGAGATTTGGTTGTCGTATGCTGTATTAGCAAGGGTTGAGATGCATTGGTAGCAGCCTGCGGTTCCGACGCGTGTGTCGCGATTGCCGATGTAAAAACGGATGTTTCGATTGTAGATTTTGTCTGCAAGGCGAGTCAGGTCCCATCTAGCTGTTTCGAGATGTTGAAACTCTTCGACATCGGCTAGTCGCGTAAGAGGGGCAAATCCGAGGATATGCTTAATTTCGGGGACGATTGCTGCAAGGTGGGCTCCGATAAAAGCGCCTCTGGAAAGGCCCATGACGCCGACGCGTTCCGGATCGATCACTTGAGTAGCGATTAAATGCCGGATATGTTCGGCAACTTCTTGCACAAAGGTTTGGATCACATCCCGTCCGTGCTCAATTTCATTGACCCAAACGTGGAGGGCTTCTGTGGGAGGCAGGGTTTCATGGACCGGCAGGGAGGCAGAAAAAATGCGCAAGGTAGGGTTGCTTAAATCAAGCACGGGTTGATTGTATGGATCGACATGCAATGAATCATGCGCAGAGAGAGAGAAGTAAAACACGGCAGGAAGGGGTCCTGCATCTAAAGGAGGGCCAAGGAACTCAAGCATGATGTTTTCTATGAGGGTGCTTTTTGCGGGGGTGGAGATAGACGTCTTGCCACGTCTCCCAGATTCCTTTCAAGGCCGGTTCTAAACATGTGCGAAGATCGAGGAATTCTAAAGCCAAAGGAAAATCGGGATCTCGAGGGATGCGCGGCCGTTTGCCGGCTCTTTTTTCATACGGCGTCATGCGGAATTGTGCTGTCAAAATGGAGATGATCTTCATCCGGAGCTTGCGGGGGATGAGGAAAAATGGGTGGAAAAGCGTCGAGATCACATCGTGCGTCTCATTCTGGATTTCTCCTAGATGAGGAACTTTGCCACGATCGATAAAGCGCGTTTGAAGCGCTTTTTGAAGAAAGGGAAAGACCAGGCAGCTTAAGAGAAGGCCGCGGTCCACGTCGATTTTTTTTGTCCGTGTATCGACTTCTTGAAGATAAGAAAAAACGTCACCACCTTCCGGGGTTTCTAAGAAATTGGAAAACGCCGGCATCAGGTGTTCTAAAAAGCCGGTCTCATTCATCAGTCGCATGAAAGAGGCCGCGGCGCCCGATTCGAGCATTCTTAAAAGCTCTTCGAAAATCCGAGCTTGCGAACTCTTCATAATCTCTAAGCGGCATTCAGCAAGGGCGAGCCTTGCATCGGGATCGACGTCAAACCCAAAGCGAGCCTGGAACTTGATCAGCCGGATCATCCGGACGGGATCTTGTTTAAAACGGAGGAACGGCTGTCCGATGGTCCGAAGATATTTTTTCTGCAGATCGAGATAACCTCCGACATAATCAATGACTGTTTGATTTGACGGATCGTAGAAGAGGCCGTTAATCGTAAAATCTCTACGTAAGACATCTTGTTCAGGAGATCCCCATTCATTATCGCGGACGATCAGCTGGTCGCTTTCGGGGTCACCCGAGCGGAAGGTTGAAACTTCGAGGATTTTCCTACCACACCGGATATGCGCGAGTCGAAAGCGGCGTCCAATAAGCAAGCACTGGCTTCGGAAAAGGTCTTTAATCTCTTCGGGTTTAGCCGATGTCGAAATATCGTAGTCTTTCGGTCTTTGCTGCAGCAAAAGATCTCTGACTCCACCGCCAACGATATAGGCGACATGTCCGGCCTTTTGAAGGTTTTTGACGACACGCAAGGCGTCTGCATCGACAGCTGCCAGGGGGATTTGATGATCGTCTAATAAATAAACTTTCGGATTCATATGGAATAAAGGCTATTAGCGTAAAGCATCGTTTAGTGGAATGTCAAGGTTGGTTTTAAACATGTTTTTCCAATGGTAATGGTCCAAGATCCCTTCTGTATTTCTGCCTAAAATGGAATATGCCAAGTAGAGGGCTTCTACCGAGGCAAGGCCTCGCTGCGGATCGGAACAGTCGAGCTGCCTTCGGGGATAGGCGGTTCTCACAGCTGGGAGACTCCTGCAAGTAAAGGGAGGTGTCAAGCTTTTAGCCATCTTTGCGGCATACCTCCAAGTCCCATCAATGAGAAAAAGGCCTAAGTGGGCATCGTCTAACGAGAGTTCAGGTGCATCAAGTGAAAGCACACAGTATCCCTTCAGGTCCGGAAGTGGGGATGTCGGATAGGTCAAAAAGATCATGTCTTTTCTTGATTCTAGACCCATCAAGGAACATTTTTTTAAGTTTTCACGCCTGTGGCGCAAAATAATTGTTGGAGGAAAGTGGAGCATTTTTTATAGCTAACCTTTTGGGGTAGTATAATGAAAAACCTAATCTTTTTCATCTTTTTCGGTTTCAGCCTCCTCTGGAGTGGGCCCCTCTGGAGTGAGCCAAGGGTCGTAGGACTTTTTGGAAACGAACCTTGGTCAAAAGAGCTTCGGGACGATGTCTGGGAAACGCCTTCTTTTCAGGCTCTCTTGACACAGGCCCATATTGTAAAGGAAGAACAATCTGCTGGGCCAAATGTAGAGACTCCGATACTGGTTCTTTATTCTTCACAAGGCGAAGAGATCGGCCGTTTAGGATTTTTAGTTATTCCAACTGAAAAATATGTTGCTCTTTTCCAAGAGATGCTCTCGATTCATGAGCAGAGTCAAAATCTCGAAAAACTCTCTCTAGCCCAGCTCCTGCACTTTTACAGAAAATGCCAAGTCTTGAATATGAACGGCTGCGAGGAAAAGATCTTAGCTGCTGGATTAATTAAAGATACCGGAACCGATTTTCTTCTTGAACACTACGCTAAGGTTGTTAAAAAACATTCCAAACAAGCGCAGAAAATCAAAGCAGAAATCCGTGTTCGCAAACCCAATTCTGCACAGATCGAATGGCAGCTGGCATTGCTTTCTTTTCAAAGTCGAAGTGAAAAACTCCGCGCTGAGAGTGACATTGTTAAACCTCTCACACGGTATCTTAGCCGCTATGGCCAGCAAGATAAAGAGAGCCGCTGGAAATGCCATCTGATTTTAGCCGAGTTTTATAAAGACAAAAATCTCCTCGAAAAAGCGAAGTTTCATGCTAATTTGGCGATCTTCGATGCCCCAGAAGAGCTCAAAGAGATGATTGCCCCTCTAGGTTCCCAATGACTAAAGGGATCGTTATCGGCTGCGATCAGACCCAAGAATGGATGCTCAGGTGGTGGTGGGCCCATTATAGCCGGCATAATTGCTACCCGGTTGCTTTTATCGATTTTGGCATGTCTCAAGAAGCACAAAAATGGTGTAAGGCTAAAGGGCATTGGATTTCCTTAGATGCCCCTAAAAACTTTGTTTTTCCAAAGTCCCTCATTGCTCCTGATTTAATCGCCTCATGGGAAAAGGTTAATGGAAAAGAGCTCTGGAAAAGGAGGGAAAAATGGTTCTATAAACCGTTTGCCCTCCGGCAGACCCCTTTTGATGAGACAATTTGGATCGATCTTGACTGTGAAATTACGGCTCCTTTAACCCCTCTTTTTCAAAAAATTCATACCCATTCAAAAATGGCCTTAGCTCTTGAACGATCTGTTCGTCGCAATCCTGACCCTTCAGGGGCGGGTCAAGACGAACTATTTATTCAAGAGGCGGAAGGCGATGTTAAAAGCCCCGCTTCCTTAAATCGTCGAAGAACCCCCTCTACTGAGGAGGAAGTCTATAATTCCGGAGTTATTGCCTATCATCGCACCTCTCCTCTTCTTGATCATTGGATCGACCTAACATTGCGCCATAACGACCGTTTCTTAGGCGATCAAGATGTTCTGACTTTTATCATCAACAATGAAAATATCGAAGTGACCGAGCTTCCGAGCAAGTACAACTGGGTGGTCCACGACGGGATCAATTTTGAGGCCATTATCCTGCATTGGGCTGGTCAATGGGGAAAAGACGTGATCCGTCGCCAATGTCATTCGATTGTTTAGGTTATAACTCATTAATAATAAGATTGTTGTAGTTGTTAGCAAGATTGAAAATTTTGGCTGCGTGAAAGCTCTTGGGATTTCGCGATCTTAACGCTCTCTGTATTAAAGAAATACAGCTAGTGCTCCTTAACAAAAGTTTTAAATGCTTGAGCTGACGTGAAAGTCCAAGCATTAAAAACTTTTGTTAAGGAGCACTAGCCTTGCGATTCTGGAGCCACGAGGCTTTAACGCAGCTCAAATTCACATTTTCAAGTCGGTCGCGGTATAAATAATTGAAATAATTGTTTGACGCTGTCATATCTTTTTCTATTTGTAAAATTTTCTACCAAATTCAAAAATGTTTTTACCGTTTTTTCATTGAATTATTTCGATTTTTAATAACTTAAAATTATAATTAATTTTGTTTTTGTTAAATTTTTTGTGTTAAAATTCTAGTTTACATTTTTTAATATAAACATATTTTATTTAGTAATTACATTGAATTATTATAAATAGTATAGTTATAATATATGAACAAAGTGAAAGTTATTTCAAATAAAGGAGAATTGAAATTATGGCTACAGTAGGAATTAGGATGAGAAGTAGAGCTACACCCCATCGAACCTGTCCTCAAGGAGCGAGGAGAGTATTGAACCCTAGGACGATGAAAACTCCTTCTAACACTGCAGGTTCATCAGTTCCGGTAGGGCTTGCAATCATCGCTTTTGATCACCAAGCGGCGGGAAGACAAGTGTCGCAGAAACTCGTGACAAGAGAACTTATGTCTCACCGACGCCAATTTCTAGCGCCTGTTTCCTCTTCGAATCAGGTTTCAATAAGGGGCCTCCCATTATTGGAACAACAGAAGATTCAAGCTCTACCTCGTTTAGAATTAATGGAAGAGCCATCTCCAGCTGATGAAAAATCGGCTCAAACAGCGACTGCACAACCTAAGAAAAGTTTATGGCAGACCATCACACAACCTAAGGTGTTAAGGGTTGCTGGGATTATTTTAGGTGTTACTGCTATGGCCGGTTTAGGTGGAGCTGCCGCTGCTGCTGCCTACCATTATTATCCAGTTGCGACAGTTGCTCAAGCTACAGCGGTTGCCAACGCAGGACGTATTGTTGCACTCAACACGCATCAATTATTGATTCTTCCTGGAGTTGAAAATGTGTTGTTCTACGCGATGATGGCGATAAATACAGCCATTATTCCTGCAGCGAAAGTGGCCCTTCCTGTTTTTTTACCGGCTGTAAGCACAGCGGTTGTATCAACGCTGACAACTCTCGTTATCCTTTACGCCGCAAACAGGGTATGGCAAGCTGCTAAGAACGTCGTTTGGGCAGCAACAAGTGCTGTTGCGAATGCGTTTGGAAAAGAGTTGGATAAAACTTATCCAGGAATGGCAGTTAAAGCGATTGTTGCCACAGCAGCTGCTCCAATCGTTGAAATGTTTGACGAAAACTCATTTGAAATGATTGGTGATGATAAAGAACAGCGTGATGAAGAAGTCGCTGTTCTGCCCTCATCCATACGCGGTTCAGACGCTTCTGAACCTGCGGTAGAGGTGACGACTGAGCAAGAAAATGCGAGCGTTGAAAAGACTCGCCAAAAGAAAAAAAAGAGAGCGAAACCTCAAAGGTCCTTGGCAAATAGGATCGCTAGCTACGCCTTGCTTGCGTTAGCTGTTGGTGGTGGCGCTTACCTGTATAGTCGAGGTAACGCAGGTTTAAACCAAAACGTAGGCTTAAATCAATAAGCTTAGGCTCTGAAGCGCAGGGAGTATTCCTGCGCTCTTTTCAGAGACAACCACACCACAGGAGAAATGAATGACTGCTATAGCTGCTAGATTTTGTATAATGCCTCTATTGCAAGCCGTATTCATTCGCAGAGCAATCCCTTCCGTTGGAAGAACAGCCTACAATTTTGTATCAACATTTTTTCAAAAGAATGTTGAGTCTTTCTTTGCAAATTGCAATGACAACCGTAAGTCTAATGACATTCCAAACCTGAGCCAGGTGTCGAAAAGAGGGCGTGATCTGCCTAGAAAAGAAGTCAGACAGCACCTCTCGAACCGGAGATTCTCCGTTTGGAATACACCAGTGTTACGACAATTCACACGTTTTTTTGGTTTTCAACCTAGTGTTAAGCACTAATCGTTAATTTTTTTTTCCGTTCATAGAAAAAGAAGATAGGCAAAATCAAGACTATTGTGGCGAGAACCACTGCTGAAAGGGGATAGATCGTCCCATTGTAGATAGCCCCGGAAAGTCCGACGACAACCGCAGCGATAAACAAGCGGGCGCTTGTCAAGAGGCTCGCTGCGATTCCTTTGATATCCGGGAGAATTTCCATGCTTTCAGGAAAATAGAGTCCGATAATCCAGTTCGCTCCGAAGGCATAAATCACCATTCCCAGCGTGAGTAGGATCGGTTCTTGAGGAGCAAGTCCCGTTGCCAAGGCGAGAATAATTCCGCCGGCAATGCAAGAAAAGATCCCCGTCCGTTTGATCTTGGGAATCCCCCATTTTGTAATGCCCCTGTTAAGGCATAAACTTCCAGCGACCCAGCCGCCTAAAATCGATCCTTGAATGAAAGGGAACACGGTTTTGCTCATCCCCAGCTCTTTGACGAAGAGAATCGATGTTCCGGAAAGGAATGCAATATAGCCGGCAAAAAGAAGGCTTGTAGCGATTGTGAGCTGCCAAAATGGGAGACAGGTAAACGCTCGTTTAAAATCGTGCAAAATGGTCTTAACACGTAGAGGCATTCGTTTTTCTACAGGATGCGTTTCTTTGAAGAAAAAGAGGCAGACGACAAAGCCGAGTAGCACAAACAGCACAATGGCTAAGAAGTTCGACCGGAATCCATAGACGTTATTGAGGTAGCCCCCTAACATCGGAGCAGCAGCCATGATCAGCGGAACAATCGTATTGAGATTATTTGTCGCTGCAATCGCCCGTTCTTTTTGGAAGGCGTCGAAGATGATTGCCGTACCGAGGGTGAAACAGCCTCCGCTTCCTAAGCCCTGTAAAATCCTGCCCCAGAGCATTTGATCGATGTTTTGAGAAAAGAGAGCAACAAGGCTACCGAGGAGAAAGAGTCCTAAAGAAGCAAGGATCGGCTTTTTGCGGCCAAAGGCATCGGATAACGGTCCCCAGAGTGGGCCAGAGAGGCAAATGCCGACAAAGTTCCAGGTCAAAAGACCTTGGATGGCGCTTTCAGAAACAGCAAACCACGCCATCATGTCAGGGAAAGCGGGCAGATAAATATCGGTTTCAATGCAGGCTGCGATGAATACAACGATGATCAGAAATAGGTACTTGATCTCGGTTTTTCTATCCATAGAGGCAGCAGTATACCGCATTGGATGAAATAGTGTAAGGCCTTCTTTTTATCCGAGAAATGCTCCTAGAGAATCACCCGGGTGTACATAACGGTCTTGATCCTAGTTTTTCAAAAAATTTAGAGGAGACTTTCAAGATAGAGTTGCTTTGTTTTTCTAATGCGAAATTCAAAAAACATCCTATGAAAATGCGGATGTGCCGTTTATAATTGATCTATATGCGGCACTTCCGCTTGTAGGTAAAGGGGCTTTCGAAGCTTGGAATTCGATTGATTTTTTCAATGACGTCCGGGTCGATCCCAAAAGCAATACAGTTGCATGGGGCGAAGATATCGATCTCGATGCTTACGTTCTGAGGCAAAAGTCGAAGCTAAGAAAAAGTCTAGTAACTAATCACAAACTCGAAATGATTTTGATGAACTCATTGGAGTTCATCAGGTCGATCAAATAAAGGCTGTCCTGATAGTTGTGGCGTATCATTCTCTGATGATGGGTCATGCGGTCTTGGACATCTTGAGTATAGAGAGCGGATCCTGGGTAGAAACCAGCTTGGGTGGCGTATTGCTCTAGTCGCGCGCAGATGGCGTCAGGAGGAAATTTTTGAATGAGGCGCTGCAAGGTGATGCGGTAGCTATTGAGAGCAACAATTTCTTCTGGGCTAAGAGCAATTTCTTTTTTTATGATTCGGTTGATGTGGAAAATCGCTGCTTGGGGTAGGTGTGAATTAAAGGAGGCTGCCATATCAATCCCGCAAAAAGAATGGGTTTTTTCATCGAAAAAGATATTTGGACGGCTCCGGTCGGCATTTCCCACATAGGTATCTAAGGCGACTAAGTCAGCAAGGTCGGGATGGAGTGACATGTGATGGATGACTGCTGGTGTTAAGCCTGTTTCTTCTTCTGGTAGAGCTCCCCATTTTTCCCATGTCGAAGAACCTTCTTTTCTGAGTTTTTGGTGAATGTCAAAATCGATCCAGGGAAGTTTTTCTTCAGCGGAGAATCCGGGAGCAAGTGAATGAAGGCTAGCGGGGAGATTTTGGAATTTTTTTCCTTCAAGAATAGCCGCTGGCGGGAGGAGAGCAACGTGGTTGACAGCGATTTTCATCTCTTCGGCAATCGAACAAGCAACGGCATCAATAACAAGGAGGAACTGTTCATCTGCGGAAGGGTCTTTGATCTGTTTGATGATGCTTTTCCCCCCGGAGTTTTCCACGATGGAAATTGAGCAGTCGTCAGTTTCAAACGACTGAATTAGAGAAAAACATAAAAAGACAGCTGCGATTAACCTTTCCATGAGGTGACCTTGATAAGTTCTTTAGGGATTTCGAAGAGAAACCGTGAGGGCGTCATATTGACGTCTTTTCCGTACCGCTTTCGCTCTCGGGACATTGAAAGGATAAGATTTTTTTTAGCGCGGGTCATGGCGACGTACATGAGGCGACGTTCTTCTTCGAGGCCGCCTTCAGCTAAGCTTTTCTCGTGCGGCATGATCTGATCTTCTAGGCCGATGAGAAAACAGACGGTGAATTCGAGTCCTTTGGCGCTGTGGAAGGTCATGAGGCTGACTTTGTTGTCGCGTTTTTCATTGCGGTGGGTAAATTGTTGGTCATCTAACGCCATGGTGCCGAGGAATTCTTGGAGATCGGTGAAGTTTTTGGAGGTTTGGACAAACACCTCGACGTTTTCCATCTTATAGGCGCGGGCTTTGTCGCTTTTGACTTCTTCTTCGATTGCTTTCTTGTAGTTGATCGTTTCCAAAAGCCAGCGTAGCGCGGCATCAAAAGGTGGCTGGGCAAATTTTTCGCGTCCTTTTTCAATGATCTCAATAAAGTGGTGGATTCCTTTTAACGCTCGGTCGGAAAGGCCGTCGAGTTCGTTCACTTCGTGGAGGATTTTCCATAGAGAAACTTTCTGATCGCGGTTTTTCTGCGTGATTTTATCCAGAGCTTGATCGGAAATGCCGCGGCGGGGGACATTGATAATTCTTAAGATCGCTTCTTGATCGAGTGGATTGACGATGGCGCGTAAGTAAGCAGCGAGGTCTTTGACTTCGGCTCGTTCTGTAAACTCTGTGCCGCCAAAGGTCTCATACGGGATGCCGCGGCGCCACTCGGTCTCTTTATCACCGGGAGATTGCCAGGACGCTTGCATCAGTGCGAGTTCGATGGGACGGGCTAGCTGGTTAGAACGGTAGAGAACGGCCATCTCGTTCCATGGGATTTTAAAGTTCTTATTGAAGGCGATCATCCGATAGACGACGGCGGCGGCTTCATCGAGATCATTGGGGGCATTAAAAACTTCGATGAGATCGCCGGCTTCTTTAGAGCTCCAGAGCTCTTTGGCATGCCGCTCTTGATTGTGCCGGATCACTTTGTTAGCAGCGGCTAAGATAGTCGGAGTTGATCGGTAATTTTGTTCGAGCTTGATCACCGTCTCCGATTCAAATTGGAGGATGTTTTTGATCTCGGCTCCGCGCCATCCGTAGATCGCTTGATCGTCGTCTCCCACAACGCAGAGGTTGTTGTGGGCGGCGCTGAGGAGTTTGGCGAGCCTGTATTGGATCGGATTCGTGTCTTGGTATTCATCGATCATGATGTACCGAAAACGAGTCTGGTATTTCGCTAGGATCTCGGGATGCTGCTCAAAAAGCTGAAGTGTGAGGCAGAGGAGACTGTCAAAATCGACCGCATTATAAGCCCGCATGACGGTTTGAAGTCGTTCGAAGAGTTGCTTGGACATGTTGTCGCCCTTCATCTCTTCGGGCGTCTGGGCTTTATTTTTGGCCAGCGAGATGGCTTCGTAGGTCGGATCTAAAGACGGGAGGTCGCCTTCAACGCCGAGTTCTTCCCGGACAAGGTGGTTTAGAAGGCGGCGGACATCTCTCTCGTCGTAGATGCTAAAGTCCCGGGTGTAGCCGAGTTTATGGATCTCTTTTCTCAGGACCTGCATGCAGAAGCTATGAAAGGTGCACAGGGTGACTTGCTTTGCCAAAGAGGGATCGATCATGCCCTCGACCCGTTTGCGCATTTCGGCGGCGGCTTTATTGGTGAACGTCAGCCCTAAGATCGAAGAGGGGGATATATTTAAATTTTTAATCATATGGGCAATCCGATGCGTCAAAACGCTCGTCTTGCCGCTACCGGCTCCAGCGAGGATCAGGACCCGGCCTACAGTCGTGTGAATGGCTTTTCTTTGCTGGTCATTGAGCATATAAAATTGAGAAATCTTCTAGAACTTCTTGAAATGTTGGCATCGCAGCATTAGGACGGGGTGAGACATGGATTACGAGACCAAGGGGAAGACGGTACTGCTGGAGACGGAACGCCTCGCGGATCAGTCGTTTAAAGCGGTTTCGCCTGATGGCGTTGCCAAACCGTTTGGAGACCGAGATTCCAAGTAAACGGTAAGGAAATTTTTCAATCAAAACATCAAAAATAAGCACATGCCCGGTCATTTTCTTGCCGTATTTCTTGATGCGCCGAAACTCATCGCGGGAGCGGAGCCTTCTAGATTTAGGAAATTGCAGCTTTACGCTGACAATCTCTTCCGTCTGGACCGTCTTCGCCGATTGATGATTTGACGTCCCTTGGCGGTTTTCATTCGTTTGCGAAAGCCGCATGTCTTTGAACGTTTTCTCTTGCTAGGTTGATATGTTCTTTTCATAAAATTTTCTCGAAAGGAACATGTTACCCAAATCCATTAAATCCCTCAAGGAAAAGTTGTTGCATAGAAATATCTCTCATCACTACAATAGTCGCTACAAATGAGGATTTGTTCCATGAAAGTCAGAGCTTCAATTAAAGCGGATCCTTCGAAAGGCGATAAGATCGTCCGCCGTCGCGGTCGTGTGTATGTCATCAACAAAACAGACCCTAACAGAAAACAACGTCAAAAAGGCCCTGGAAGGAAGAAATAGGAGAAGGAAATAATGGCAAGAAAGAGTTTGGTAGCAAAACAACGAAGACGCGAGCGCCTCGTTAAATTGAAATGGGATCGTCGTCAAGAGCTCAAAAAAATTGTAAAAGATCTCAATAAGACTGACGAAGAGCGACTCGCAGCTCAACTCTCTCTAAACAAACTCCCCAAAAACTCTTCCCCTACACGATTGCGCAACCGGTGCCAGTTTACCGGTCGTTCCCGCGGATATCTCCGTAAGTTTAAGATGTCCCGCCTTTGCTTCCGTGAAATGGCTAACCAGGCTCTCATTCCCGGTGTCATTAAGGCCAGCTGGTAGTTCAGCTTTTAAATTGTCCGATTGTCAAAATGGGCTGTTGAGATCGTAATTTCTTTCTCTGCGGCCTCTGTGCTCTCTAGTGAGCTTGCGAAGCGGGTGGTTAAATGAACCTATCCTAATAAATTTCATCATGATCTTTTTGCACTTTTCAGCTTTAAATCGATTGATTGAGCAAGAGCCATATTAAAAATATGACCCTTGCTCAATCAATCGATTTAAAGCTGAAAAGTGCAAAAAGATCATGATGAAATTTATTAGGATAGGTTCATATTTCCTCCCCTGAAGAGCTTATCTGCTCTTGGTCAAATATACTTTCTTCGTTAGAATACCGGAAGAGAGGTATTCATATGCATAATCAACTAAAGCAAATTGACACGAAAGAAGTCGAACTCCCCGAGACAACGTATGTCCGGGATATCGAGACGAAGGTTTTTCAATCAATTGTCGTGCAATGCCTTCTCAGAATCGATGGAATTGCTCTTATCGAAGGGAATCTAATCGATAACCTGTTTGGCCGCGAGCCGGCGGAACGGATCACGGGGATTTCCGTGGAGCAAGATCCGAAAACCCATTCGATCAGTGTAAAACTCGAGGTCAATGTCGCGTATGGGATTTGCATTCCCGACAAAGCCGATGAAATCCACACGAAGGTCACTCAAGAGTTGTCCTGTTTGACAGGCCTCCACGTCAGCCTAGTTCATGTGATTTTCAAAAACCTGATCACAAAAACAGAACTGATGGAAGCCATTTCCATCGATAAAGAACCGAGCTACTCCGAAGAGTTTTAAGGGATAGGTTCATGCGAAAAGAAAACTTGCTTTTTTCAGCTGTGCAGTTCTTTCTCGTATTAGTATTAGCTTGTACAGGCCTTTTTTTTATCGCTCTTCCCTGGGCGCCACATGTGAGATTCACGTGCGCAGCATTTTTAGCTCAGCGAGACGATCTCTTTATGCCGCTAGGCGGTCTTATTTTAGGGGTGGCAACGATCTTAGGCGTAGGGTTTTATTTTATGCAGAGAAAAGCTTACTTCCAAGTCCGGATGAGTCCTGCGGTCCATGTGGAGAGAGCGCTTCTCAAAACGCTTCTGGCGGCGTATTGGAAAGAGCGATACCCAGAAGAAAAGCTTAAAACCGATGTGGTTTTGCATCGTGACCAAAGGCTGGAATTCATCGCCGAGCTTCCACATCTCAAGTTTGCCGATCCTGAAAAGCTCGTGTCGGAGGTTCAATTAGAAGTCGGCAAGCTAATGCTTCATCAGTTTGGTTACAAGCGCGACTTTATCTTTACTTTTGAGCTCCGCTAAGCTTTTCCCCAAAATCACAAACAAGACAACATTTTTGCGCTTCTAGGGTTTCGCCGCAGCTGGAGCAAGGATGAACTGACATCACATCATGCTTGGCAATCTTGACGCGAACGACACTTGCGCAGACAGGGCACTTGATCTTGTTGCTGGCTGCGGAGTTTTCTTTCATTGCTTTCTTCTTAGCCATAAACCACCTTTTATAGTTGTTTGTAAATCGGAGGGAAATATTTAGCAAATCGAAAATAGTAGGTTGGAATAGCTGGTTGATTTACAATCTGAGGCCTGTTCAGGAGAAAATGATGAAAAAGGTCGCGATTTGCTTCACTCTATTACTTGCTCAAGCTTGGGCCTTAAGCTGCACGACACCAGTGACGATTTCAGAACCAGGAAGAGATATCTTGTATCCGAGCATTGCTATTAACGAAGAAGGAGAAGTTCTGGCGCTTTGGGTCTCAGAAAATCTTGATGACAAAACCGAAACAGCTATGGCAGCAACAAGAGACGCTGAAAAGAAATGGACAATGAGTGCAATTTCAGAGCCTGCCCTAGAAATTGGTCCTCTGCAGTCGATGACAGATCATCAAGGTAACCATTTTGTTTCCTGGAAACGTAATGAAACAGATTTTGATGGAAATGAACTCGAGTATCGTCAATTTGCCAAAAAAGAGAAAAATAAAGACTGGACGCATGCTGTTAATGCGGTCTCTCCGGAGGATCAGGTTAAATATCCTAAAATGGCCTTTGACTCACAAGGAAACGTTTTGTTTCTTACTTACGATAAAGGGAAAGACCTAAAAGATTCTTGGAACACTTATAGTGTTGTTTCTGTCATTTATTCCCATCAAAAAGATGAAGTCGAAAAGACCAACATTGGTAAGAAAGACGGAATTATATCCTCACAATATCTAGTAAAAAATCGATCAGGAAAAGTTTTTGCAGGATGGGAAAATACTTCGTACAAAGTTAATACGTCGGTAAAGATCCTGCAAGGAGCATGGCTCCAAGAAAACGGTCGATGGTCTGATCCGACAACCTTCTTTTCTTTTAGCGACAATCCTTATATTGGATCAGGAGAGAAAACAGTGATGAACGCCAAGGGGGATATGGCGATGATCTGGTCGCTTTCCCCTAGAGGAAGCAAGGATAAAACACTTCAAGCTATAACTTATTTTGATGGCCAGTGGTCCGAACCTTTTGATTTAGCCGTCTCCAAGAAGGGTTTTTATGGAGTAAAGCTTGCGATGAACGATAACGGCCATATTGTTGCAATCTGGCCACAGTGTGGAAAAAACAAAACAGTTATCAGTATTATTGAAAAGCCTGCAGGGCAGCCGTGGTCTTCGCCGGTCGTTTTGTTTGATCTGAGTAAAAAGACAAGCACTCCGAAGATTTCAATCGATGAGCAAGGTAATATTTTGGTTGCCTGGGCTGTGCAGGAAGGAAGAAAAGAAGTGCCTTACGCGGCGTATAAGCCTGTCAATCAAGAGTGGGTGGATCCCGTCCGCTTGTCGAATGGGGCTCAAGAGCTCAATGACCTTAGAATCGCATCGAACCATCAAGGCTCTTTTGTTGTGCTTTGGTGCGGACATATGAAGAAACAGATCTCGATTCATGGAGCGTCTTTATCAACTGCAACAAAAGAATGGTCCTCTGCACAGATATCTCCAGAGGGGCAAGACTGCGGGAATTTTAAATGTGCTTTCAACAAGAAAGGGCAAGGGGTCATTGTCTGGAAAACAACATTAGACAGTGAAGATTCCTATGTTCAAGTGGCTGAACTTAATGTGAATTGAACCTATTCAGGAGGAAATGATGAAAAAGATCGCGATTTGCTTCACTCTATTACTTGCTCAAGCTTGGACCTTAAGCTGTACGACACCAGTGACGATTTCAGAACCAGGAAGAGGTGTCTCGGATCCCAGCGTTGCTATTAACGAAGAAGGAGAAGTTCTAGCGCTTTGGGTTTCCGAAAATCCCGATGAAAAAACCGAAACGGCCATGGCCGCAACAAAAGATCCTGAAAAGAAATGGTCGGCGGTTGCGCTTTCAGAGTCTGCTCGAGGGATTGATTATTTAAATTCAATGACAGACCCCCAAGGAAATCATTTTGTTTCCTGGAAGCTTAAAAACAAAGATTTAGAGGGAAATAAACTTAAGTATCGTCAATTTGCCAAAAAAGAGAAAAGCAAAGACTGGTCTCGTGCTGTTAATGTGGTGTCTCCAGAGGATCAAATGAAATGGCCTCAAATGGTTTTTGATTCTCAGGGAAATGCGCTGTTTTTTAGCAATGTTGGAGAGGGTCAATCCAATGGTATTTCTATTTTTTATTCCCATCAAAAGAATGAAATTGATAAGAGAGGAGGATTTTCGCTTCCACAAGAATATCTGGTAAAAAATCAATCAGGAAAAACATTTGCATGGTGGAGTGGCACTTCATTCAAAGATCATCAGTTAGTAAAGACGCTTAAAGGGGTATGGTTGGAAGAAAACGGCAGATGGTCTGATCCTACAACGTTCTTTTCTTTTAAAAATGATCCTTATTTTTCGAGGGAAAAAGAGGTGATGAATTCCAGGGGAGATATGGCGATGATCTGGTCGACTTCGTCTCGCATAGGCAGCGATAGAACACTCCAAGCTATAACCTGTTTCAACGGCGAGTGGTCAGAACCGTTTGATTTAGCCATCGATAAGGGTTATTTTTATGGAGTAAAACTTGCCATGAACGATAACGGCCATATCGTTGCGAGTTGGCCCGGGTCTGAAAGAAGCAAAAAAGTCACCTATGTTGTGGATAAACCTGCCGGGCAGCCGTGGTCTTCGCCGATCGCTTTGGTAGACCTGGATGAGGAGAGCGAGAGTCGGAAAATTTCCATCGATGAGCAAGGCAATATCTTAGTTGCCTGGACGATGAAGGAAGGAAGAAAAGAAGTGCCTTACGCTGCGTATAAACCTGTCAATCAAGAGTGGGCAGCTCCTGCCCGCTTGTCGAATGGGGCTCAAGCGATCGATGACCTCAAAGCTCAATCGAACCATCAAGGCTCTTTTGTTGTGCTTTGGAGCGAAGTTAAGAAGAAACAGATCTCAATTCACGGAGCATCTTTATCCACTGCGACAAAAGAGTGGTCTTCTGCAACGATTTCTCCAGAGGGGCAAGATTGTGGCGATTTTAAATTTGCCTTCAACAAGAAAGGGCAAGGGATCATTGTCTGGAAAACAACATGGGATACTGAAGATTTCTATGTCCAAATTGCAGAACTTAAGGTCGATTGAATTTTTTAATCTGAGCAACATCTTGGAGGTTAATTCCTTTAACTTCCAAGAGGGCCGCTTCGGAGGCCTCCAGGACTCTCTGGAGGCTCCCGAAATGGGTGAGTAACCGCTTTCGTTTAACTTCTCCAATACCGGGGATTTCGTCAATGAGCGACTTGATGGTCCGTTTGCTTCTCCGGAGGCGGTGGAAGCCGATGGCTTTTCGATGCGCTTCGTCCCGGATCCGCTGGAGTAAAAAGAGGAGAGGAGAGTGGAGCGGGAGTAAGAGGGGTTCTGCTTTGCCGGGCAGGAAGATCTTTTCTTGCGTGACGCCTTTATCGTGTTTCCCTTCTTGCTTGGCGACGGAGATGGGATCGACGGTGACGATGTCGAGCTCTTTGAGGACGTCAAGAGCTTGAGTGAGCTGACCTTTGCCGCCATCGACTACAATTAAGTCGGGCAAGTCGTTTTCTTCTTTCGCGCGGGTCAGCCGGCGCAGGATCACTTGACGCAGCGCGGCGTAATCATCGCCTTTGGGAATATCGCGGATTTTAAAGAGCCGAGCTCTTTTTTTGTCGTATTTTCCGTGAGTAAAAGCGACCATCGATGCAACGAGGTCTGTCCCTGCAATGTTCGAGGTATCGAAACATTCGATCCGCTCAGGGTACCGATTGAGTTTTAAGGTTTCTTGGAGATCGAGAAGCATTTTCTCGGTCAAGTCGTTTTCATCCTTTTCTTGCAGGAAGAGTTCTTTGGCGTTCTTTTCAGCTAGGTGGATGATGGCTTTTTTATCGCCTTTAAGAGGCTGAACGATTTTGATTTCTAAGATTTCTTCCATCGGTTGTTGGAGTTTGAGTGCGATGGGGAGAAGGATCTCGTGGGGGCGCACGGTCCGGTCTTTGTAGTATTGTAGAAGAAAGGAAGTATAAATCTCTTCATTCCCTTCTACGACCTCTGAAAATGAGTGGTGTTCGGAGCCGATCAGTTTTCCTTCGCGGAAAAAAAGCTGGGCGAGCATCACTTCGCCGCCTTGGCGGTGGAGAGCAAGGGCGTCGCAATCTTTGCCGCCGGCTTTGGCGATGATCCCGCCGCCTTCAGTGATATGGCGGATCTGTTTCATCGTTTGCAGTAGGGCGGCGGCTTTTTCAAATTCAAGGGCGTCCGAGGCCTTTTGCATCTCGGATTCGAGCTCTTTAATGATCTTGTGGTCTTGGCCGCGGAGAAAGTCGATCGCTTTATCGACATAGGAGCGGTACTCTTCTTTGGTGCAAAATCCGACACAAGGCGCGATACACCGCTTAATGCCGTAGAGCAGGCACGGGCGTGTCCTTTTTTTTAGTTCTGCATCGGAACACTGGCGGAGAGGGAAAAGTTTTGCCATCAGTTCAAAGGTTTGCCGGGCGGCATAGGCGCTAGTGTAAGGTCCAAAATAGATCCCGTCTTTTTTTGGTTTGCCCTTGGTCCGGATCAGCTGGATCATCGGCCACGGGTGTTTATTATTGATCATCAAGCTGATGAAGGTCTTGTCGTCTTTCAAAAGCGCATTGAATTTCGGCTTGTGTTTTTTGATGAGGGTATTTTCTAAAAGGAGCGCCTCTTTTTCTGTTGTAACGACAATGATGTCGATGGAGGCGATTTCGGCGACTAAAAACGGAACCATTGGCCGTTCGTCGTGTTTAGCAAAATACTGCTTGAGCCGCTGGCGGAGGTTATTGGCTTTGCCGACATAGATGACGATGCCAGATCGATTTTTCATCAAATAGACACCGGGCTCCGTCGAATATTTACTTAGATCAAAAGAGGGCAAGCTGTTTGTCCTTCGGCTGGACTGGCTCTGCAGCCGTTGCATGGAGTTTTGCGAGCATTGCTTCTGCTTTTTTGATCACGGCTAGAGGAAGGCCGGCAAGTTTGGCGACATGAATGCCGTAGCTTTTGTCGGTGCCACCTTTCACGATTTTCCTGAGGAAGACAATCCCTTTTTCAGATTCATGGACAGCGACATTGTAATTGACGGCGCCGGGGACTTCCTCTTCAAGGCGGGTCAGCTCAAAATAGTGTGTGGCAAAAAGCGTTTTGGCCCGTTTGTTTGGGGTGGTGAGCAGGTACTCTGCAACAGACCATGCAATGGCAATTCCGTCGTAGGTGCTGGTGCCGCGTCCGATCTCGTCTAGGATGACGAGTGATCGAGAAGTCGCGTTGTTAAGGATATTGGCGGTTTCACTCATCTCGACCATGAAAGTCGATTGGCCTCGGCTTAAATCGTCGCTTGCTCCAATCCGCGTGAAGAGTTTGTCGACAATTCCGATGTGTGCTTGTTTTGCCGGAACAAACGAACCCATTTGGGCAAGAAGGACAATGAGGGCGACTTGTCGGATGTAGGTTGATTTGCCGGCCATGTTGGGTCCAGTGATCACGAGAAGCCGCTCGAGCGCATTGAATGAGACGTCATTTGGAATGAAGGTCTCTTTTTCGAGCGATGCCTCAATCACAGAGTGCCGCCCCTCTTCGATTTTTAATAGGTCGGAAGCATCAACAATAGGGCGGGTATACCGATATTCTCTGGCGACTTCTGCCAAGGCCAAATAGACATCGATCTCGGCAATCCATTTAGCAGCTAAGCGGATCACTTCAGCAAATTGAGCGATCTCTAACCGTAGCTCTTGAAAAAGTTTATTTTCTAAAAAGGCGATCTTATCTTCGGCGGTGAGAATCTTGTGCTCAAACTCTTTCAGTTCAGGGGAGATATACCGTTCGGTGTTGACGAGGGTTTGACGCCGTTGGAAGGTCAGTGGCATTTTTTCAGATTGGCCGCGGCTGACTTCAATGAAATACCCAAACGCTTGCGTATAGCCGACTTTGAGGGTTTTGATTTGGACTTGTTCGCGCAGTTTTGTTTGATAGCTAGCGAGCCAAGTCTGACTGTCGGATTTGAGGGTTTTAAGTTCATCGAGCTCAAAATGGTATCCCGATTTAAAGATCCCTCCATCGGAGAGTCGTAAAGGCGGCGCATCGACGATGGCGCCGGCAATTTTTTTTGTCAGTTCCGATAGATCGGGTAGCTCCTTCATCCCCAGCTGTTGTAATAAACGGGAAATTTCCGGCAGCGGCTCAAGTGAAAACCGAAGCCCGGCTAAATCGCGCGGACCTGCATAACCGGTCTCGATCCGCATGATCAGCCGCTGCAGGTCGCGGACCTCTTTGAGATGTTTTTTTAAATCAGTTCCAGTGTTTAAAAACTTTTCAATATGGTCTTGCCGGAGTTTGATCTCTTCGACGGAGAGAAGAGGATGCAAGAGCCATTCGCGCAGAAGTCTCCCTCCCATTGGAGTTGCTGTTTCATCTAAGATGTGAAGGAGTGTTTTCCCTTTCTCATGGAGAGGCTCGACGAGTTCCAGGTGCCGCTGGGTGATCCGGTCGAGCGCCATGTATTTGGAAAGAGGGTGAGGCTGGATCGTTTTAATATGGCTGAAGTTAAGATTTAGATCGTCTTTGACATAGGTCATGAGCGCACCGGCGGCATTGATAGCGGCTGTCATTCCTTTGAGTCCGAATCCATCCAGCGTATGGACTTGAAAATGTTTGGAAAGGCTTTCGCAGGCAAACTGATGGTCGAAGTGGTACTCCTCTCTGATGAATGAGCTGGCGCTCATTTCTTCTAAATTTTTAGAGAGATGCTTCCAGCATTTTTCTGAAACCACGATTTCTTTGGGAGAAAAGCGGCCAAGTTCATCGAGGAGCTCTTGATTATTTTGAAATTCCATGACTCGGAAATCGGCCGTTGTCAAATCTAAAATTGCTAAGCCATAGGTCGAGTTGATTTGGGAAAGGCAGGCAATGAAATTATTCGCCTTATCGCTCAGCAGCACAGAGTTGATCACTGATCCCGGCGTCACCATCCGGACGATTTCTCGTTTGATGATCCCTTTCACAACCTGGGGATCTTCCATCTGTTCTGCAACGGCGACGCGGTAGCCTTTGGAGACGAGCTTATCGATGTATGACTCGCAGGTATGGGCGGGGATTCCCGCCATCGGTGTCTCTTGCCTTTTCGTCAGAACAAGTTCCAACTCTTTGGCCAAAAGAACGGCGTCGTCTTCAAATGCTTCGTAGAAATCGCCCAAACGGAACAAGAGCACAGCTCCTTGAGCTTGCTTTTTGCATTCGTACCACTGGGACATCATAGGAGTGATCGACATAAGGGTCGATTATTAGCAGAAATAGCTACAAAGTCAACTTCTTCTTCACCCACGTTTTTAATCTTTCGAACGCAGTCGGTAGTTTAACGGGAGGAGATGGCGGGTCGCATACTGGAGTTTCTTGCGGATGGATTTCTAAGAGGGCATTATCAATTCTTTTCAAACTTAATTGCAGCATCTGCTCATATTCGGAGATCTGTTTTCGGATGGCATTGAGTTTATCGCAGATTTCTTTCTCTCCACCGCTGGACTGCCTGGCGGGGTTTCTCAGAAGCCTGGAAGGAGCTTGAATTTGGCGGACTTCATCTTCGACTCTAAAAACGTTGCTCAAGATGGAAGAAATCGTTTGAACTTGTTCATTTCGCCACTTTTCCCACGATGGATCGATGGAGAGCCCAATTTGTGGTTCATTTGCCTCTGGAGGCTCTTCGGTGTTGTGCATAAGTCTATTAAAATGAACGGAATAATTTCTGTAAAGGGATCTTTAAGAGAATTTTTAAAATAATTATTTTACTAGCCGCTTTCTTTATTTACCAGTTACAATATTCTCATGGTTAAAGCTGTCTCTTATTTCAACCCCTGGGTGGACAAAGGCACATGGCGGGATTTCAATCGCATCGAGAGTTGGCAGAAAGCCGCAGCGATTGGTTTCACTGCTTTAGAAGCGTTTGTCGTGTTTTATTTAGCGCATCTTGGGGCGATGCGCAGCGCGAAGGTGTTATTTTAGCGCATAAATATCAATTTAACTTGCGCATTGTTCAAGCGGGGTTCATTGAAGGCAATGTTGTAGGAGATAAAGACCTGGTGATATATAAAAATCTGAAGGAAGATCTTCAAAAGCATGATCCGAAAAGCACCCGCATTGCTGAGCTTGAAGGCCATTACCAAACCCGCTATCGAGAGCTTTGCAATCTTGAAGCGAATTACTTCACCGAAGACCAGACTTTACTTGAAGAAAGTCCTTACCCAGTCACATTGACCATTGCTTTATTTGGTAAGCATTTCGTCCCTGTCTTCGATCATGGTCGTGGGGATTTTATAACTGTCGAGCATTTCTCCTGATAAGGTAGGGAGTGCTGTGCTTAAAAATACCAAAAAGGGTAAAAAAGGTCTATTATGCCCCTTTACACCAAAGAAAGTCTCGACTTGCTCAGGCAGCGGATTGACCTGCCTGAAGTGATTTCTGCCCATATCGATCTGAAAAAAGCCGGGTCGACGTTTAAAGCGCTGTGCCCATTCCATGAGGAAAAGACACCGTCGTTTATCGTCAATCGAGGAGATAGTCATTACCATTGCTTTGGTTGCAGCGCGCATGGCGATGCGATTGCGTTTTTGATGAACCATCTCAAAATGGGATTTACCGAAGCGGTGGAAAGCTTGGCCGAAAAGTTTGGGGTGGTTTTAGAGCGGGACGATAAAGTTGAGCAAACGGGTCCGTCGAAGACGGTCTTGAAGGAAGCAATGCAGCTGGCGTGCCGGTTTTACCATTTCATGCTTTTGCATGCGGAAGAGGGGACTGCGGCTCTGCACTATCTCTACAAACGAGGGATCGATCTCGATTTTATCCACCGGTTCGAAATCGGATTTGCTCCCAGAAACCGAAATTCTCTTTATAAAATTTTAAGAAGCAAAGAGCTCCCCGATGTGGTGCTGCAGACGGCGGGGTTGTTATCAGTTGCTGAAGACGGCACGAAGCGGGATTTCTTTTCCGATCGGATCATGTTCCCCATCCGGGATGGCATGGGCAATGTGATCGGGTTTTCCGGGAGGAAATTCAAAGAAGAGACGTTTGGCGGAAAATATATCAATACTCCTGAGACGCCGCTGTTTAAAAAGTCGCAGGTGCTGTTTGGCCTCAGTTATTGCCGCAAGACGATCACCAAAGAAAAAAAAGCGGTTATAGTGGAAGGGCAGATCGACTGCCTCCGGATGATCCGAGAAGGGTTCGATTACACCGTCGCAGGGCAAGGCACAGCCTTTGGCGAGGGTCATGTGAGGGAGCTTCTCAACCTGGGAGTGCAAACGGTGTACCTTGCTCTCGACGGCGATACCGCTGGAGAAGAAGCCGCCGTCAAAATCGGAGATCTATTTCAGAAAAAAGGGATTGAAGTCTTTGTTATTGTGCTCCCGCCAAAGCAAGATCCTGATACGCTTTTGCGAGAAAGAGGCGCTGCATGGTTTGCAGACCAGTTGCAAAAACCGACCGATTATTTGACGTTTTTAGTCAGACAACTTTCCAAAACGCATAATGTCGATTCTCCTTCGGGAAAAAACGCCCTGACGGAAAGTGTAGTGCAACGCGTTCGTGCGTGGGAACATCCTGTCATGATCCATGAAAGCCTCAGAAAACTCGCACTTCTCATGCAATTACCGGAAGAATTGATCGGTGTCGGAGCTGTACAGACCGCTATCGTTAAGAGAGAGGGGAGACTTCAAGGGCAAGAGGGGATTGATGCCGACAAAATTTTGGAAACCGATCTTCTCAGATTGTTATTTTTGGCCGGCGAGGGGATGCAAAAGCTGTTTGCGATTGCCAAGGCCAACCTTTTGCCGAATTATTTACGCGTTCCGGTCTGCCAAAGACTGTACACGATCTTCATGGACGCCTATGAAAAGGGAGATTCGACCGATCTGCTTTCCTGCGCGGCAGGACTTGAAGGGGAAGACGAGAGTGACATTGTCCTCGGTATTATGAGTCGGAAGATCCAGGTTGAAAAAGCCGAAGAGGCGCTGATCAATACCCTCAAAAGAATTTTACAACGGAACTGGATGGAAGAGCGGGAGACGATCAAACAGAAGATCCACAGCGGCAGGCTCGAGGAAGAAGAGGCATTAGAACTGGCAAAGCAGTTCGATGTCTTGAAAAGGCAGGTGCCTGAAGTCGTGATGCCTTCTTGAGTTCTGTTTCGGACAGTTTTTGGTAATTTTTCATTCTATTGTATGCACGTTGGTTTAGGGGAGGCAATCTCCAGCACAGAGCTTCTTGCTGACAAAAACCGCCCTGGGTATATTCACTGTATGCTCAATCCGTTTTTCACTGTCATCATCACACTGACGGACAAGTTGTCGTATCTGTTTCCCTTTACATTGGAGAGTTTGATTTTGCAAAAGGGGAGCGCCTCTTTTGAAGTGATCATTATCGATGGGTCGAAGGGGAAAGTTTCACTTCATCATTTGCCATTGGAAAACGTGACGATTCTGCAATCGGCTAGCTCCAATCCAGCCACGATGCTCAACCAGGCGTTAAAACGGGCCAAAGGAAATTATATCCACTGCCTGGTGCCCGGCGAATTCTATCTGTCGAAGAAAGCGCTCTCTTTTGCAACAAAAATCATTCATGCCTACGATTTTCCCGATCTGATATACACGGCCCGGATGGTCAGGCACAGTTTTGGCCAGCCCACGGTGGATATGCAGCCGCATTCGATGGGAAATTTAAAAAAAGGGCGCGCGGCTCCGAGTTTACAAGCGTATTGGATTCGGCGCGAATCGATCGTCATGCTGGGCGGGTTTAATCCCCAATATGAGATCCAATGTGGATACGATGCGATCTGCCGCTTTTTCTTAGCGCCGACGCTTAGGAAAGTCTTTGTCAGACGCATTCTGACTGATTATGAATATCGGCTATTGCCTTCCAAATATGTGCTTCAACGTTGTTTAGAAACATTTTGGATTTCCTTGAAGCACTTTGGCCCTACTCTTCATCTTCTTGTTTGGCTTGCACAAAATTGTTTGAGACTATTTCGGTTTTCATGGAAGATTGTCCGCGCTTCATTTTGGAAACGTCATGCTGCCTACTAAGTTGTTTTTGCTTTCGCTGATCCCTCTTGCTCTGACCGCGGCGGCCAATAAGCCTGTGCCGCCGGCCGGCGTTGTCGATCGTCAAATTGAGCTTGAGTACGATGCGAAAGAAGTCGATGCTGAAAAACAAATCCCGCTTTTAGAAGTCGATATTCCCCAGCAGACGTTTGACATGGGAGAAGAATCGACTCTCATTAATGCTGTCAAATTCCAAGGCAATTCGGTCATTTCTTCCAGGACTCTTAAAAAGAGTGTGAAAGAGTTCATGGGCAAAGAACTCTCGATGCAAGAGATCTATGCAATGTGTCAGGCTATCCAGAAAAAATATGCAGAGCGAGGATATTTTTTAGCTCGGGCCTATGTCCCCGTGCAAGTTCTCGAGAATGAAACACTCACTATCGAGATCATTGAAGGACGGTTGGGCCGGATCTCGGTGATCGGCAATAAGCACTATCACGAGAAATTTATTGCCAGGCATTTTGGGAAATACGAAGGCAAGCCGATCAATTACGACCAAATTTTAAGGGCGCTTCTCTTACTCGATGAAAATTCCGATCTCGATGTCGGGGCCGTTTTCAAGAAAGGAGAAGAGTTTGGGACCGCTGACTTGATTGTCCGAGTCACGGACAATCGACCTCTTCATTTTATCATCGATCATAATAACTACGGCTCGGATCATACCTCCACTCACCGCACAGGCGGCCGATTCGATTGGGGAAATCTGCTGCTCGATGGCGACATGCTCACGATTACGGAGGTCGTCGGCTCACCACTTTCTAGCCTCAATTTTACCAGCGCTCTCTACCATATCCCGATCTACACGTATGGCAGTTCGATGGATTTTTCTTATCTCTTTGCCAATTTTAAAACCGATAAAGTTAACGATGTGAGGTATACCGGAAGGTCCCATATTGCAACAGCCCGGTTCAATCAAGCGTTGCAACGAACCCGCAAGCTCAACACTGATTTTTTTACGACGTTCGACTACAAGCAAATCCAAAACTTCGGCCAGGGGATCGAATCGTCATACGATAAGTTAAGGGTTTTGACAGGAGGGGGCCTAATCGATTATATCGATGGATGGAAAGGAAGAAACCTTTTCTTACTCTCCGGCGGCTGGGGCATTCCCGGTTTTTTGGGCGGCAATAGCGTCAATTCCAAGAGCGACAGCCGGGTTCATGGAGGGGGACGCTTTATCAAACTCAATGGTGGGTGGAAGCGTCTACAAAAACTTCCCTTCGAGTGTTTTTTATTGTTTAACGTGCAGATGCAATATAGCTTTAACAAACTCCCCTTGCCCGAGCAGATCTATATCGGTGGAATCGATAACGTCCGCGGATATCAACTTGCCGCCGGCATCGGCGACCATGGGTTGTATGGGACGCTAGAGCTCAGAGTTCCCCCTCCCTTTTTACGTGCCCATAAAATCCCTTGGACTGACACAACCTGGGGAGAATTTCTGCAATTTGTCGGATTTCTCGACCATGGACAAACCTATGGCTTTGGACAAGATGTTTTACGCGTTGTGGGCTTAAAAAAAGGGAAGGCCGAAAAAGAACACGTCTATTACGACAACGCTTTTTTAACGGCCGCCGGAGCCGGAGTTCGCCTCTACGGTCCTTGGAAAATCGAATGGAGCTTGGATGTTGGCTATCCGCTAACCGACAAACACCGTTCTTCCGACACGATTGTCTATTTTAGGGTGGCATGGAAAATTCTTTAATACTCTTTCTAACTTGCCCTCCTCTCTTATTTGCGCTTGTGGAAGACACCCAAGTCGCTGCAGGATCGGCGACGATCGAGCAACCCGATGCCAAGACACAGCTCATTCATGCAGCAGATAAAACCGCGATCAACTGTAAAAGATTCAATGTCGGCAAAGACGAGACCGTTTATTTCGTCCAGCCCGGACCCAAAGCTAAAGTGCTGTGCCGAGTGACCGGCAAAGAAGCCTCCATCATTGAGGGGAATTTGAAAGCCGACGGCAGGCTTTTCATCGTCAATCCGAGTAGCATTTACTTCCGTGAAACAGCGAAAATCGGTGTCCATTCCTTAATCGCTACAACCCTCAATATCTCGGACGAAGACTTTGTCAAAGGCAACCACCGATTTTTTCTTGAAGAAGGCGCCAAAGACAGTGTGATTGTTAACAAGGCGCAAATTGCCGCAGCCCAAGATGTCGTGTTCATGGCACCTCAAATTTTGAACCGCGGTGTGATCAAAGCAGCGCTGGGACGTGTGGAATGTTTAGGAGGAGAGCTCATCACGCTTAATTTCGAAGGGGACAATCTCATCTCTTTTGCCATCGATGAACCCCTGAAAAAAGGATTCATTGAGCAAGCCGGCAAGATTGAATCTGGTCAAGAGGTGTTGCTTAAGCTGCGCGTTGCCGATGAGATGATCCGTAAGGTCGTGAATGTCGACGGCTTAGAACCTGCCACCCAGATGCAGTTTGAAAATGGAAAAGTCTATCTGGTGGCTAAAAATTCGATAGCGGCTCCCTCCATCAAAGCCGAGGGACCTCTGCTCGAAACAGCCGGCGATTTCTCCGGCGTGTCCCATTTGGAGCTGAGTGCAAATAAAGAGATACAGGTCATGGGAGGCACGATTAAGTCCAAGCTGGGCCCAGGAGACGCTGTGCTCAAAGTCGGACAGGGCGTACTGACGATCGACGGTGCTTTAACGTATGCCAAAGATCTCATCAAAGACAAAGAGGCGCCCAAAAGTCTAACGCTCTCTGCCAAGATTATCGATCAAAACGCCGTAGTAAAAAGCAACAGCCCAATGACCTACTGCGCCGACATGATTCTCTTAAGCGCCGATGTCAATGTTCCGAATAGCACGATCACGTTCAATGGTCCTGTGGTTATTGATGGCGATAACGTTAAAATTGCCAGCGGACGCAGTATCGGAGACATTCAGTTTAATTCAACGCTCGATGCTGACAAATCGTCTTGCAATCTGACGATTTTCAACGGCGCTCAATCGGCAGCCGTTATTTTTAAAGAACCGATTGGTTCCAAAGGCCCTTTTTCAACCTTGTCCATCGAGACGGGTAAGACGGTTTTTTCAAATATTGGCGATCGTCATCGGCCCGCTGCAGAAAAACTGATTGTGAAATCTCCGACTGCCGATCTTTTGGGCCCTGTTATCCATGCTAAAGAACAGGAGTGGGAAGTGCCGCAACTATCCGTCAAAAGCGGCCAGACTATAACGTTTATTGCGCATGACAAACCGCTCATCTTCGCTCCTGTGACTCACGTCTTCTTAAGTCCTCAGACGAATGTTGCCTTTGAGACCAGCGGAGGCCCTTTTCAAATTCCCAAGTTAACTGGCGGCCCTGAGCAATCAGTTTCCGTCAGCACCGGTCATGGAGATTCGACAATCGGAGAACTGAGCGGAAAGCTCGGGCCCCTGCATGTTCAAAGCCGTAACATCTATTCAGCAGGGAAAATGGATGTTGGCACGATTTTTATGGAAGCCCACGAAGATATTGGTTATGCAGCCGACTTACATGGAAAAAAATTCCAATACGAGCTCCTTTCCGAAGGCGAAGTAACATTAAACGCTAAGCATGGTATGGTCGGAACCAAAGAATTTCCCCTACTCGTCAAATCCAAGGGCAAACTCTACCTTGGCGCTAAATCGTATGCCCATGTCGACGGCTATTTCGCGCACGGTTTTCCTTACGTCTACAAAAAAAATCCACCCCCGCGCACTGTCTATCAGGGAATTGAAACCCAGTATGTCTTTAATGAAGAGATCTTCATGGAAGAAGAAGAGATACAGTCGTTAACCCCAGATCTTGCCCACCTCATCCCTTACGGATTTGTCGATGGGTCCCATTTTTCCTTCCGTCGGGCTCCGATTTATTTCACTCAAGGGGATAGGAAAATCGCCGATGCCTCGGACGACTTAGATGATGAGTAAGCACCTAATTGTGATCGGCGGAGGAGCTGCGGGAATTTTTGCAGCAATCGCTGCAAAACAGTCCCATCCGGAGCTTTCCGTCATCGTCTTAGAAAAGACAGCAGTTCTGCTTTCTAAAGTGAAAGTTTCCGGCGGAGGCCGCTGCAATGTCACCCACGCCTGTTTTGATCCTCAGCGCCTCATTAAAAATTATCCCCGCGGAGAAAAAGAGCTTCTTGGCCCTTTCCACCGCTTTGGGCCCCGCGATACCATTGAATGGTTCGAATCTCGCGGCGTCAAACTCAAAACCGAGTCCGACGGCCGGATGTTTCCCGTCACCGACTCTTCTTCCACCATCATCGAATGTCTTCTTTCTAGAGCCCGTGAGCTCGGCGTTGAGATTCGTCTCCGGCAGCGTGTCGAAAAAATCGATAAAGGATTTACCATCCATCTCAAAGACGAACCTCCTCTGATCTGCAGCCATCTGATTTTGGCATCCGGCAGCAGCGCCGAAGGGCATGCGTTTGCACGATCTCTCGATCATTCAATAGTTCCTCCTGTCCCATCCCTCTTCACCTTCAACGTGCCGACCTCTTCTCTCAAAGAGCTCAGCGGTATCTCAGTCGACCTTGCGACTGTTGAAGTCGGCCCTTTCACGCAGACAGGGCCTCTTCTCATCACCCATTTTGGCTTTAGCGGTCCTGCCATCCTCAAGCTATCTGCTTGGGGTGCACGGTTTTTGCATGAAAAAAATTACCAAACTCCTTTTTCGATCAATTGGATTCCAAAACTCTCTCAAGAAGAGGTTTTTCAAAAACTTCTCCTCTTAAGAGACCAGTCTCCTCAAAAAACACTCCTTGCCCTTAATCCTTTTTATTTCCCCAAAAACCTCTGGAAAGAACTTCTCTCCTTTGACAAAACGGTTGCGAATGTTTCGAAAAAAAAGCTGCACGATCTTGCTCAAAAGCTCCATGCCGACACCTATCAGATGGACGGCAAAACAACGCATAAAGAAGAATTTGTGACCTGCGGGGGAGTCGCACTCAAAGAAGTCGACTTCAAAACCCTTCAAAGCAAGATTTGCCCCGGCCTCTATTTTGCCGGGGAGATCTTAAACATCGACGGTGTCACCGGAGGCTTTAACTTCCAAAACGCCTGGACCACCGGCTATATCGCTGGAACTTCAGTCTAGGGGAGGGCGTACTCCCTAGCTCATTCATCTTCAGCCGGAGCAGAGGGAAAGTACGCATAATGACTAGGGTGAGCTGCGTAACATTGAGAGCAATTTCTTTCATAGCCATTCGCAACAGTCGGAGGAGAGGCTAAACCAAAAGTCTGCCCGAAGTACGGTTGATATCCGCCAGGTTGACCGATAGGAAAAGGTTCAAACTCTCGAGGATTTTGAAAGTAGACCTGCACCAAAGTCATATTATCCTGATAATACGTGAATAATTGATAAAGAGCGTCATCGCCCAGATGTGGAGATAGAGCAATATTTTTATAAATCGCTCGAATATCTCGGTTATCGTGCCACTCAAAGGCAAGACTGATCGCAGCCCAGATCGCTGATGCGACAAGGGCAATTTGACCCCAAGGGACTAACCGCGGTTGTTTAGTATAGGCGGCGAGTGTCAATAGTCCTCCTCCGACAAAGATTCCTGCAAAAGCCAAAAAATAACGATAAATGATCTTATACCGGAGCTGATCAACCTTGAGCTTCAAGGTGACAATCCTCTCAAGGGTGGATTTCAGTGGAGTGACATCATGTAAGAGTTTACTGCTTAGTTCGCTTTGAACCTGCGCTGTATAGTCATACGTCGCTTTGCATCGCTCATATCCGCGCCAGGTATAGGCTGTGAAAAAAACCCCAATCGTTTGAATAACCGGTCCGAGCCATTTGTATTTTTGGAGACCGTCCTCTTCTTCTTTTTTTTTCTTCGTTTCCTGTTCTTCTTTTGTGCGTGGCTTTGAAGAGGGAGGTACTGCATGATGATGGTGATGGTGTACATGGGTGGTATGGCTGCTCAAATCGACATTCGTACTGCTATCGAAATAAATATCCATGTGCTTAAGGATATTTGGAGTAAAGAGTGAAGCTTTCCAACCTTTTTTCGTCGCCTGTTCGACTGCTTTAGGGTCGATCTGATTATGGAGACCGAGTTCGTACGCGGCTTCTTCATTGACAGCGGCAACATAACTGGTCCAAAAAGCTTTACTGTACACATTGATGGGAGCTGCTGTGAGGAAAAGGATAGATGACATAGAATCTCCTTTGAAAAGTGCAAAAATTTTACACTCTCTTCACTAAATGATTCCATTTAAAAAAGCGGCGTTATTAACCCACCAGTAAAAAATGAGACAAATTGCTTGCTGTGGCTTTGCCATATCAATCTTCTTCGTCGCTCATAGTTCTACTATGAGCTCCTCATTCAGACCGCTTCGCTTTGTCTTGCTGGCGCACTTTGTCTCATTTTTGACTGGCGGGTTAATAATTAAAATATTTAATTCACAGGTTGCTTTGTAAACGATTTTGCTCTAAACTGGATGCAAAAAAGAGCGTCGACCATGCAATTGTCCAAAGTCCGTTCTATACCAGCAGTCGAGCTGAATAAGGCTGTGGCTGAAGTTCAAGAGACGTCGCTCCGAAACACTCAACTTGACTGCAAGATGAATGAAGCACGGGCACAATTAGACCACGTCCGCTTTATTACAAAACAAGTTGCCTACCTCCATTTTCTCCGATGCAAACCCTTTATAGTTTAACAGAATCTCAGCTCCGGGATTGGCTCATTGCTCAGAAAGAGAAGCCGTTTACTGCAGGGCAGATTTTTCAGTGGCTTTATGAGAAAAAAGTTGGTTCATGGGATGAAATGACCAACCTCTCCAAAGCCCTCCGGGGAAAACTCAGCGCCTATTTCACGCTTCACTCTTTAAAACTCCGCCGGATTTTAGATTCTGAAGATGGTCAGACCACAAAATTTTTGTGGGAGCTCTCCGATGGCAACCTCGTCGAGTCTGTGTTGATCCGTGCACCGGACAGACGTACGGTTTGCGTCTCATCCCAAGTCGGGTGTCCTGCGAGATGCGCCTTTTGCGCTTCAGGTAAAAATGGGCTCATGCGCAATCTAGAGACAGCGGAAATCATCGAACAGATCATCCAAACCGACCGATACCTCAAAGACAAAGGCGAAAAAGTCTGCCATATCGTTTTTATGGGGATGGGAGAGCCGTTTGAAAATTACGACAACGTCCTTAAGGCCATTCGTCTCATCAACGACCCGAAAGGGCTGAATATCTCCCAACGAAAAATCACCGTATCGACCGTCGGCCTTGTCGATAAGATTATCCGCTTTGCCGATGAAGGGCTGAGCGTGAACCTCGTCCTTTCGCTTCATGCGCCGAATCAACACTTACGTAAAAAAATCATTCCTTACGCCCGCAAGTACGATCTACCTGATCTTTTAGAAGCGATGCTCTATTTTGCTCGGACTTCCCGTAGAGACATCACCTATGAGTATACATTGATGGAAGGGCTGAACGATAGCCAGGAGCATGCGTTAGAACTTGTCCAACTTGTCAAAAAGCATCCGTGCACCGTCAATCTTATCCCTTACAATCCGATCGAAGGAATCAAGCTCAAACGTCCGGGGAAAGAATCGATCGAGCTGTTTAGAGAAATTCTTGTGAGCGGCGGCATCCCCACCACCTGGCGCTACACAAAAGGAAAAGATATCGCCGCTGCCTGCGGACAGCTTGCGCTTCAAAAGTCAGTTTAAAAAACTAGATGCGCAAAATCCGTTAAAATCAGTATACATACCATCTATGACGTTGCCATTTTATTTTACGTTCATCCGTGTGGTCATGAGCCCTCTCTTTATGGTGCTCTACCTGTTTGGTTCCGCTTGGGGAATTTCTCCGGTCGGCGTTTGTTATAGTTTACTGGCAATTTTGGCGATTTGCGAACTGTCAGATTTCTTTGATGGGTTTTTAGCCCGGCGCCATAATAAAGTTACCGATCTTGGCAAGGTGCTCGATCCGATGGCCGATAGTCTTTTTAGGCTGTCTGTCTTTTTAAGTTTCACTCAAGGCGTTGTGCAGCTTCCGCTGCTTATTGTGCTCATTTTCCTCGTTAGAGAGTCGATTGTGACTTCGCTGAGGACTCTTTGTGCATTGCAAGGCGTTGCACTCGCTGCACGCCTGAGCGGCAAAGTCAAAGCGGTTGTCCAAGCTACCGTGGCTTTCTTTATCTTGATTTTGATGACCATCTACAGTCGAGGGTGCCTCGCAGAAGAGTCGTTTCAGCTGATGTCTTTCTATGCTGCCGGTATTGCCGCTCTCTATACGCTCGTTTCTGGTTGTGAATATATCTCCGCGAACTGGCATCTTATTAAGAAGGCTTTTTCCCATTAAGTTTCGAATAAATCTCTAAATAAGCATCTGCCGAACGGCCCCAGCTATAATCGGACTTCATGCCTTGCTCGACAAGTGTGGACCATTTGGCATCTTGATAGGTTTTAAAAGCGCGGTCTAAAGCCCAGTCGACACCCGAGGTATCCGGAAAATCAAAGACAAAGCCGTTCCGTTGGTTTTCAGGTTTTTTTGATGTCTCGACATCAAAAACAGAGTCTGCCAATCCTCCGGTGAACCGTACCAGAGGAACAGAGCCATATCTGAGCCCGATCATTTGGCTCAGGCCGCACGGCTCGAAGATCGAGGGGATCAAGATCATGTCGGAAGCGGCATAGGAAAGATGAGACAGCGCTTCATCGTATTCCAAGTGGATCACCGTGTTTTTGTTTTTAAAGAGCTCCTTTTGAAGCGCCTGAAACTGCAAAGTCATTTCAGGCCCCGCGGGACTTCCGAGTAAGACAAACTGTCCTTCCTTTTCAATGGTCTTTTTAAGACCGTAGATCATGAGCTCGGGCCCTTTTTGAGGCACTAATCGGCTGATGGCGCAGACAAGCGGCCCATTCGACTCTTTGAGCCCAAATTTTTTCCTCAGCTGGGTTTTATTTGCTAACTTTCCTTTTTGTGCGGTTTTAATGTCGTATTTGGCCGGAAGCAGAGGATCGGCAGCGGGATTCCAATACTCAAAGTCGATCCCATTGAGAATTCCTTTCAGTTTATTCGAATGTTTCGTTAAAAGCATGTGGAGGCCGCAGCCACCTTCGACGGTCTTGATTTCTTTTTCATAGGTGGGAGAGACGGTGGTGATGAAATCGGAATATTCAATTCCGCCTTTGAGCAGGTTAAGGTTCGAAGGCAAAAAAGGATCTTGCATTTTGACGGGGGTGAGAAAATCTTCGCCTCGAAGCCCTGCGCGTGTCACATTTTGTGGCAAGCACTTGCCTTGATGCTGCAAATTGTGAATGGTCTGCACGATCCCTTTGGTTCGAAAACCCAGAGGAATGTACATCTCTTTGTATAGGGGAGCCACAAGCGCTGTGGGCCAATCATGAATATGGAGGATATCGGGATTTTTCCCCGACTTAAATAAGTATTCTAAAGCAGCGCGCGAAAAATAGATAAACCGATCAACGTCATCGGGAGAGCCGTAGATCGATCCCCGGCTGAAATAATAGCCAGGATGGTGCGGCTCTAGTAAAAGAACATTTAATCCTTGGACCTCTGCCGACCAAATTGTATTATGGTATCGATAAGGCCCATCGAACGACCAGAGCTCGCGGAACACCGGTTTTAAATTTTGCAGCGCGGTATAGTCCAGGCAATCGTACTTGGGAATTAAGATCTCGACGTTGTGCCCCTTTTTTTGCGTCTCTCTAGCCAGGCCGAACACAACATCGGCAAGGCCGCCCACTTTAGCGATCGGGGCAAGTTCCGAAGCGATATGGATGATATGCATGAGACTCTTAATGAACCTATCACAGTATTCTTTACAATTGATTTTTGATATTTTTTTTGTCAGATTTTGAGGTCGCTTCGAAGGGCATACTTGAGAAAGTAGGCCGAGAAGTGATCTCAAAATCTGACAAAAAAGGCGCGAAAAGCAATTGTTAAGAATACTGAGATAGGTTCATATTACATTTTTGAAAAAAAGCACATGAAATATCCTCTGATCATCTCTTTTTATACGAAGAATACCCCTTACCAACTCAACGCCCACCATTTGATGGCATCATGCGATCAGTTTGGGCTTGAGCATCATATCGAGGGGATTGATTCGCACGGCTCATGGGAGCTCAACTGCGCCTTCAAACCATTTTTTATCGCACAGAAACTCCAGCAATTTAAACGGCCGGTGTTATGGGTTGATGCCGATGCTGTTTTTGCACGCAAGCCGAAATTTCTCAAGGGTTTCGAAAGAGATTTTGCCGTTTATGCAGAGGCCGATCTACCTTCTGATCATCCCTCCAAAGTCCGATCGGGCACCATCTATGTCAACGATACAGAAAAAGGGATGGATGTTTTAAAAAAATGGGCGCACGAATGTCAGCGTCTGTTAATTGATCCTGACCGCGTAGAGGAGTTTTGGGATCAGATTGCCTTGAGAAATATTTATCTGTCAGAAAAATTGGGCCGTCTTCCGCTCTCTTATATTAAAATTTTGGGACATCCGGTTGACGCGAAATGCTCCCATCCTGTTATTATTCATTCTCAAGCTTCACGGCATGCAAAAAAAGGATAAGAATATGAGAAACTGGATTGCAGGACTGTTACTACTACTGCCTTCATTGCTAAGCGCAGAATTTTTTGAGACATCAAATATCGAAGATGTTTATTCTAAAGTCGACAAGGAAACGCTAGTTCTTCTCAATATGACTGATACCATTAGCGACTCTGTCATCAGCTTAGGAGCTAAGCCTTGGCGCCACTTTATTCGTCAAAATGTCCAAAAAATTCAAAATCTCGATACAGCCGGCAACCTTCATGACCGGTGGACGTATTATGTAGCAACAAAGATTCCTGTCAAACCAGTCCAAAAAGAGATCGTCACATGGATCAAAACTCTGCAGAAAAATGATACCCCGGTGTTTTGTGCGACCGGACGCGGCAGAAATGTCTGGTACTGTACGCTTGTTGATAAAGTCGACGACTTCACCGATTATCAGCTCAAAAGTATTGGCATTGATTTTACAAAAACCAAAGTGCCGAAAGCGCTCCAAAGCGTTGATCAAAAACACTTTCATAACGGCGTTTTTTACACCGATCCGTATCCCCTAGGAGAATTTATTGATAAAATCGTCCTAGAGACAGGCTACCGTCCTAAGAAAATTGTGGTTGTCAATGACAAGCGCAGTGAGCTGCAATCCGTCGATCAAAAACTCGCTGAAGTCGGAATCGACCACGCCTGCGTCCTTTACCAACGGACTGAAAAAGAGCGTAAGGAGTTCAATCAGACCGCCGCCCTCCTACAATTCGAATCTCTTTTAGAAGATGGGAATTTTGCCCTCCAAGAAGAGGAAGCGATCAAGAAAGCGAAGACCGAAAGGGCATCCCCCGAAGAC
>DATAHB010000054.1:0-10056 GCA_036263375.1 Rhabdochlamydiaceae bacterium | reverse complement strand
CTCCAAGGGGCATGCAGGTGTATGGAGCCATATACGGTATGCGATACGCAAGAGAAAGCTTTATTTCAGCATAGAAAGAAGAACAGATTTTAGCTCCTTTTTGTTATCGAGGAACGTGCGACACCGCTCTTTTCAATATGTGGGTGAAGGATTTTTTGCTTCCAGAATTAAAGTCGGGACAAGTGGTGATCATGGATAACGCCGCTTTCCACAAATCACAGGAAACAAAGCAACTCATAGAGACAGCCGACTGTCGAGTGTTTTCCTCCCTCCCTACTCACCAGATTTGAATCCTATTGAGCAGGTATGGGCGAATATAAAAAAGAAAGTGCAAGGAGTATTGGAGAGGATCAAGGGAATTAAACTGGCTGATGCAATCGACTCCGCTTTTGCAGAATTATCAACCCAATCTCGACATTTATGATTTAAATCACTATATCAGATCTCTACAAGATCTGACTTTTTGCTGTCAATATATTAAGAGGATTGCTTGTTTAAGCCTTTACGCATTTTTTACGCAACTGACCGGAAATCAAGGGGATATTTCAGAGTTGGCTCGAATAAAATCTTAAACACATTGAGAAGAAAATCGGATTCTGGTTTAATCTCTGTTGTTTGATCTAAGGTTGTCGCCACATGATATTTCAGGTGATTCGATTTTTCTTGTTGTGCATTCTTTTCACATCGTGTCAGCGCGGTGAAATCGTTCAGACATTTTATGGGCCTATTGAGGTGAAAGAATCGGTTTTAATCGAATTGATTCATAGCGCCCCTATGCAAAGACTCAAACAAGTTCATCAATATGGAGTTGCCTACTATACCCAAACGCATCCGGAAGAATATACCCGATTTGACCACTCTTTAGGAGTCTTTGCCATTCTGAGGATTAAGGGAGCTTCACTTGAAGAGCAAATCGCAGGTCTTCTTCACGATGTTTCTCATACGGCATTTTCTCACGTCGGCGATTGGATTTATGCCAAGGAGCATCAAGAAAATGATTATCACTCATCCATTCACGACAAGTATCTAAAGCGGTTGGGAATTGAAAAAATTTTGAACCGGCATGGTTATCAAATCGAGCAGATTTCTCCTAAAAAAGAGGTTTTTGTCATGTTAGAGCAGCCGCTTCCTAACCTCTGCGCAGACCGCATCGACTACAATATTCAGGGAGCCTATTTCCAAAAATTCATCACAAAAGAAGAAGCCTATGAACTGCTGGCAGATCTTTCTTTTGAAGAGGGAAAGTGGTTGCTGACCAATCAAGACTTAGCTGTTAAATTGTCTAATTTCTCCCTTTTTATGACGGAAGATTGTTGGGGAAGTGCAGAAAATTTTATGACATCGAAATGGCTAGCTACTGCCATTATGCAAGGAATAGAGGCAGGACTCTTTTCGTGGGATGATTTTCAATATGGAATCGATCAAACCATTTGGGATCGATTGACAACGTCGCAAGAGGTTTCAATCAAAAAGCAGATGGAGATGGTTCGCTCTCCCAGTCAATACTTTAGCCTTGTTGACCCTACTGCTGCAGAGACTTTCATCAAATTCAGATGCCGCGGAATTGATCCTTGGATCAAAGAAAGTGGGCACATTACTCGACTCTCTTCTCTTAATCCCGCATTTAAAGAGGCGTTTCAACGAATAAAACAACGGTCTATCGAGGGATGGCCAGTACGGCTTTACGCTCCGGAAAACAGCTCTATATCCAAGGAACATGAAAAAGCGGCTTCTGAAGCGCGCCAAAAACCCGCAGTTCAACGATCGTAAAGCGCGCTGTATTAATTAATACAGCTAGCTTTTACGTTCATTGAACCCCGGGGATTTTCGCGCAGCTTCAAAAGCCGCTTTTTCATGTTCCTTGGGTATAAACTGAGATGAACCTATCCCAATAAATTTCATCATGATCTTTTTGCACTTTGAGAAATTTATTGGCATAGGTTCATAGTTTTAACAAGTCCTCGTATTGCTTCCAAAAGGGGGTCTAGCCCCTGTTCTTCAAGAGCAGAAATTTCGAAGATCTTAGCTGAGGGCATTTCTTGGAAGAAGAGCTGAGCGTGTTCTTTGGCACCTTCGAGGTCAATTTTATTGAGGACGATTAGGAAGGGCTTGTCGAGAAGCTGGGGGTTGTAAGCCCTAAGCTCATTTTGGAGGACTCTAAAGTCGTCAATCGGCTCTCTGCCTTCAATGCCGGAGGCATCAATCACAAAAATTAAAGCAGCCGATCTTTCGATATGGCGCAGAAACTCAAATCCAAGGCCACGGTCCAGATGGGCGCCTTCGATAATGCCGGGGATATCGGCAAGGAGGACGCGGGTCTGGTCAGGATAATGGATATAGCTGAGGTTGGGGAAGAGGGTCGTGAATGGATAAGCCCCGATTTTAACGGCTAAGTGGGTGATGCACGACATGAGGGACGACTTGCCGGCATTGGGCATCCCAATGAGGCCGACATCGGCGATCAGCTTGAGTTCGAGTTCAATTTCGAGAGTTTCGCCTTCTTCGCCTTCTGTGCAAATATAGGGAGCCTGGTTAGTTGAGGTTTTGAACCGGTCATTGCCTTTTCCGCCCTTGCCGCCTTTACAGAGAAGTTCTGTCCGTTCTTTTTCAACGAAGTCGTAGAGGATTTCGCCGGTGAGTGCATTTTTGATAAGGGTACCAGGAGGGATTTTTAAAGTGACATCGTCGCCGTCTTTGCCGGTGCAGAAATTGTAGCCTCCCGGCTGGCCGTTTTTGGCGACAATGATCCGTCTGTTTCGGTGATTTTCTAACGAGACGACTTGGTCATCGGTGGCAATGTAGATGGAGCCGCCTTTTCCGCCGTCACCGCCGCAAGGGCCGCCTTTAGGGATGTATTTTTCTCGACGCCAAGCAATAACGCCATTTCCGCCGCGGCCTGCTTTGAGAGAAAGTCTGATTTTGTCGACGAACATATAGGCGTTAGTATACCAGAGAAAAAGGTATAATTTCCTCGGATTTTATTGAGGAAGCGGGGTCACCGAGACGTAGGTTTTAAGCCCTTTACGGTAAGAGACAACGCCGTCAATTAAAGAAAAGAGTGTATCGTCTCTTCCGACAGCGACGTTCTTAGCAGGGGACCATTTCGTGCCACGTTGACGAACCAGGATGCTTCCGGCTGTGACAAACTGTCCAGCAGTTGCTTTAATGCCTAACCGTTGCGCTTTTGAATCCCGACCGTTGCGTGTCGAGCCTTGACCTTTCTTATGTGCCATAGTGGTTTATCCTACGATCTCTGTGATTTTAACTCGATGATAGGTCTGGCGGTGGCCGACTTTACGGCGGACGCCTTTCCGTTTTTTATATTTGAAGGAGATGACTTTTTCTCCTTTGACTTCTCCGAGAAGCTCGCCTTTGACAGAAGATTTAGCGATGTAAGGGGCTCCGACAGTGATCAGCTTGCCATCATTGAGAAAGAGGACGTTTTTAAAAACGACAGATTTCCCTTCTTCAGAATCAAGTAACTCAACATCAATGACTTCGTCTTTTTCAACCCGGTACTGCTTGCCGCCGGTCTCAATGATTGCGTACATGTTTTAACCTCAAAATTGCAAATGTAGAAAGCATCTTAACCTAAAAGGCTGATTCTCTTCAAGTCGGACTTGAAAAAGGAGTGGTAGATTTTTAAAATGATCAATTTTTATTATTTGAATTAATTAAAAATATTAATTAGTGTTAATTATATAAGCAGAGGGTGTGGGGGTGAGGTTAGTATGAAACCTTTTAATAAGAGAAAATCTTCTAAGGTCACTTATAAGAACCATCGCAAGCATAAGGCCTCCATTCGAGATGAAGAGAGGAAAGTGCCGAGCAATATCTCAGATGTTAAGCCGGATGATCTTCTAAACAACAATAAATGAGAAGTTTATGAAAAAACAATATCGACACGCTCAAGCCAAAAGAATGAAAAAGCCGTCTAAAAAAAGCAAATGGCGCAAGATGATCGAGCGCTACGTTGCTCTGTAATTTCTGATAAGATTGAGTAAATAAAACACCGCTGCCGTCAAAGCAATCGTGGCTCCTGGCGGCCAGTTTAAGAAATACGACATGATCAGTCCGACAGTCGTGAGCACACAGCCGATGAGCACCGCCCATCCCATCATTTTCGACAGCCGTGGGCTAAAGCTTCCAGCGATTGCTGCAGGAATGGCTAGCATGGCAATAATCAAGATCGCTCCGACCACCTGGATCAAAATCACCACAGAAATCGCCACCAAAACCAATAAGAAAAGATAGTATTTTGTGACAGAGATGCCCTTGAGCCGTGCTTGATTTTCATCAAAACAGACGGCTTGGAATTTTGCATGAAAGATTGTCGCTGCTAGCACAATCAATCCCGCGAGTGAAAAGAGCAAAATTAAGTCGCTCGTCGACGTCCACAAGATGTTTCCAAACAAAAAGTTCATCAGTTCAACATTATAACCGGGAGTGAGCGAAACAAAAATCACTCCGATCGCCATTCCTGTTGACCAAATGGCTGCGATGACGGTGTCTTCCCGCTGTTTATGTTTCAGATGGATCCACCCAATCAAAAAGGCCGACAAAATGGCAGCGATTAAAGCGCCATGGAGTGGATTCATCCAAGGGATGTTGTAAGACCGTTTCATCCAGAGGAAAATCCCCATGCCGCCTAGAACAGAGTGAGCGATACTGCCGCTGATGAACACGATCCTTTTAGCGACGACGTACGATCCGACGATGCCACTTGTGATGGAAGCCGCGATTCCAGCCAAGAAAGACATGATCAAAAACGGATGCGACAGCATACTATGGCCTCCTCAAGGGAGGATGATAGAGCCCTTGAGCAAAGTGGTCGCAGACCTGTGTCTGAGAATACGATGTCACTTCTTTGTTGACGCAGATGAACCGGTCGACTTTTTGCATCATCACTTGAAGGTCATGCGTCACCATGACAATCGTCATCGTCCCTTTGAGCTGTTGCAATAAATTGTAGATGGTCTCTTCCGCAGCAGCATCGACACTGGCAGTCGGCTCATCTAGAAGAAGAATGGAGGGTTTGCTGACCAAAGCCCTGGCAATTAAGACACGCTGGGCCTGACCGCCCGACAGGGTGCCAAAAGAATGGTTTTGAAAGTCGAGCATGCCGACGTTTTTCAGTGCCTCGCGCGCTTTTTCTTTTGCATCTTTGGTATACGAGCGATAGGGAGATTTATCCAAACATCCCATCATGACCACCTCTAAGACGGTGATCGGAAATTGCCGGTCGAGATGAGAAATTTGTGGAACATACCCCATTTTTTCTCTGACAAACTTGGTAGATTCTCCCAAAATCTCGACCGATCCTTTTTGGGGTTTTAAAAAACCCAGAAGGAGCTTTAGAAGCGTTGTTTTCCCGCCACCATTCGGTCCAAAAATCCCGACGAATTCTCCCGGAGCGATGACTAACGAAACATTCTCAAGAATAGGAGTTTCTTCGTACTGAAAAAAAAGGTTGTTACTTTTGATGGCCATAATAATTGACTATCGATTTGGAAAGGTCGTTCATCATGTTAAAATAGTCTAAAGCATAGGGATCTATTTGATAGGTGGGAAGGTCTAATTTCTCTGCAATTAACAACGCTCCCTTATTGTTGTATTGTGGTTCAATAAAAATCACTTTAATGTCTTTCTCTTGGGCTTCCTCAACAACATGAGCGACTTGCTTAGGCAGGGGATCTTTTCCTTCGCATTCAATCGAGAGCTGTTGAAACCCATACCGTTTACAATAATATCCCAAGGCGGGGTGGGAGACCATCAGGCTGCTTCCCTCAAAAGGCCCTAATTCTGCTAGGATTTCTTGATCTAACCTCACTAATCTCTCAATTAGCCGGAGAGTGTTTTGTTCAAACATTTTTTTATGCTCAGGCAAGGCCTGAGAAAGTTCCTCGCAGATCTTTTTCGCTTGTTTCAGAGCTAAACGAGGATCGAGCCATACATGGAGATCTTTTGCTTCATGGGCATGGTCTCCGCATTTATGCGAGCCCGTCAATAAAAGCAGGCCTTTCGAAAGATTGATATCTTTGATCTGCCGTTCTCTCATGAAAGGCAAAATCTTTTTTTCAATCGGGTCGCCCAATCGAAACCAAAGCTTCGTCTGAGCAAATTTTTCAACCTGTTTGGGAGTGGGTTCGTACGTATGGGGGTTAGCCCCTGCGGGCACAAAAATTTCTGTTGCTACCGTGTTCCCAGCGATCTGCTCCACAAAATAGGCATAGGGAGGAATCGTTACCAAGACAATCGGTTTAGAAGATTTATTTGCAGGGGAAAAACATCCCGCTAAAACAACCACAAAAAATAATACGATTTTGCGCATAGAAATACCCCAAATCATACAATGGTGTAGAAAATCTTGTCACTTAATTAAAGCTGGGGTACTCTACTCTCTCCTTTTTGGAGGAGTGTCCGAGTGGCCGATGGAGCACGCTTGGAAAGCGTGTAAACACGAAAGTGTTTCGTGGGTTCGAATCCCACCTCCTCCGATTTTGTTCTCCTCCAAAAAATCGGAGGAGCGCGGCCAATCGTTTGGCCTGCGTGTAGGATGAGAGTATTCAGGAAGTCCTACTATTGTCCGGTCATCATCGACGCCGACGATAAGTCTTCCGCCTTTTTAGTTGCAAAAACCAATGATTGTCTTAATGGTTTGTTCGTTTTTGGGAATTTCTCTTTTAAATTCCAACAAAACGGACTTGGATTCTGGATGGCGAAGAAATCTCATGTTCTCCTCATTATGCCTCAAATGAGGCGAATAACGTCTCTGAAGTTTTTCCAGCCTGAAGTCTATCAATTCCATTGGCGGGGCTTTAAACGCGCTTCTTGGCTGATATTCCAATCCTTTCATCTTACTCTTTAGCCTTTCGTTTCTGTCTAAGCCCGACTATTCAGCTATATTTTTGCCTACATTTTTCTTCTTTCTGAAAGGTGAGTTGAAGTATCATCCATTGTTTTAGATTGTAAGCTCATCTTTTGAGATTAAGATTATAAGGAGCTGCCCATGAAACGCTGTTTACCAAGGGCAAGAAGGATACTTTGAGTGGATTATAGAAGCTGATAGAGCAATTAATCATAGATTATTTTTTTACAACCCATAAAAGAGAAAGGAATATGATGGATCATAAAATTAGGGACAAAATTATAGAAAAAGCCATTTCTTTAAAAAAATATGATGTTAATGATTTAGCTTGGAGCAGGGAAGATGCTTTAAATCTCATTGAATTAATTATGGAAGATAAAATAGGCGTTCATGGCGGGGATGTGTATAAAATAACTGCTGATCGCTTGGTACTACTCTATGATAAATTGGTCTTGTGAGTTTGATGATGAAAAAGATGGTTTTTTAAGAAGTAAAATTGAGTCACAAAAATACATTGAAAATTACCCGGTTCAACCAGAGGAAAAAATTGTGTTTTCAATAACTTTTACTGAAAACACAGATTAAAATTCATAATTACCCAACAAGCCTGGAATATTTTTATGGCCAATGAAGTCATAAACTGGCTTGCAGCTTTAGCATCCTGAACCAGATATGAGAACGGAAGGGACTAAGTGGTCTGTCTTTAGTGTGTAGGTTTTGTTTGGTAGGACGTCGACCCAATTGGTGTGAAAATCTGGACTTCCTTCGCCTTTTGACCATACAAGCACTCTAAAGCACGCGGCGTTTTTAGGAATGTTTAAGCTGACATTTCCGGGTTGAGTTAGCACTTGAAATGTCGCTGGATTCAATTTAAGCCCGTACATGATCGCCTTGTTACACTCATCGACTTCTTTAGCGGAGGTTGCCCACTGAATCGCAATCTTTGATTTTTGATTTTGGGTTGGGTAGGATGTTTGATTTTCCAGCACGAGATTTTCAGCAAATCCTGTTGTTGCGAGTAAGAGAAACAGCATGATCTTTTTCATCTTTTTACCATTGATTGTTATTCAAGAGTTATCCCTTCTTGGGGAGTGCAGGGAGCATCCTCATTGACGGGAGGAGTTTTAAGCGGGAAAGTGTCTTCAGTGCAAAGGGTCAACTTTTTACCAGTTCCTTTAAAGGGCGCTTTAGGAATATGCACTGTGACGTTTTTGATGACATTGACGGCCTCGGCAATCTCGAAATCACCGACCATACTTAAGAATTGATAGCTTTCTTCAGGGGAGAGGCCTTGTGTACGGACCAAAAAGTCAATGGCGTTTCTAGAGGCGAGTTTCATGGCTTCAAAAAGATCGGTATTTAGACCAACGATCATCCAGTGTGTGGAGTTTTCGATAATGGGCCAAGTAAATGCGCATCCACCCTTTCTTTTTGTTTTATCAACGACGCCCTCTGCTTTGAGATCTTTTCTGACGATAAATTGGAGAGTAATCCCTTCATAGGAAGTTTCCAAGGCAGTGATATCAATCTCGCCATTGCTTTGCATGGCGTGGGAATCGCCTGTCCAAACGAGAGCTCCTTTTTGAAATACGGGGACAAAAAGAATGGATCCTACTTGAAGCTCAGGCTGATCTAAGTTACCGCCGAAAGGGCCTGGAGGAACGGAATTAAACTCTCCAGGTACAGGTTGGCAGGCTGGGGTTGGGATATTGACGGGCCAGCCTTCTGGCCAGTCAAGAGGAGGCGCTACAGCGATGATCCCTGGAAAAGGCTTGAGCTGTAAGCAGACGCCTTTTGTGAATTCTGTTGTGTTGTTCTTTTTGTCGAATTTGAAATATTTGATTCTTGGCTTGGTAAATTCGGATAAAATCCCTTGAGTGGGGCTTAAGAAATTATACCCAAAGTCGCCCAGTTTAATATCGAGAACCCGAATCTCTAAAACATCTCCTGGCTCAGCTCCATCGACGTAAACGGGCCCAGTGAGCGAGTGCATGCCGCGTCTTTTCTGAATGTCATTGGCGATGTAGAATTTTGCGACATCTGCAGGAGTTGTTTTATTGTAGACCATTTCATGAAGGCAGCTATTCCAAGTTTCAAGGGAGACGATGTCGCCTGAGCGGATTTTTACCGCAGGAGGTTGATTGAGAGCAAAAAGCCCCAGGTTTACCGTTTTTGATGTTGCCGGAACTTTGTATGTTGCTCCCATGAGTGAGGAGACAAAAAGTGTGGCTACAAGCACTGAGGATGTTTTTATTTTTTTCAGCATTTCCTCTCCTACTAAATAAAAGACTATCTGTAATGTTTCTTGTAAAGAAATTCAAGGAAATTATCAGAATAAAACGATAAGTCTGCCTGTCAGAGCCATGACATTAGATTTTGTCGGATGCGCGCCAGGATTTGGAATATAGCTGAGCACGGGTTGGAAATAGATCGGGCCGTATATTTGCACTTGGTAATATGTTTGAAACATGAATTCAGAACGTCTTATAAAAGTATGTCGGTTAAGACGCGACCAGGCAATACCAAAACCAAAAGAATCGTTTGGACGGTTGGGGATTAATGCAAATGCAGTGAGTCCTGCTCCTAAAAAAAGATTCATCGGAAGGGTTTTAGAATTATTCCAGCCGAGTTGAAAAAAACCGGAAATATTTTTGTTCATAGGGCAAGATTCTTTGATCCAAAGAGCTTGTGAGCCAAAAGCATAGATTCCCCCCGTTCCGTTTTGTTTCTGAGTGCCAGACTTTAGAAGGCCGCTTTGATACCAGCCTCCGATTGCTGCGATGCCAGGTTTAGCATTATTCCAGCCGTATCCGACTTCGGTAATTGAGAAGTAGTAGCCATTGAAATGAGGGCCCGTAAGTCCTGTTTGTACTCCTCTTGCTAAATTGCCATCAAAACAACCTAGATTGACATAGGCTTCTTTGGTGGGGGATATAGTCGCAACAACTCCGTAGACAGAGTTATAATAACCTCCGATGGCTCCTATCATAGTGGTATTGACGAAGATAGGTGTATAGATTAACCCGGTCACTGAGGGAATTGCCGCCTCTGGATTATCTTTTGGGACGGGTTTGGATACGTTGTTAAAGTGATTGATTGGAACGACTTTCCCGACACGGAAACTAAACTTGTTATCCCAAAGTGTCTGGCGTATCCATAGTTGATAGAGTTCCGATCGGTCTAGAGGA
>DATAHB010000053.1:0-10274 GCA_036263375.1 Rhabdochlamydiaceae bacterium | reverse complement strand
AGAGCTTGGACAATCAATTCAGCGCTGTCCAAGGGAGCATCGATAATCACCGCTTGGTGCGTTTTATCACATCCGAGCAGGATACAGTTAGTGTCTGCAGGGCCAACAGTAAAGACTTTAATAAACATCGCACCGGAGAGGATTTGAACCTCTGACCCCATGGTTCGTAGCCATGTACTCTATCCAACTGAGCTACCGGTGCACTCTGATTCGGCCTGGGGAGTATTTTCGAGGAGAGCCCGATTTTGAGCAAGCTTTACTTTCTGGGAAAAAGCGGTTATGATCAATAGCCATGAACATCGTCATTCTAGGAGCCGGCACCATCGGATCTTACTTAGCTACAAAACTCGCCGAGGAAGAGCACAATGTGATAGTCATCGATCGTGATCCGAAGGCATTAGAAAAGCTCGGAAGGACTGCAGATGTTGCCACCCGCTTAGGATCAGGGACCGATTGGCGCCTCCTCGAAGATCTGATGGAACTTTCTCCCGACCTATTTATTGCCATGAGCAGCGATGACGAAACGAACCTTGTCGCCTGCACCATAGCTAAAAACCTCGGCTATGCCAAAACCGTTGCCAGGATCCGTCAAAGCTCTTTTTTAGATCATAGCCGCTTGGAATTTGGACGGCTGTTCTTTGTTGATCATCTCCTTGGCACTGAGCTGATCGTTGCTCAAGACCTTTTTAAACACATCGTCAATCCCGGCCATTTGGCTGTGGAAAGTTTTGCCCAAGGCGCTGTGCAGATGCGCACCGTGGTGATTCCCCCTGATTTTCGATACAGCGGCATCCCTTTTTCTAAAGTCGAATTTACTTCCTCTTTGCTGATCGGACTGATCCGCAGAAAAATCCCGGGTAGTGCCGATTCTTTTATTTTCCCTCGCGGACAAGACCATCTAATCCCCGGAGATGAAGCGACCCTGATCGGTGAGACGCATGCCCTGCAAAAATTTGGAGACCTTTTCGGGCTACAGAAAAAAAAGATTAAATCGGTTGCTGTAGTCGGAGGCTCGGGCGTTGTCATCCATCTATGCAAACTCCTGGAAGAACAAAAAATCGATGTGAAAATTTTTGAACAAGATGAAGCTAAATGCCAAAGACTTGCCCAGCTTTTCTCTTTTATTACAATTTTTAATCATGACGGAACGGACTTTGCCTTCATGAAGGAACAACGTGTCGAAAGCGCCGATCTTTTTGTTGCGTGCACTCAGTCGCAAGAGACCAACATCTTAGCAGCTGCGCTTGCCCGTCAAGCCGGCTGCAAACAAGTGCTTGCTCTTGTTTCAGAAGAAGGATTCTCACCGCTGATGGAGCAGCTGGGCATTGCTTACACGTTATCCGAACGGGCCAGCATCGCACGCCGCATCCGTTCGATCTTGCAAGGCTCTTCTATTGTTTCGGTCGCTTCCCTGTATGAAAATCGAGCCAAGATCATGGAAGTCAAAATTTCCCCCGACTCGAGCATCGTCGGATCTCCGCTGTCGGATTTAAGCTCGACACTCCCGCCAGATTTTCTCATCGCAATGATTGAAAACCGGAGCGGGGTGGCCATACCGACAGGAACCAGTGTTTTAACTCCGGGCGATACAGCCATCGTCCTGTGCAGTCCTCAAGCCATCCCAGAAGTTGAAAAAATTTTATGAAAAAATCTGCCTATCTTGTATTAAGCCTCTTTATTTTATCAGTCGGACTTTATTTTTTGATGCCTTCTCCTAAATTGTCGAAAGACTACTGTGCTTTTTGCGACCCCAAAGTAATCGAAGCACAGAAATTCTACGAAGACGACACGGTTATTGCTCTCTATACCCATAAGCCCGTCACGCAAGGCCACTGCTTGATCATCCCCAAAAGACATGCCGAGCGATTTGAAGAGCTGACGGATCAAGAAGCTGCTGCGATCAACAACGCCATCAAAAAAGTCGATCTGGCCGCTGTCAAAGTTTTCAGCCGTGCCTCATACCTTCTTCTACAAAAAAACGGAGTCGAAGCCGGTCAGACAGTCCCCCATGTCCATTTTCATTACTTCCCTAGACAGGCCGGGGATGATTCTTCGGTTAAATTCATGGCCCAAATGCTACTTGCCAGCCTCAAAAAACCACTGCCTCCTGTCGAAATAAAAGACGTTTGCGACAAGATGAAAGAAGCGATGTAGGGATAGGTTCATGTCATATATAGAGATTAGCCGGGTTCTCCGTCGATATTTTCTCTACTTAGCCGGCATCCTTGTTATTCCCCTTGGCGTTGCGATCTCTTACGAATTTATTATTGAAAAAACTTTCTATTTTTCCTTTCCGGCAACTTTTGCTTTTTTAGCGACAATTGCCATTTGTCTCCTCTGCAGCCTCTTATTTCAGTGGTTTGGCCGCAATGCCAAAGGCACACTTTATCGGAAAGAAAGCATTTTGATTGTTGTCTCCATCTGGTTCCTTACTGCAGCAGTCGGCTCGTGCCCTTTCTTGATGACTAAAACCATCAAAAATCCCATCGACGCCTACTTTGAAACCATGTCAGGACTGACAACGACGGGAGCCTCTATTCTCTATCCCAAAATGTATGAAAAGGGGAAAGAAGTTAAAGCGACGGTTCCCAATCCTCTTGACAATTCCTCTTCCTACACTTTCTACGGCACGATTGAGCCCCTCATCAATCCCCTGACCGAGAAAATTGTCAAAACTGGTATTGAAGCTTTGGGAAAGCCACTTCTTTTTTGGCGGAGCTTCTTGCAATGGCTTGGAGGGATGGGAATCGTCGTCCTTTTCATCGCTGTTCTCCCCGCACTTTCAATGGGAGGTAAGTTTCTTTATGAAAATGAGATGGCTGGCCTCTCAAAGGAAGGAATAACCCCTCGGATAAAAGAGACAGCCAGTCTTTTATGGAAAATTTACCTCGGGCTTACTCTCTTTCAGGCTGTTCTGATGAAACTCACCAACAGCGCTATGCCTCTTTTTGATGCGATTGCTCTTTCTTTTACAACGCTCTCTACCGGAGGATTTACCGTTACCAATGCCGGACTCCTCTCTTATGGCGGCATTGCAACCCCTTTTATCATCGCCATTTTTATGATCGCAGGCAGTATTAACTTCACGTTTTACTTCCATGGTCTTAAAGGAAAGTTCTACCGACTCTACGAACCTGAATTTTTCCTCTTCCTCGTCATTCTGTTCTTTGGAGGCTTCCTGATGTCAATTCCACTCTGGCAGGGAGGAACCTCTCTTGTTAATTCCCTTGCACAAGGCTTGTTTATGGCGATTTCCTCTCAAACATCTACCGGTTTTTCGCTCACTTCCTATGACCTTTGGCCTTTTGTCTGTCAGCTCCTGATGCTGATTCTGATGTTCATCGGCGGTATGTCGGGATCAACCACCGGCGGTATCAAAGTCATCCGATACTTCATCATCTTGAAATTGATCAAAAATAAAATTGAATCGCTCTTTCGCCCTGAAGTCGTCCGGTCACTTAAAGTCGGAAACAAAGAAATCAATCCTAAAACAGCTTCCACTGTCCTGACCTTTTTCTGCATTGTGATTTTTTTAGTCATCTTAGGCACCTATCTTCTTGTCTGGGACAACCATGATCTTATCACAGCGATCGGCACCATCAGCTGTATGATTAATAATACCGGCTTAAGCTTCGGAGGCATCGGTTCCACGGAATCGTTTGCTTTCCTTTCACCCTTTTCTAAAATTATCTGCATCCTCTGGATGGTTCTGGGCCGTCTTGAATATCTCAGCGTTCTTGTCCTATTAGTCCCTGACTTCTGGCAAAAAAAATAACTAATGATTATGATTTTCCAGAAATTCATGCGCATCCTTAAATTCATACTCATTTTGTTTACGCATTTTGTTTTTGCCGAGACTGCTTTTAGGTCAGGCGTAGATTCTCTTCCCAAAATCCTTGTTCTCATCATCGCGAGTGACGATAAAGCCTATTACGTTGAGGAACAGAACGTTTGGCGATCGTATATGCATCTAGATCCAAAACATGTTGAAGCGTATTTCATCAAAGGTTCTCCAAATCTTGAGGAGCCTTATTCTGTCATTGAGGATGAAATCTGGTCGAAAAACATCGAAAATTATATCCCAGGCATTTTAAATAAGACCATTTTGTCGATGGAAGCTTTACTTCCAAAACTAGATGAGTTCGATTACGTTTTGAGAACTAATCTTTCGTCCTTTTACTATTTTCCAAAATTGTTAGAATTTTTAAAAAAACTTCCCACCACTGAATGCTACTCCGCTGTTATTGGGAACTCCAATGGGAAGTTCGGCAGTGGCGCTGGAATCATTTTTTCCCCTGATTTGGTTAAATTAATGATCGAGCACAAAGCAGAACTTATTGACAATCCCCTTCCTGACGATGTCGCTATTGGCCGTTTCTTACTCCAACGCAATATTGGGATCATTCCTGCCAAACGGTTGGATTTTCCTTCCTATAAAGCCTTTGTTAAACACCGGAATAAGAAACTTTCAAAACATTACCATTTCCGTTTGAAACATGAAAACGAGTCTCTCCGATATACCGAGGAAATTGATCTCCAAAAAACTTTTAGAGAGATGTTTTACGGGGTGCAATGATCTGGGGAAAACAATGGGAGCTCTTTGCTCCGAATTTCAAAAACGGAAAAGCTCATATCGATTTAACACCTTATAGATGTCCTGAAATCCTTCAGTTGTATCCCGGGCCGGGGTTTGGTGATCTGTCGCACCCGACAACCCGCATTGTTCTAACACTCATGCAGCCGTATATTGAGAATCAAACCATCCTAGACATCGGCTGTGGAAGCGGAATTTTATCCCTCGCCGCTGCAGCCATGGGAGCTTCCAAGGTCTACGGATATGATATCGACCCCGAAGCTGTTGAACATGCCAAAAAAAATGCGACTTTAAGTCGTTTTCAGAAGAAAATCCATTTTTCTGCAAATGCTCCCCAAAAAATCCCTGCGGTTCTTTTGATTAACATGATCAGCTCTGAGCAAGCGCAGGCCTGGAGTGCGATCGAAGACCGCATTCCCCCCTCTGCCATTCTGATTACATCGGGGATTTTAAAGGAAAATGCCGTCGAATACCTTGATTGGCGTCTAAGACAAGGCTGGGAAAAACAGAAACAGCTCATTGAAAAAGACTGGATCGGATTTGTCTTTGCTCAAAAAGCTTCCTTGATATGATCTTCTCCGATTATTGTTTGACAATCTGTATTCGATGATTGTTAAGCGTATACAGGCCAAAGAGCAGGAAGCCTGTAATAATCACTGAAGTGAAAATATTTCTCATTTTTCCCACGTCTTTGTTTAAAGAATAGACAAAATCTTCTAATACCTCTTCATTCTCATTGATCAACTGTGTTCGTTCTTCATGAAGCACCCTAAGGGCTTCCTTCTTTTCTTCAATCCTTCTTTTAATATCCAGTATTTCCTCGGACTCGAAAAAGTTCTTTCCTTTAGATGGATTATTATTTGGGTTGGGGGGCTGCTAGACTAGTTGTCATTGCAGCATCCCATTTTAGCAATAATTTTCCGCAAGAAATAGTACATAGTAAGACCGCCGACGGGTTTTGCAGAGCTTCTCATCACATCATACCATCCATATCCATGCCCATGCCACCCATTCCTCCCATGCCGCCACCCATCCCATCCATCGAAGGAGCCGGAGCCTTTTTAGGTTGTGGCTTATCGGTAATCATGGCGGCGACTGTCAGTAAAATACCGGAAACTGAGGCGGCATTGATGAACGCGCTCTTGGTCACTTTCACCGGATCGACAACGCCGTCTTTGCTCAAATCGGCAAACTCTCCTGTTTGTCCATTGAAACCCCAAGCACCTTGACGCTCATAGATTTTTTCAGCGATGAGGTTCCCTTGCTCGCCACAGTTATTGGCAATGGCAATCGCAGGAGCAAAAGTTGATTTGCGCACAACCTCAACTCCGATTTGTTCATCGCCTGGAAGGACAAACGATTCGAGTGCTTTCACTGCACGCAAGAGCGCAACACCGCCACCGGGAACAATCCCCTCAGCAACTGCGGCCCTGGTTGCATGGAGCGCATCATCGACACGGGCTTTTTTCTCTTTGAGCTCGGTTTCTGTGGCAGCACCGACATTGATGACAGCAACCCCGCCGGCAAGTTTGGCAAGCCTTTCTTCAAGTTTTTCAATGTCATAATCAGAGGTCGATGCGGCAATTTCTCCACGGATTTCTTGGATCCGTTTTTCGATTTCTTTCGGATTGCCGGCGCCATCAATGATCGTTGTGCTCTCTTTGGCGATCTTGATTTTTTTGGCGCGGCCAAGCATAGAAAGCTCAATATCTTCTAATGAAAGTCCAACCTCTTGAGAAATCACTGTCCCGCCGGTGAGGATCGCGATGTCTTGTAAAACTGCTTTACGTCTGTCACCAAATCCGGGAGCTTTCACAGCACAAAGAGGAAGGCCTGCTTTGATTTTGTTGACAACCAGTGTTGCAAGGGCTTCGCCATCGATATCATCAGCAATAATGAGTAGCGGTTTCTGTGCTTTTTCCATAAACTTCTCAAGGAACGGAACAATCTCTTTGATCGTGGAAATTTTCTGATCGGTGATTAAAATCCACGCGTTATCAAGTTCGGCTGTCATCTTTTCAGGATTAGTGATGAAGTAGGGGGAGAGGTATCCTTTGTCGAACTGCATGCCTTCGACAACATCTAATGTCGTGTCAATCCCTTTTGCTTCTGCAATCGTGATCGTACCGTCTTTACCGACTTTTTCCATTGCATTGGCGATGATATTTCCGACTTCGGGATCATTATTAGCAGAAATGGTTGCGATCTGTTTGATCTCTTCTTGATTGCTGATCTTGATCGCAAGTTCGTCCAGGGCTTTGCAAAGCTCGGCGGTCGCTTTATCGATACCCCTTTTAACAGAGGCAGGATTGGCTCCAGCAGCGATGCTTTTGAGCCCTTCAGTATAAATTGCCTCGGCGAGCACGATCGCCGTCGTTGTCCCATCCCCAGCAACATCGGCTGTTTTGGAGGAAGCTTCTTTGACAAGCTGAGCACCCATATTTTCGAATTTATTTTTCAAAACGATCTCTTTGGCAACAGTAACGCCATCTTTAGTCGAAAGAGGAGATCCATAGCCGCGATTAATCACCACGTTTCGGCCTTTAGGACCCAATGTCACAATGACGGCTTTTGCAAGCGTCTTGACGCCTTTCAAGACCGATTTGAGAGCTTCTTGGTTAAACTGGAGCATTTTTGACATACAATTTCCTTTATACAAGTACGCCGAGAATTTCATCCTCGGTCATGATTAAATATTCCGCTGCAACATCGTCGCTTTTCACTTGCGTACCAGCGTAGGCAGAAAACAAAACTTGATCGCCGACATTCACGTGCATAGGGAGGAGTTTTCCATCTTCATCTGCTTTGCCGGGACCAACGGCGATCACCTCGCCGATTTTGGGTTTTTCTTTAGCAGAGTCCGGCAGCAAGATACCTCCTTTTGTCGTCTTTGCTTCGGCTCGTTTAATCAGCACACGATTTCCAAGAGGTTTCATCATACATTTCTCCACAGTTTAGAGGCATCATAAGCCTCTTTTTCAAAAGAGTCAACGTGTCAAAAAAAACAAATTTAAAAAAATTATTTGTCATAACATCCGATTTTGTTATGAGAAAGAAATGAGCAGAATGCCCCCCCCTTCGCCGAGCCTACAAGAAGCAGCAGAAATTTTAGAGTCGGCCAAGGGCAAGATTCTCACGATCGGAAAGCGTCAAAAATTGGCCGTAGAACTGGCTGCGCTCATGCTTACGGAAGCAAATCAAATCCAAACTCGATCAGAAAAGAAACGTCAGGCTGAACTTGCCCGGATGATGAAAGATCCACGTGGAAAAGCGTTCACGACAACGATGACGGATCAATGTTTTCGAAGTAAAAAATCGGCACGCGTTGCTCATCAGATGATCTATTTGCTCAATCAATTCGGGATCCCTCGCTATCTTGCTTTTTCAAAACGGCTGTCGCTTGCAGCATTTCAATGGGCTGGACGAGCGCTCTCTCCAATTTTTGTTCCACTTGCGACCTGGACACTGCGACGTCAAACCAGAGCCGTGATCCTGCCGGGAGAAAAGCATGCCTTGTCAAAACACATGCATAAGCGGCAGAAAGAAGGCGTCCGCCTTAATCTCAACCATTTGGGGGAAGCGATCCTTGGAGAAGACGAAGCGCAGCACCGTTTAAACGTTTATCTGCACGACCTAGCCAACGACGACATCGAGTACGTCTCGATTAAAATCTCCACTATTTTTTCTCAGATCAATTTGCTCGGTTGGGAAAAAACAATCGAAGTACTGTCTGATCGTTTAAGACAACTCTATCGCGTTGCAAAAGCAAATACGTTTGTCCGCGCTGACGGCTCACACACTCCAAAATTTGTCAACCTCGACATGGAAGAATACCGAGATCTAAAACTCACAGTCGAACTGTTTAAAAAAGTTCTCGACGAGCCAGAATTCAAAGACTTTTCAGCCGGCATTGTTTTGCAAGCTTATCTCCCTGACGCCCATGAAATTCAGAAAGAACTCACGGAGTGGGCTAAAGATCGGGTTAAAAATAAAGGCGCGCCGATCAAAATCCGGATTGTCAAAGGCGCCAATCTGGCCATGGAACAATTCGAAGCCTCACTCCGCGACTGGCCGCAGGCTCCTTACACTAGTAAAATCTCTGTCGATGCCAATTACAAAAGGATGGTCGGCTATGGATGCCTACCCGAGAATGCCAAAGCCGTCCATATCGGCGTTGCCAGCCACAACCTCTTCGACATTGCCTATGCCCTTTTACTGCGGGCAGAATACGGCGTTGAAAAAGAGATCTCATTCGAAATGCTTGAAGGGATGGCCGACCACATTCGACGCGTTGTGCAAAAACTCGCAAAAGATATTCTGCTCTACTGTCCGGTCGCAACAAAAAAAGACTTCCAAAGTGCTGTCGCCTATTTGATCCGCAGACTCGATGAAAACACCGGTCCCGAAAACTTTCTCCGTCATACGTTCGGATTAAAACCTGGGACTCCCGAATGGAACCAGCAAGTCAAACGGTTTGCAGAAGCTTGCGATGAAATCACGCATACGCCGATGGGTCCGCGCCGCCATCAGAATCGATTTGAACCCTCGCAAAACACTCAAGATTCTTTTGAAAATGAACCGGATACCGATTTTTCCCTTCCTCATAACAGAGAATGGATCCATCAAATCATCGACACGTGGAAAAATAAAAAAATCGATTCGATCCCTTGCGTCATAGGCGGAGCCGAATATCGTGAACCTAGACCGCGCGGAGAAGGTGAGGATCCGTCCAAGCCTCGGGCCTTTTTATACACCTACACACTGGCTGATTGGACACAAGCTGATGAAGTGCTAAACGTTGCCAAATCGTACGAAGCAACGTGGGCAGCAACATCGATTGAAAAACGGTGCGATCTCCTTGCAAAAGCTGCGCAAAACCTCCGCGACCGGCGCGGAGACCTCATCGGAGTGATGCTGGCTGACGGTGGAAAAACTCCATATGAAGCCGATCCCGAAATTTCTGAGGCGATTGACTTTGCCGAATACTACCGCCGCAGCGCCATCAAAATGGATTCTTGCAAAGATCTCATTTGGAAGCCGAAAGGGACCTATCTCGTTGCTCCTCCATGGAATTTTCCGGTCTCTATCCCCGCAGGAGGAATTTTAGCCTCCCTTGTCATCGGAAATTGCGTGATCTTCAAACCTGCTCCGGAAGCAGTTCTCTCTGGGTGGGTGCTTGTCAACGCTTTCTGGGATGCTGGTATTCCTAAAGAGGCACTCCAGTTCATCAGCTGCAAAGACGATCCGGTCGGGAGCAAGCTCATCAAAGATCCTCGCTTAAACGGCGTGATTCTCACCGGTGCGACAGCGACAGCCCGTCTTTTCATGAAAATGCGCCCCGATCTCGATCTTTCTGCGGAAACTGGCGGAAAAAATGCGATGATTATCTCCGCACTTTCCGATCGTGATCTTGCCATCAAAGATCTCGTCCAATCGGCATTTGGCCATTCGGGACAAAAATGTAGCGCAGCAAGCCTGGCAATTTTAGAAGCCGAAGTGTATGACGATCCCCATTTCCGCCAGCAGCTCAAAGATGCCGTCATGAGTTTAAAAATCGGCTCCGCCTGGGACCTTTCATCAAAAGTGGTACCTGTGATTCGAGAGCCTAGCGATGTGCTACTGCGGGGACTAACGACGCTAGAAAAAGGGGAGGAGTGGCTTGTAAAGCCCCACCAAGATC
>DATAHB010000052.1:0-8238 GCA_036263375.1 Rhabdochlamydiaceae bacterium | reverse complement strand
GTCTTTGAGAAATAGGTGTCGGATCATCAATAATTTGTTTTCTCATCTTCATTTTTCCTCTCCCTCCTCTCAGCATTTTTTTGTGCCTTAAAAAGCTGATCATGGCCTTTTTTAACTGACCCCTAGGAAAGGCATACACATATCTATAGATCGTTTCATGGGGAATCCAAGTCCAGGGCTCATCAGAATGCGCTCTTTTTATGTCCTCACTTACCTGTCGAGGAGACCATTTCTTAAACAAACGTTCGAAAACTTCTATAAAAACTTCAGGCATCGTATCCACAAGCTTCTTCCTTCCGCTTAATAGATTACGCTTTTCGGCTAGTTTTTGGGCAGCTATAGCCCTATAACTCCTACGCTTTTTCCCTGTTAACTTGACTTCCCTTACGATGGTTGTATGGCTTCGATTAAGCACTTTACCGATATGGCGATAGCTTTTGCCTTTGGCAATGCCTATGGCGATGCGCTCTCGTTCCTCGATACTCAAGCGTTTATGTCTCATGCAGATCAGCTCCATGTAAATCGTTTATTTTACATGGTGCAACTGGTTATTGACAGTAGTCCCTCTTAAATCGATTTATTTAGCAATGGTCATATTTTTAATATGGCTCTTGCTAAATTAATCGATTTGAAGCGAAAATTGCCAAAAAAGCTCCTTGAGAAATTTATTGGAATAGGTTAATTTAGCCATGTCGATGCTTGCCAAGCTAGATCAAAGCATAAGTGTTGCTAAGGGGCAGTGTAGAGACTTTTTCCTTAATACTGATGGATCGGTCGTTTCCAATAACAGCTTGTTGGCATCATGGGTAGAAGCCATTCCCCTTGCTCGCTCCATGTACGATCAGACTCCAAACATTATCGAAGTTTTTATGAAATGCGTCGAGCATTGGGCTGCGCTTAAAAACGATCAGAAATTTAACCGGCGCGCTGTCTCTGTCGAAGAATTTACGCAGCAAATTGAGCGGATCTGCCTGGTCAGAGATTTTGCTTTACTCTATCTGGATAAAATTGAAGCTAATCCTACACAAAAAGAAAAGATCTCTGGGTTACTTACCGAACTACTGGGCAAACCGACCGGCGCCCTCTCACCAACTCTTATTGCAATCACTCCTGAGGCCTTCAAAGAGCAGCTGGACCTTGCCACAGTCTGGGCAATGGAGGAAAGATGTCCTCCTCCTTTAACAGAGGCAATACTTGCAATGCCTGCTCCAAAAACAGACTTTCTAGATCCTTCACACTCTATCCCCAATATCTTAGAGCTCTCCGCTCATTTTCAAACGGTCGTCCAGCGCATCGAAAATCCTGGGGGCAACTGGATGGCCTATGTGACAAATTTTTGGTACGGAGCCCACGCTGAAGACAAAAAAGCACTCGATATGATGTGCAAGGCTGTCGTGGAAGCCAAAGACCCTAAATATCGGCTGGTTTATGGATCAACCAGGCTCTATTTAGGTAAATTGCTTGCTCTCTTTAGGACAGGGAAAATTTCCGACTTAGAAGTTCACAATTGCTTTAAAGAGTTGATTATTGCTTCAAAAGTATGTCTGTCAGATTGGGCAACCGTTGCTGAAAATCAATATCTTGCCCTCACCGGCAAGAACGTGACTGCTAAAGACAAAGTTCTCAATTGGAAATCGGAATTTGTCGCTGAGCATCTCAAACAGTTTTTCCCTCTTGTGTATTCAGATCTGGAAGATACGCAAAATGTCCACTTGATGAATACCCTCATCCATCATTACGGAAAGCAGCTGGGGATGAGCCATCTTAAAGCGGCTTCTGTTGATCTCCATATCGCCAAGAACGTCGAAGCTCTGCCGTATAAATTGTCCGATGTTTTTTGTTACTTAACTGAAAAATGGAATCGTCTAAGTGTCGAGTCGCTGAAGATCCATTCACACATGCATAAATGGCAAGACACGATCGGCACGTTTTTAACAGAGCGGGTGAAACAAGCGATTCCTGCCGTTAAAGACCCTCAAGGGTTTGTCCTGACTGAATATTTTGATGGTACAGGCATGCTGAACGATCGAGGCGCCATCCGATTTCTGAAAGAGACGTTAACATCTATACCGCAAACCCAAAAAGCTTAGTGTTGAGATCGTAGGCAGCGCAATCATGGTGACGATCGAAAGGTAGGGGTGGATTCCTCCTTCTTTCCATAAATAAAGAAAATCATGGGTGGGGGAGGCTTTAGCCGTATCAAAGGCAGACCAGGCATAGTTAATTTCATTACAAAGGGAAACGATTGGTTGCAATAGCAGATATTTGGAAAGCTCAGGATAAGAATTTTTTAGATAGAGCGCTGCGATCAGCGCGATTTGATTAGTGAAAACTGTTGCTAGAGAGCCCGCTGCGCAAATCACCATCCGCACTCGAAACTCGCCGAGATAACTTCCCACTTTTGAAAGACTCCCTACATAATGGGTCACCCAATTCAAATGCGTAGCAATAATTTCGATTTTCGATCTTTGAAGAAGAACATAAGCAGAAATGGCATGCCCACCCTCATGCACAAGCGATGATAACGCCTTGAACTCCCAAGCAAAATTGAGGGGAGCTACGCAATCGACACCAAAATTTACCGCCCTCAAAAACAAGCCCCTTTCGGTGATCGCCGCATACCGACAACCCATAGCAACTGCACGCGCAGTAACGTTGACGGCTACAACCTTGATTCCCTGTTTGATAAACGCCCAGCGGAGTTCATTGCTTACCGAGAAATAACACGAAAGGCCGGTGCACAACGTGACAAACCCAATTTCTGTGATGGTATTGCGGACGAGTTGTTGTTTCAGTTGGTGCTTTTCTTTTTCCGGAGGAAGAGGAGCTGCAAAATCCAAGAAGCGTTGTAGAGCCTTGGTCACTTGACGAGCGCTTTGAGTTTGTTTTCTTGCTCTTCGATGAGTTCATTCTCAATGCGTTTGAAAAGGACGTGCGGCTGAGGAATGGGACGTCCTTCGGGGATTTCTCCGCTGAGGACTTGGTCCCAGTTTTCTTTGGCAAGTGTGGTAGTAAACCCGAGCATTTCCCAAAGTTTTTGGGCAGCTTCTGGAATGATGGGAGAAGAGACTAAAGCGAGTCTTTTGAGGCACTCGATGCAGCAGTAGAGCGTTGATTCCATTTCAGGAAGAGTTTCGGGTGATTTGGCAAGGACCCACGGTTTTCTCTCATCGAAATAGACGTTTCCTGTTTGGGCAATCTGCATCATGAGCTGAGAAGCGCGCCTGAGGTGGAAATGCCCATAGGCGTCAGCGGCTTCTTTGACAAGTTCATTCAATTGCGTTAGAAACGCGTGGTCTGCATCAGAGAGGTGTTTTTTAGAGGGGACTTTGCCTCCGGCTTTGTTTTGGATGAAGACGAGGGCGCGGTTGGCGAGGTTGCCGTACTTGCCGAGAAGCTCGGAGTTGCAACGGATTTGGAAATCCTTCCAGGTGAATTCCGAGTCTTGGTTTTCAGGAGCATTCGCGGCAAGGGTATAGCGGATTTGATCGGACGTGAAGTGGTTGAAGAAGTCAGCAAGATCGATCGTCCAGCCTTCGGATTTGCTAAATTGACGCCCTTCTAAATTGAGAAATTCATTGGCAGGGAGTTCATCGACTGTTTTGTACGGGATATTTTGTCCCATTTCCATCGCAGGGAAAAAGACAGCGTGGAACGGGATGTTGTCTTTGCCGATAAATTCGACGTAATGGGTTTGCGGATCAAGCCAGTAGCTTTCCCACGCCTCAGGTGTGCCTTGGAGCTGGGCCCATTCTTTGGTCGCCGAAATATAACCAATCGGCGCATCGAACCAAACGTAGAGGACTTTCCCTTCAGTGCCAGGAAGCGGGATTGGCACTCCCCACTCCCCATCGCGGGTAATGGCACGGGGCTTGAGATCATCGATGTACGATTTGGCGAAGTTGACGACGTTGGCTTTCCACTTTTTTTGATCGATCCACGCGGTGAGCTTCTCTTTAAATTTATCAAAAAGGAGAAACCAATGTTTGGTGGCTTTGAGAATCAGGGACGCGTTGGTGATTTTGGACCGGGGATTTTTGACATCGGTGGCTTCGTAACTAGCGCCGCACCGCTGGCATTCGTCGCCGCGAGCCTCTGTAAAGCCGCATTTGGGGCAAGTGCCGACAACGTACCGATCAGCTAAAAATCGATTGTCCTGTGGCGAATAAAGCTGGTCTGTGACCCTTTCTTCGATATACCCATTGGCCAGAAGGTCTAAAAAGAACTGCTGGGTGGTCGGAATGTGTCCTTTCCAGGTGGTGCGAGAATAGTGGTCAAAAGAAAAGTCCAGCTGGTCAAAGAGGTCTTTAATGATCTTGTGGAAAAGATCGACATGCTCCTGCGGCGTCCTTTTGGCAAGGTCGGCGCTGAGCGTGATGGCAACACCGTACTCATCAGAGCCGCAGATAAAGAGGGTGTCTTTCCCTTGGAGCCTTTCAAAGCGGGCATAGCAGTCTGCGGGAAGATAGGCACCGGCAATATGCCCAAAATGGAGCTGTCCATTGGCATACGGCAAAGCGGACGTAATGAGGACTTTATGCGTTTTCCTCATGCGCTGCCTCGGCTTTATCCAACGCTTCTAATTGCTCCGGAGTATAGAGAGATGGATTCTTTTGAATATCTTTAAGGAGCTCTGGAATGTCGACCTCATGTCCCGATTTAATCAAATAGCGGGCCACGTTGATTGTGAAGAGCGCTAATTCAAAATTGTCTTTGAAATGCTTTTTGAGCGCTTCATTTGTGAGCAGTTCTTTGTGATTCATGTTATCTCCTAATTCTGTGTTCTTCGGCGATGAAGATGCTTTTTAAAACGGCATAGGCAGTCGCAAGATCGTCATTGACGATATGGTAGTCGTAGTGATGCACCATCTCGAGCTCATGCTTTGCCCAAGCAAGCCTCTCTTCCATCGATTGAGGGTTTTCTGTTTGACGTTTGTTTAGCCTCTCTTTGAGTTCGGCAAGCGAAGGAGGGGTGATAAAAATAAATATCGGGGCAGCCTTTCCCTGAAACTGTTTTTGCAGTGTAAGGGCGCCTTGCGTATCGATGACCAGCACGACGTGCTTACCTTCGGCTTGCGTCTTTTTGATAAATTCGCCTGACGTGCCGTAATACTCTCCAAAGACCTTGGCGTACTCGAGAAACTGCCCTTTTTGGATTTTGTCTTCAAAACTCTTTTTATCGAGAAAGAAATAATCTTTTCCTTCTTTCTCTCCTGAGCGTGGAGCGCGAGTGGTACAGGAGACACTGCGAACAATGGAAGGAAACTCGTGCATGAGCTTATCGACAAGCGTGGTTTTCCCGGTGCCCGCCGGAGCACTGACGACAAAGATGAGTCCTTGGGGACAATTGCCTAGAATTTTACTCAATGTTTTGCACCTGTTCTCGAATTTTTTCGACTTCGCTTTTGATCACAATGGCTGCCCGAGAAATGTCGGCATCTCCGGCTTTGGCCATCAAGGTCCCAATCTCGCGACCCATTTCCTGGGCTAAAAAGTCCAGAGTACGCCCAACGCTTTTTTCTTTCGAGCTGAGATAGGTATGCATCTGTTCTAAATGGGACTCAAGCCGCGTGGCTTCTTCCGAAATCTCGGCTTTGTCCGCAAGGAGAGCAGCCTCATGCAGTAGTCTTTCTTCATCGACATCGATTTTAATCTCTTTCATCCGGTCTTGCAGCTTTTTGCGGTATCGCTCGAGAAGCATCGGCTGCCATTTCAAGACTTTTTGAAGTTCTTTTTCAATATGGTCGGTTCTTTTTTTGATATCTTCCACGAGGGCTTTTCCCTCTTTTTCCTTCATGAGAGTCCACTGTTTCTCCGCTGCCTCCCACGCTTTTTGGAGATCGGCCTTGAGAGCTTTTTCTTCGAGGGGAACGTCCTGGGGATTGAGCCTGTCGACGAGGAATTTTAGATCGACCAAAGAGGCAGGATATCCCAGTGTTTTTGCAATTTTTTGCCACTTCTTCTGCTGCTCTTTCAAAGCCTGGAGCGATGCTTCCATCTCAAGAGATTCAAAGCTAATCCGGACAGTGACTTGGCCCCTTTCTGCAACACTGCTGATCCACTTGCGGACATCGCCATCTAAAAACATCAAGGTGGGCGGGAGCCCGACATTCATATCGAGGCCCTTCCGGTTGACAGAATGGATGTCGACTGTCCAGCGGCCGAGTTTCGAATGGTGCTGCGCACGGCCATATGCCGTCATGCTGCGTCTGTTCATGCAACCACCGCCAATTTGACAGGTTCGTAACTCATTCTGTGAATAGGACAGGGACCTAGTTCCTTTAAATTTTTCATGTGCTTTTCTGTTCCGTACCCTTTATGTTCATCAAAACCGTAGCCAGGCCAGGTTTTGTGGTGCTCATGCATGATTCTATCTCGCGTCACTTTTGCCAAGATTCCTGCTGCCATCACAGACAAAGAAAGAGAATCTCCTTTGACAATCCCCTCACACACAAATTCTAAATGCATGCTTTTAGAAAACTGATTCCCATCAAACAAGATGTAATCGGGTCGTTGCTGCAGCTGGAGGATCGCTGCGGCCATCGCTTGAAACGTCGCCTGCAGAATATTGATCTGATCAATGATCACTGCCTCAACAATTCCAACGCCTGACAAAATCTCAGGATTTTCCCTGATCATTTGATAGAGCCTTTCCCGTTCCTGCTCTGTGAGCTTTTTGCTGTCATTAATCCCGGGAAGGTAGCAATTGTCGGGAATCATGCAAGCGGCTGCAACGACGGGTCCGGCAAGCGGGCCTCTTCCGGCTTCGTCGATGCCTGCAATCCGCTGATATCCTTGACTGCGGGCGCGCTCTTCGAAAGCCATTAATTTCTTTAACCGATTAATCTCACGTTTTAGCGGTTTCTGGAGTGACTGTTTCTTCATGGGCAGCGCCTCCGATTTGCTCTTTCACTTTAGCAGCTTTGCCTGAAGCGCCTCTTAAGTGGTAAAGCTTCGCTTTACGGACTTTACCGCTCTTGGTCACTTCGACTTTTGCTACACGCGGGCTATGGACAAGGAACACTCGTTCCATTCCGGCGCCGTAAGAGACGCGATAGAGAGCGACTGTTTCAGAAAGGCCGCTGCCTCTGCGGGCAATGACGGTTCCTGTAAACATCTGGATACGCTCTTTTTCTCCTTCAACAATCCGGGTGTGGATGGTGAGGGTATCTCCCACATGGAAGGCAGGCAGGTCTTTCTTAAGAAGACCCCCTTCGATCTCTTGCATAATTTTATTCTGTTTCATTTTGATTCTCCTTTAATAATTCGGGCCGTACCCGTTTTGTTTTGGCAAAACCTTGTTTCTGCCGCCATTTGGCAATCTCGGCATGATTGCCTGTTTTCAAAACGTCCGGTACAGCTATTCCTTCAAACACTTCGGGGCGCGTATAGTGAGGCGCGTCAAATATTCCTCCCTGAAATGAATCTTGTCCTGCAGCCTCGTCATGTCCGAGGACTCCAGGGATAAATCGTGCCATGGCATCGACTAAAACAATGGCAGCCAGGCATCCATTCGTGAGCACATAGTCACCGATGCTGATCTCTTCATCGACTTCTTGCAACGCTCGTTCATCAACTCCCTCGTAGTGCCCGCAGAGAAGAACGAGGTGCTCTTTCTGAGAGAGTTCATGACATTTTTTCGCTGTCAGCTTCTCCCCTTGCGGAGAGAGGTAGATAACGTGGCTTTTTTCTGTCTTCACATTCCGGATGGCTGCGCAGACCGGCCCCGGCATCAGGACCATTCCTGGACCTCCGCCATAAGGCCGATCATCGACCTTGGCGTAGTCTCCCTTTCTCGGGGCAAAGTCCCGGATATCCACAAGATGGACATCAAGAAGTTTGCTTTCTCTTGCCCGTTTTAAAATGCTAACATCAAAGGGGCCAGAGAAGTAGTCGGGAAAAAGGGAGAGGATATCAACTCTCATCCTTTTTCTTCTGAGGTTTTGCGGCTTTTTTCAAGCGGCGTCTTTGGGCAGCTTGTTTCACACGCGCAGCGCTCTTTTTTGTTTTCAACGTTTTGACCACTTCAGGAGCAACACCTTTCACGAGTTTTTCTGCACTTTGGGTGAGTTCTGCGCCTTTGCTGAGCCAGTAGTTCAATCTTTCTGTGTTGAGCTGCAGATTGAGCTTTGCGCTATGAGGATCGTACGATCCGAGCGTTTCTAAATATTTACCATCGCGGGGATTCCGAATATCGGTAACGACCAAACGAAACGTTTGCCGGTTTTTACGACCCTG
>DATAHB010000051.1:0-12016 GCA_036263375.1 Rhabdochlamydiaceae bacterium | reverse complement strand
AAAACGACAAATGAGATTCTTTCCTTAAATCTTTAATTTTTTCATAATAGCTTTTATGCGTTTAATTTTTTTTGCGACTCTTCTTTCGATGGCGGCTGTTTATGCTGATGAGCTGGCGACGCTTTCTCCTGCGGCAGCATACACCTACGAATACGGATTTTCCGATTACCATTTCATCGATCAAGACCGGCGCTGCCATGTCGAAGGCAGATACCACTATGTCGCGCCAGCAAAATTCGATAATCACCGCGGGCATGTCAACTACTCCGATGTCGATGCAGCGATTTACTTCACGCAGTTTTTCAATGATGAAAACTCTCTGACATGGGAGATCGGATACGATTTCTTAAAATTCAAATGGAAGGAAAACCCCCGATTTACGCAGAGCAATTTTAATTATCTGGCGGCCTCTTTGGGATATGTCTCCACCACGCTGGAAAAATGGAGATGGATCGTCAATGCAGGTCTTTCTGTCGATGCGTCCCATTTGGATCTGGCCAAATCAGGCGTTGGGCATGCAATGCTCTGGGGAAGATACCACTTTGCCAGCTGCTGCGGCGTCCATGTCGGAATGCTCGGGTGGTATGGAATTTTAAACGGTCATGCATGGCCGATCCTTGGTTTTGATTGGAAGTTCTGCGACAACTGGAGCGCCAACGCAATTTTTCCGATCGATTATTCTTTGAGCTACGCGTTTACGGAAAATTGGTCGCTCGAAACAGCCTATTCCAGCATTGGAGGACCTTATAAATATCCCCGGAGGGCCCGGGGTGGAAAGAATCGCTTTTCAAATCCGATTTTCTCGGTTCATTCAAATGGGTTGGAGCTAATTTTGAAGTATAAATTTGAACACTTGCTCCGAATTTCCGTTGGCGGAGGCTGGGATTTCGGGGGATGGATTTATATCAAAGATCCCCACAACCATCGTGGGAAATATTACCATTACAAATCCGCACCCTACGCCCAAGGAAACCTGGAACTCACGTTCTAGTGTCTAAGACACTCGCTATTTCGAAGATGTTCGCTGCGCGTGAATTTTAAACGAGCTCACAAAGTGTTTGTACCGAACTTCATCGTACTTTGGAATCTCGCACTCCATCGCCATGAGGTACATGCTATTTTTGACCATGACGGCACGGCCTTTAAAATAGACATTACCGGTTCGGATAAAAAAATCTAATGCCTCATGTCCATCCACTAAAAGCAGGTCAGCAAATAAAAGCTGATTGCCCGGATTATGCGTGAGAATCCCATTGAGGAAACCCTCCAAGCTCATTTGCGCATACGACTCATCGACAAAGTCAGGATATTGCGCAATCAGCAGCATGAAAACGGTTTGTTGATCGGCTGCGGAGATATAAGCATCGTATTTGAGCTCAAATCCCTCGTCCGGCATCGCCATTTTCTCTGAAATATGCTCAGGTTCCACAGGAAACATCATCGAGCAGTTTCCCGGTGTTGAATGGAATTCCTTCCATCCAATCGGTGTCGCCTGAGCAGGTGCACTGGGTTTCCCTGATGTCCCGCTGCCAGTTGCAGTCATGGGGGAGAGTAAGCAGAGCAATCCGCCCATCCATCCCATGAGTGTTGTCATTCTTTTTTGAAACATAACTCCCCCTTATTCTTAAATTTAATGCGGCGTGCCCGTCACGAAAGTGAATAACCAAGCCAGTATTGACACTCCAATGAAAATGACGAAGAGTGGGATGAGGATATTGAGCAAGGCCTTCCACGCAGAAAACCCCTGCACCTCTCCAAGCGCTTTCAATGTAATAATAAACGCCCAAACTGCAACGACAACCTGAACAACAGCTGTAAAAAAAATAATCGAAAGTTCGTTGCCGACAAAGGTCGATTCAACAAAGTCGCTCCTAAACACTCTAATTCCGAACGTCGCAAGATTAATTGCCCAAATACCGATATAAACAATGCTGGGCATGTTCGACCACGCCACAGCGGCTCTGATCTGCTGGTAAGTTCCAACGCCTCCGATCCACTTTCCCGTCCATGAAAAAAGCGCTGCCGCGATGTTGATCATGATCGCACCTAAAATAATCGCGATGATCGCGGCTCCACCGACAATGGCTCCCATCCCATAGCCACTTCCCAGAGAAAAATTTTGTGCCAATTGCAGAGCCATTGGAAATCCGTAGATAAAGCACAACAGGAGGAATTTATAGGCCGGATTGGTTTGGATAATCGCGCGGATGGTCTCCCGCGGTCTTACCCACATCCCGGTCCAAGGATTGATCGAAGGTTTTTCGCCCATTGTTTAGCTCCACTTTACATGCGGCTCGTATGTTCATAATAGAATTAGATAATTAAATAATCAATAAAATTTTGAAATTAACAGAAATAAAAACGTGAGTTTATTATAGAATCAGAATCTTTATCTAATCTTAATCTTCTTCAATAACATCTTCGATGGAGAGTTGGGGGTCGGAAGCCGAACTCTTGATGTGCTGGTTTTCCACCCCTATCCGCGAGTCGGAGGCAGATTTACGCAGAGACTCGTTTTCGATGCCAAGCTGAAGATCTGCGATATCGTCGTCTTCATCTTCCATCATGACCGGCTCATCCTCATCCTCCGGCTCCAGCTCGTCATCAGCCTCTTCTACGGGCAAGGGAGCCACATGTTTCCTATCGCTGCCGGACAACAGTGGATAGGCAAAAAATGTGGTCAGCGCCATGATTAATACAATAATTCTGTATTCCACTGGATCCCCCTGGTCTTGAGAATTTTAAAATACCAAAGTGCCTGAATTACAGACAAGCATCTTTACAAATAACATTTTCTAATATATAAATTAGTTTATAACCAAGCGAGGTTAATGATGCCTATTTCAAGGAAGAAAGAAGCCTTTAATTATCATAAAAAGATTTCGCACAATAAAACAAAAAAAAGAGAAAATGCTCTTGAAAAACAAATGCTTATCGATCTTGAAAGACAAATCAGCCTCCATGTCGGCCAATTTCTTGTCCTCACAGAAGAAGGAGACCTGACGCAAATCGCCCTGGCCCATCAAAAAGCCAAAAGTGAATTTCTGAAGCACTCTGCAGAAATGTCACGTCTCGCTCTTCAACTTGGCGGAGAAATCAGCTACGTTGTAGCAGACTTTCTAAGCAGTGTAGACGAAGTTCTTCACAATCCGATGTTGGATGAAGAAAAAATCTCTCGCTGTTTTCAGACAGCCCAGCGCCTCCAAGCAGAGTTAAAGAATTAATTCTTCAATCTTTGCTTTAGAAAATTGAAACCCTTCATCTAGGAGCCGCTTTGGAACAGCCCTTGTACTTGATAACAACAACTGTTTTCCCATCTCCCCATAAACCCATTTTATTAACCAAGCAGGCACAGGCAAAAAAGGACGGTGATGCATGAGCTTTGCCAGCTGCCGCGTAAATACAGCATTTGTCACAGGATTGGGAGATGTGAAGTTGAAGACCCTCCGAACCTCCCGAACCTCCTGGGCATCCTGATTCACAGTGAATTCAATAGCCGCAATGAGGTCTTCAAGAGCGATCCAGCTCATCCACTGCCTTCCGCTCCCCAGCCTTCCGGCAAGGCCGGATCGGAAGAGTGGAAGCAGCCGTTTGATCATACCTCCATGAGGCGAGAGAACTGCGCCAAAACGTGCCCTGATCACCCGCGTTTTCACCTGGTCGAGCACCTGGCTGGCCTCTTCCCATTTGGCGCAGACGTCAGATAGAAAACCTTTTCCCTTTCGACTCGATTCCGTGAGAATCTCCTCTCCCCTATCGCCATAATACCCAACAGCAGATGCCGAAAAAAAGACCTTCGGGGGGCGTTTTAATCGTGACAGCGCATGGGCCAGCAGCCACGTATGCCTTACTCGGCTGATGAAAATCGCCTCTTTTTTCTTGTCGGACCACCGTCCATCCGAGACATTCTCCCCTGCCAAATGAATCACTGTATGGAATCCTTCAAAATCATCGAGATTAATTTCTTCATTCATTGGATTCCAATAGACCGTGTCCGGGGCCTTCTGCCTCACATCCCGCACTAACCTACCTACGACATATCCTTGCTTCTTAAAGTGACCGACGACAGCCCTTCCAATGAACCCGGAAGCGCCTGTGACTAGGATACGGTGATTCGTTGGCATGGCCCTCAAAATACAAAGAGGCTATTTCAAAATCAACCTTATTCAAGGCATTAATTGAAAAGCCTTAAACTGGGTTTATTGCTATACTATTGTCTTATTGCGGAGGCTTGTATGTTTGAATACCATCTTTTCTCAAAGATTCAGAGATTAAGGAGGCGTAACATTTTTGGTTGGAAATCATATAAAAACAGATTTTTTCTACGATTTTGCTTCCAAACAGATCTTCAAACATATATCCACCAATCCTATTGGTTATATTACCAGTAATCTTGGTGGATTATACAGGCGTTTTACAACTTATTGACTATTGGGGATTAAAACTCACATCTTGCAGCTGTCACCAGGACCGCCGTGTTTACCATGACAGCATCCGCCGCATAGCGCTTTGCATTTGCCAAGGAAGCCAAGACCCCAAACCCCGCCTAGGCCTATGATGGCATAGCAAAGGCGAGCAAGCCAGCTGGTATTTCCATGAGCAAACCAGGCCACGAAGTCGAATTGGAAAAAGCCCCAGAGTCCCCAGTTAATGGCACCGGCTAGAATTAGAAGCAAGGCCAGTACGTTTAGGAATTTCATAATATCCTCCAAATTTGTTCTCTAATTATATTATTAAAAAAAAAGAGTTGATTGTCACCTTATTTCTGAAGGAGATAGGACAGGGTTTCACGGAAGACTTGACTGCGTTGGTTTTCTCCCTTCTCCAAAAGTGTATAGATCTTTTCGATGTAAGGGTTATTCCGCTGCAGAGCCAACACGCTGTACTCAAAGTGAACTCCGGAGAGAATAACCTTTCCCTTTCCGACTTCGGCCGAAATAATCGCAGCCGGATCTCCTTCCAACTCCAGATAAGAACTTAACACGGAAACTCCGGGAACCTCGTGCGCTCCAATGAATTGACAGCCGCCATTGTAATAGACATGGAAATGGTCGCCTTTCCAAGAGACACGTGCAGCTTCGATCCCCTGAAGCCCATCAACGCGGTATTTATTTTTTCCGTAGGCCGGCCCTTCAGCAAGTCCAGGAAAGAACGCAAGCGACCTTTGGGCACAGACTTCGGAATTGCCACCTTTTTCAAATTCGATGGCTTCAGCGCCAAAATAGGCTCCAGCGCAGATTCCTAAATACGAGCCTCCTTCTTCCACAAATTTTCGGATTTTTGAGGTCCCCTGGCCATCCAAGGCCTCATGATAAAAGACGTCCCTTCCACCTGGAACGACTAGAAGCGCCGTCTCTTGCTCCCAGCCTTCAGATTTTAACGTTTTGGAATCCATCCGTCGAATTCGATAGTGCGCAGGGTCAATCTCCCGCTGTAAAGATTTGACTGTATGTTTCAGAGAAGCGCCATCGACCCCCAAATCGACATAGACAATAATTTGTTTCATAACCCTCAGAATACAGATTAGGGGATATTAAAAAAAGGCTCAGAACTTTCAAAGAGCGATAAAATTAAAATTTTTACCACCAGGAGAGACACTTTCTAAAAAAGTTAAACCATAGATTATATATTCCTGTTTTTTATTACTTAAATAGATTAAAATGCTGGTGTTAAAAAAAGGAGAATTCTAATGGCAAACAAAGTCGGCAATCGAGAATATGACAAGTTAGACAGAGATGCCCAAAATTTAAATCAGCTTAGAAGCTTTCGCGACCAATGGTCCGCACCTGATAAAAGGATACGAGACATTTGGACAAGCTTCCGCTTGCTTCCCTTAAAAGTCGCTTATTTAATCGCATCTCATTATCACTATGATATAGTTGGTTGGTCTCTAACGACAAAATGGAAGCTCTATACTAAATTCGACAAAAAACTGCTCAAAAACGAAGATCCTGGTAGGATCTCTAGTTCTATTAATTCTGCGGTTGAGGTTCAACAAAAAATTGTTGGCCTCCAAAAAGTGGTTGCGACTTTAAAAGACACATCAAAAACAAGGCAAGACAAAGCGCATGCTTACGAAAATTTAAATAAAGATCACCCTCTCGTTTATCGAGATGTCATACACAAAATACAGATTACAAAATGCCCTAAGTTCGAAAGAAAAGCAGAATTTGAAATCAAAGAACAACCTGACGGCTGTAGCAAGATTGTCATCGAAGAGCTGCTAGACCTATATAGGAAAGGTTACCGTGAAGTAGGAGATCATATGTTTAAAGATCTTATCAAGAAAACTAGCCCTTAAGCTGCCAAGATGATTGCTGGGTCGGATGGAAGCCCAGATGGTTTCGAAATCCCTGAAGCGCAGTGCTCCGAGGGTCGCGGGATTGTAAGATCGATTTGATTTTGGAAAAAGCGTTTGATTTTTGAGGCAAAAGTTCACTATAATCTCCGCAGACAAAGGGAGATTTTTATGGCAATCATCGCTGCTGACCTTTTCAACCTGGACTTGATCTATAATTCCAAGTACTCCTACAGCGAGTAAAAAATGAACGAATCCGATTTTAACAAACTAAGCCGTCTGTGCCGGATCTCGTGCACAGAAGAAGAGAAGAAACGGTTTTCAAAAAACATCCAAGATACCTTGGCGTATGTGGAGCAGCTCCAAGAAATTGATACGGAAGGAGTTCCTCCGTGCCATACCATTTTAGAAACGCTCACTAACAAGCTCCGGGAAGATATCCCTGAAGAGCCTCTCTCTCGCGATTTATTTCTGGCAAATGCCCCCTCCCAAGTCGGCGGTATGATCAAAGTCCCCCCTGTCTTTAAACAACCATAGGAGAACATGTGTACAAATTAGCCGCGCATGCGCTTCGGGATCAATTTCTTAAAGGGGAAATCAGTGCAACCGAAATTGCAAACACCTTTTTAACACGGATTGAAACGCACGATCCAGAGCTCAGCTGCTTCCTCACAGTACTCCACGATCGAGTACGCGCGCATGCCAAACGTTTAGATGAAAAACGGTCGCAAAAAAAGCCTCTGGGAAAACTCGCCGGCATCCCCATGGCCCTCAAAGACAACATTCACATTATGGGGGTAACTACCACGTGCGGATCGAAATTCCTCTCTGGCTACAAAGCGGTCTTTGATGCCACCGTGACCCGCCTTTTGGAAGAAGAAGACGCCCTTCTCATCGGTAAAACCAACCTCGATGAGTTTGCGATGGGCTCTTCCACGGAAAACTCGGCTTACCAGATCACGAAAAACCCTTGGGATTTTAACATCTCGCCCGGAGGCTCCTCAGGCGGGTCAGCAGCAGCTGTCGCTGCAAGGCTCTCACCGATCGGCTTTGGAAGCGACACTGGCGGATCGATCCGGCAACCCGCTGCTTTCTGCGGCATCGTCGGATTTAAACCGAGCTACGGACGAGTTTCCCGCTATGGTTTGGTTGCTTTCGGATCATCCCTGGATCAAATCGGCCCCTTCACGACCAACGTCCAAGATGCGGCGCTCATCATGGAAGTGATTGGAAAGCCGTGCGATAAAGACGCCACCAGCGTCCCGCAGCCACAAGAAGCCTACCTGCAAAAACTTAGCACGCCTCTTAAAGGCATGTCGGTCGGAGTTCCCTGGCACTTTTTAGAAAATTTAGAGCCTGAAGCGAAAAAAAACTTTGAAGCTTCCGTCGCTGTTTTAAAAGAGCTAGGCTGCAGCATCATCGATATCGATCTCGATATTTTGCGCTACTCGATCGCTGTCTACTATATCCTTGCGACAGCCGAAGCCTCCACTAACTTAGCTCGTTTTGACGGCATCCGGTTTGGAAAACGATCGAGCCGTGCAACAACACTCGATGAGATCGTCGATTTTTCACGCCAAGAAGGGTTTGGAGAAGAGGTGAAACGGCGGATCATGCTCGGCACCTACGTCCTTTCTTCAGGCTACCAAGACGCCTATTATAAACGAGCTCAAAAAGTCCGCACCCTTATGATCCGCCAATTTAAAAAAGCGTTTGAAAAATGTCATCTCATCTTGACCCCGACCTCCCCCACCCCTGCGTTTGAGCTCGGCAAGATCCAAGACCCTCTCCAGATGTACTTGCAAGACATGTACACGATCCCCGCCAACCTCGCAGGGCTCCCCGCTCTATCGCTCCCATCTGGATTCTGCAGCAAAGGCCGGCCGTTTGGACTCCATTTCACAGGTCCCTTCTTACATGATGCCGATGTTTTAAGAGCGGCCCACCAGTTTGAACTTAAAACAAAGTATACTCAAAAAATCCCTCCCCACTTTGAGGTTTCCCATGGTTGATGTGAACTACGAAAATTGGGAAACCATCATTGGACTCGAGATCCACGTCCAGCTCAATACCAAGTCAAAAATGTTCGGAGGTGAGCCTTATCGTTTTGGCTCTGAGCCCAACACCGACATCGGCGTTGTCTGCACAGGTCAGCCCGGAGCTCTTCCCACCGTCAACAAAGAAGCTGTCCATAAAGCCATCCAGTTTGGCTGCGCTGTCCATGGGAGCGTCTCGCTAGTTAGCCGCTTCGACAGAAAATCGTACTTCTATCCCGATACCCCAAAAAACTACCAAATCACCCAATTTGAACATCCGATCGTCCGTGGCGGATCGATTGCTGCAGACGTGAGCGGCGAAACGAAACACTTTAAAATCAACCGCGCCCATCTCGAAGAAGATGCCGGCATGCTCAAACATTTCACGAACTTCTCCGGCGTTGACTACAACCGCTCCGGAGTCCCTCTCTTGGAAATCGTCTCCGAACCTTGCATGCACTCTCCCAAAGAGGCTTCCGCCTATGCCATGGCCATCAAAGCCATCATGGAATATCTCGATGTCTCCGATTGCAACATGGAAGCCGGATCTCTCCGGATCGACGCCAACATCTCCGTCCGTCCCAAAGGCGAACAAGGGTTTCGGAATAAGATCGAGATTAAAAACATGAACTCGTTTTCCCACATGGAGATCGCCCTCGAATCCGAAATCCGCCGCCAGATCCAGTTCTACTTAAAACACCCCCATGAAAAGATCGAACACGGCACCTACCGCTTCGATACGGAAACAGGCCAGGTGATCCGGATGCGCGTTAAAGAGCAAGCTGACGACTACCGGTATTTTCCGGAACCCGACCTCCCACCCATTGCTCTCACTGAAACCTATATCGAACAGGTTCGCAAAGCGCTTCCCGAACTTCCCCGCGAGCGGTACAAGCGGTACATCTCAGAGCTTGAGCTGCCTGAGCAACCAGCAACCCTCCTCATCAACGACAAAAAACTCTCCGACTATTTTGAAGCCGCTCTCAAGAAATGCTCCAACGGAAAATCGCTTGCCGTCTGGCTCACTGTCGAATTCCCCGGCCGCCTCAAAGAACTCAGCAAAACTCTCTGGGACATTCCTAGCGACCACATCGCAGAGCTTGTCAACCTCATCGACAACAGCACTATCAACGGCAAGATCGCCAAAAGCGTCGCCGACGAAATGGTCCAAAAACCCGGCACCTCGCCCTCGTCTATTGTCAAAGCTAACCCCGACTTCCAACCCCTCTCCGATACCGGCGCAATCGAAGCCATCGTCGACCAAGTTCTCTCCGAAAATCCTCAAGTAGTCGCCGACTACCGCGCAGGCACCAAGAAAGCCTTTGCCTTCCTTGTCGGCCAAATCATGAAGGCCTCCCGTGGCAAAGCCTCCCCGACTATCGTCAACGAGCTGCTACTGAAAAAACTCTAACTCTCAACAATTTACATCCACTGTTGCAAGTCCTAACAGCAATTGTTAGGAATTGCAACATTGAAAGTTATAGTGTGCAGTGATGTGCTTTGGGCCCCTTAAAGAAAGTCCAATTGACGCAAAACCTAGAGCAACTTAGAATACTCCCCTCTATGAGCCTAACAATTAACCTCACATTAAAACCTTATATTGCCCCTTTCTTAGCGGCTGTTGCTGTCAATTATGCATTCGCCTCGTCTGTCAAAGCAGAGCGGGCTGCCGTTGCGCAATTTAGGGCTGCCATGCAGGGGAGAAACGATTGGCAAGGCTGGACTCAAAGAGCTTGTTATGTTTGTTACGACGTTGCACTCATGATCCCTGTCATCAGAGTTGTGGTTTTTGTGGTGAAGTCATGTTTTGCCTATCTTATCGACCAGATTGTTCATGCTGTTCCCCACCGCCTATGGAAAGAAAAAAAAATGGTTGAGCTCATTGATTGGTTAGAACAACGGATGGCACAAAAGGATTTGAGCTGGACGCCGCCCTTTCTGTATAAACAAACCCCATCTCTCCCATTGAAAGTTCTTCCTGAACTTGCTAGAGATCTGACACGTGCAGCAGAACAAGGAGAGCTCCCTTCTGTAAATGTGGAGGCTAAGCTGCTCAATCAATTAGCGACCCCTTTCGGCAGTTATCAAAAAAAAACACCTCTTTTAATAGATGCTTATAACAATCTCACATTAATAGCGGAGGGAATCGCTCAAAAAATTGTGGATGGAGGTTCGGATCTTCCATTGATTTTCCAAAAGAAACAAGTGTTTCTTTTTAAATGGAGCTCGCTCGGCCTAGCATCGATAACTTCAGACACACACTATGAGGTCAAAGCTAAAATCAAAAATGCAGCAACAGAAACCTTAAAAACTCTTCTTGATGAAGCATCTACGCAAAAACCATCTACGCAAAAACAAGGTGTGATTTTGATGATCGACTTTGATGCTTTTTCAAAAAATCAAGCCGATCAAGATTGCTGCGAGTTGTTGCTACAGCATTTAAAGTCTGACAAATTGATTTGTCTTGGCTTAACCACTGAAATAGGCCACAAAGAGTTGAACAAATGCTATTCCTCTCTTGTCAGCCAAATGGCTCTTCTAAATCTTTCTGTATCTTCAGCACAAGAAAGTCAAAAAATCTTTAAGACAAAAGTCTCTTTGCTTAAAAACCATCATAGGGTGCAAATTCAGAAAGAAGTTGTGGAAGCTGCCGTTAGATGGGCAGGCAGCAACCTTGATACAGCCTATGAATTTCTTGACCTGGCTGCCGCTCGTCTTAAATTAAATCAAGATCCAGCACCTGAGGATGAACAACGTTCCATTTTTTTAAAAACGGTTCAACTGATCAGAGCACAAGTCGATGATCCGACACAAATTGATCAAAAAATTAATCAAATCCAAAGCCAATTTAGTCGGTCCGTGACCAAAGCGCTAGTGGCTGAGATTGTCGCTGAAAAAACAAAGCTCTCTTTAGAACAGCTTCAGGAGACCGATAAGGAACAGCTTTGGGCTGAAAAAAAATTCGACGCATTAGTCACTGCTTTAGAAAAGCAAATACCTTCTCAAATCCTATGGGCCCCCACCTTTTTCCACAAAAAAGCGCCTGTACTACCTAAAGAGCTCTACCACCTATCCACCTTTGCCCGTGATTTGACGCTTGAAGCCGAAATGTGCAAGCTGCGCCCCTTTTTCGGCCGAAAGGAAGAAATCAAAGGCATTGCTGACATTTTGGGCCGTAGTCAAAAATGCAACCCTTTTCTCATTGGCCCCCCCGGAGTTGGTAAAACCGCCCTCTTGGAGGGAATTGCGGGGCAAATTGTTTCAGGCTATCCAGCACTGCCCCCCATTTTTCGAAACAAAAGGGTATTTCTCATCGATTGGTCTTATTTAAGCCGAAGAGATCTTACAAAAAAAAGCCCTCATCTTGACGATCTCTTACCAGAGCGCCCTATTAGAGACAGATTGGCGAATATTTTGAAAGAGGCTGCAGACAATAAAGAGCACGTCATCCTTGTCATCGATGAAATTCATGCTTTTTTAAGTGCGGGTCATAGTAAAGAATGCATGCAAATCTTAAAACCGGCTCTTGCGGACGGCTCGATTGCCTGTATTGGGGCTACAACTGATTGGGATTATAAACGCATTCTTACAAAAGACCACGCTTTAGAGCGAAGATTCCCGACGGTCAATGTCAAAGAACCAAGCGAGCAGGAACTGAAACAAGTCCTTAGAACTTTCATTC
>DATAHB010000050.1:0-2959 GCA_036263375.1 Rhabdochlamydiaceae bacterium | reverse complement strand
TCGAATAACCGTTTAAATGACTCATAAATTTCGACTGCGCGATTTCCATGAAGAAGTTCAGCTATTTCCTCATAGGCCTTTAAAGCAAAATTCTTAGCTTTCGTAGCGTTTTCATTTCGATCAGTGCCTTCAGGAAGTGTCCTTGCGATGAGGCTATAGCAATGGGCTTTGGCTAAGACATGGCGATCTTCTGCGGTTAGGGTGGACAGAACTTTATGGGCGGCTTCTCTGGCTTCTTCAGGTTTGTTGTTCGCTGTTAGAAGGTCCTCGGCTTTGTTTAGCTGGTCGTAACAATCGTCCGAGTTACCGATTTGATCTGATAAATGGCCTGCTAACTGTACTGAGTTGGTAGACGTTGGCTGACCAATAACCGTTGACGCCAAGATGGTCGTAGTCGGAATTGATGCCAACAGTGGGGATGAATCCGAAGGAACGGGTTGTGAAAGATTTGCAGTGACTTGTGTAGAGGGTTGCGGTGGTGTTGTCATTGAAACTCCTGGGTTATAAAAACTTGGAGATAAATACTACTACGACTGGTGATTTTATTGAAGAATCTCCTTCATAAAAGGGAAATTCTTCAAAAATTAGTTCCATTTGGTGATGGAGCGTTGGCCCATATATCCAATACCAATAAAAGCAGCGATCGCAACAGAAAATGCAACGAAGATCTTAAGGGGTTTCCAAAAGTCGCCTACAGGTTTTTCGGACACAAGGATGTCTTTTTTGACTTCTTGTTTTTTTTCTTTTTTCAACGTCATTGATTTCGTGGGGTGCACAACCGGGTTCTCTTCCTCTATTTCGAACTCATCCTCCGAAAGCTGAGGTGAAGAGTCCGTTATCGATCGGTTAAAATTATTAAGTATTGTATTGAGTTCTGCATCATTAGGGAATAGTGGGCTAAGCTGAGAGAATGTTTCACTCATGCTATCATTGGATGGGATTGCTTGGAGGAGAATTTGAGCTCCGGAATAGGCATTCAGAGCCCAGTCCTTAGCGTAGAGTAAAGCTTGATTGCGCTGCTCACCTTCACTTATCTTTGCGATGAAAATCAACCCATCAGCTATGGCTAAGTAAAAGATAGGTGAACGTTGGGTTAAAGTATTCAGAGCTTCACGGACGATTTTTCTGGCTTCTTCAATGTTGTTTTGTTCCAGATGAGATTCAGCCTCTGATAACACGGAGTAAAAATTGTCTATGACAGGAATACGAGATACGCATTCTTCAATTTTGGCTGCAACAGCTTGATGTAATTCTGTTTGATCTTCAGGAATTAATGCTTGAAGGTCTGTGTATAAAAATTTTATGGACAGAAGATCTTCGATTACTGTTTGTTTAGATAAATTCTCACTCAATGCGGCATCGAGGATATTCTTGGCTTGCTTTACGTAGTCTTTTTGCTCGTTAGAATTTTTAGGACAGGCAAAAGCCAGTTCAATGAGGCAGTGGGCATACATGATAAGACGGGAGTCATCGTTTTCAAGGAGTCCGATGAGCTCTAAAAATATTGGTATAGCTAGCTCGCCTTGTTGAGAATCGATGTATTGAAGGGCTTGTTCAAGGCGCTCTTCCATTTCGTCTGGAGTTTTATCGCCGCTTAAACGTATTGGGGTTGATGACGACGAAAGACTAAAGCGCGTCGTTGCTACGGAGCTCGTTGAAGCACCGATGTCGCTTACTTGTTGAGATAGACCTTGAGAGCCTGGTGCTGAAGTCGTTGCAGTTGGAGGTGTTAGCGCTGTTGTTGCCATAAAAACTCCTGGGTTAAAAACTCGGAGATAGATACTACTACGACTTGTGTTTTATTTTGAGTGAAAAAAGCTAGAGAATAATCTCTTCAGCGACAGAGTCGTAAAAAAGAAGGCCCTGGTCTGTGAGGCGGGCTCTTTGCTCATTGAGATGGAGCCATCCTTTTTCTTGCAGTTTAAGGTAGAGAGGATTGCCAACAGGGAATTCTTGGATGTCAACGCCCTCTAAGATGCGGAGGTTGACAGCAAGTCTTTCATGAAGGCTGGCAAGGGGGGAGAGTTGTTCTGTGAAATCGACGGGGGAGCTTCCTGACTGAAGGAGGGAAGAATATTTCTTGAGGTTGCAGACATTCCGGTATCTTTTCCCTTCCCAGAAACTAAAGGCAGACGGTCCAAATCCCAGAAAAGGCCTGCCGGCCCAATAGCCGGTATTGTGGCGGGAGGTAAAGCCGTCTTTGGCAAAGGCCGAGATCTCATACCGTTTGAGGCTCATTTTTTCTAAGACTTGAGTCGCTAGCTTAAGCATCTGCAAACTCTCTTCGGAGGAGGGGAGCTCTGGAGTCAGCTCCGACCGTTTTTTGTAAAAAAGGGTTTGGGGCTCGAAGGTGAGGTTGTAGAGCGATAGATGGGTGATGGGGAGGGTTTCGAGTTGAGAAAGGGTGTTTTTCCAGCTCGAGAGGGTTTGTTTAGGGATTTCGTACATGAGATCAACGGTGATATTGGAGATTCCGGCTTCTTTGACGGCGTGGATGGCTGAGATTCCTTGCTGAGCGGTATGATGTCGGCCAAGGAGTTTCAGGAGGTGATTGTCGAGCGATTGGATGCCGAGGCTGACGCGATTGATGCCGGCTTGTGCAAAGGCTTGCATGTCAGGGAGTGTGATGTCTTCGGGATTGGCCTCTAGGGTGATCTCAGCAGATAGGGGAGGTTGGATCCAAGAGAGGATTTCTGAGATCGCTTTGGGACCGATAAGGAAGGGCGTTCCTCCGCCGAAATAGACGGAGACGATTTGTTTTCCAGAGACGAGGTGTTTATTTTGATCCCATTCAAGACGGAGAGAGTCCAAGAGCGTTTGAGCCGACTCTGTTTCATGAGGTATGACGAAGAAGTGGCAGTAAGGACATTTACGCCGGCAGAACGGGATATGGAAGTAGAGGGAAATCTCAGAGTGTGTTTGCAATTTAAGTTTCTGTCGATTTTTGGGTTCTTTTGAG
>DATAHB010000049.1:0-5905 GCA_036263375.1 Rhabdochlamydiaceae bacterium | reverse complement strand
CAATGGAGCCTAAATTAGCTGCATACAGCAGCGTCTCTTTATTCTGAGCAACCAGATAAGAGATCGTCCGATTCTCATGCTTAAATTTCGTCGTCTTCACAAATTTCGGCAGATTTTTCCCGGCCTCTTTCTGATAAAAATGGACCCCTTTAATCCCATCAGGAAAACGGTTCATCACGAGCGGTCGATTCTTTAAATACGGCAATATCACCGGCGCTATAGCCTCATAATACTTAAGCATCTCACCTTTCGTGATCTTGTCCCAATAGAGCTTATCCAAATGTGTAAGTTTTAACGTCACTCCCTCACCACTTCCTTGGCAGCCTTATCCAGCCGGATCCCTAAAAAAACCGGCTGCCGCAACATTCCATCCGCCGTCCACTCAGCAAACTTCACCTCGCAGACGAATTTCGGCCTGACCCACAGCACAGGCGTATTCGGCTCAGGCTCCTCTGCAAACGGACACTTTTCAGTCACAATCGGTTTCAGCCGCTCATACATCTCTTTCAACGTCTGTCGATCAAATCCTCCTCCGACATGACCAGCATAAACCAACTTCCCTTTTTCATAGACCCCCACCAAGAGCGCTCCCAAATACGGCCTTCCACCTTGCGGCTTCGTAAAACCCCCAATCACCACCTCTTGCCGCATCCCCGTTTTAATTTTCAGTCACTCGCGCGTCCTTGTCGATCGGTACAAACTCTCTTTCCTCTTGGCCATGATCCCCTCCAGCCCCTTCCTTTGGGCCTCCCGGAAAAACGGGTTCCCCTTCTCTTCCACATGCTCGCTGAACTTAACCGACTTGAGCCTTGCCTTCTTGAGCAGCCCCCTCAAAATCTCCCTACGCTCCATCAACCCCAAATGCCTCAAATCCTTCCCCCCACAAAACAAAATATCAAACACATAATAAACCGGAGGATGAACTTGCTTCCTTTGATAATTTTGCAGCAGTTGAAAATTCGACCGCCCTTTTTTGTCCACAATTACAATTTCCCCATCCAAGATCCACTTCCCCGGAATCTTCTTCAACTCCTCTAAAATGCTCGGAAATTGCTCAAGAGCCTTACGATTCCTCGACACCAAACGAATATCCCCGGCCTTCTCCGCCAGCGCCCGATACCCATCCCACTTGATCTCAAAGATCCACCCTTTGTCATCAAACGGCTTCTCAACCAACGTCGCCAACATCGGAACTATCGATTTTTTCATTCCTTGTTTTTATAGCTCCGCTCGATTCCAAATTGAATGCATAGCTCTACTCTCTAATACGAAGATATGAGATCAATGACACCACCGCACATACTAAAAGATACCAACAAAAAGCCGCTTGATTCCCCGTTAAATGGAACAACATCAATGCAATCGCCGGAGTAAATCCTCCCACGATCCCATCCGCGAGATTCAATGACACCCCCACACAGGTGAAACGATTAGCAGTCGTGAAGAGATTCGTCAAAAAATATGGCAAAAGCGCAATGATGCAAGTAATCGGGATCAAAAAAAGTACTCCGACAAATCCGATCCAAAATAGACTTGAATAATTGATGATGACGTACATCGGATAAAGCAATCCAATGATCATCACCGTCGACCCAATCAACATTTTTCTCGCATTATACCGATCTCCAAGCCTTCCAAAAACAGGAAGCAACACCGTTGTCATTATCAAGATAAACAATGTGACAAAAAGATTCGCCCACGAGTCAAGACCGAGCGTCTGATTAAAATAGGTCGGAATATACGAAGCGATCAGATAGAAAGTCGCTGCATCGACCACCCCAAAACCTGTCCCCACAAGAATCTTTCTCCAATGTCCATACAATACTCTCGTTAATGTCGATTTCGTGATTTCATGGAGCGCTTTGACCTTTTTAAAAGAAGGCGTCTCATCCAGCTGATGTCTTAGATAGATCCCCAAAAGCCCTAAAAGCCCCCCCGTCCAAAAAGAGATTCTCCACCCCCAGGTCAATAAAAAAGACTCCGGCATGAACTTCTTCATCAGAAAACATTCTACAACACCTAAGATCGCTCCCACTTGGTTGCCATAAGCTCCCCAGCTCGTCATGTATTTCTGATTCGACGCATCGGCATATTCATAGAGATAGCAGAAAGCTCCCGGAGCTTCTCCAGCCGACGGAATTGATTGCATAATCCTCAATATCCCCAGAAGAATCGGCGAAAGCACTCCCACCTGAGCATATGTCGGAAGTACCCCAATTAAAAATGTCGGAATCGTCAGCAGCGTAATCGATAGCGTAAAAGCCCTTTTCCTTCCAATCTTATCCCCTAAACGGCCAAAGAATACTGCTCCGAAAGGCCTCGCTAAAAACCCCGCCCCGAAAATTACAAACATGCTGATTAAATTGGCCAGATCCGACCGAAACCCAAAAAAAACATCTGAAATATAGGGAGCCCAATAGGCATACAGATAAATCTCAAACCACTCAAGGATGTTACCGAAAGTAACAGCCATGATCACACGAAACTGAGGTCTTGTCGCTTCTATAAGCGCCATCTTGTCCTTAAGGGTCTTAATCCCCTTTTATCCTAAGGACCTTTTCTAACCAAGCTAGGAATTCGACAGTTTTGTTGCGATAATATCGAGCTTAGGAATTCTCATCCTGACTGTTCCATCCTCCTGGATAGGAAGTAGTCTAAAATACTCCTCAAGAACCTCTCTAAAAAAAACCTCTTTCAGATCCTGCGGGAGCGGCCTGAGATATGGGAACCATAGCAGCACATATCTTTCAAACGCCTCTCTAGAAGAGAATTCCACCTCTTGAACTGACATATGAGAATAGTCGACCCTAAACATACTCTCCAAAATCAAGTGCTTGATCGACTGGCTATCGGAAAAAAACCAGCCTGGATGAAAACCCTTAAAATACTCTTTCCATTTCGACAGATGAGTGACGCTACCTACTGCCTCTTCCAGCTCGGGACTAACACCCGTAGGGACAATCATCGCCAAGGTTCCTTCTCTCTTCAGAGCTCGATAAGCCTTCTGGAAAAATCCGTTCTTATCTTCGATCCACTGCAAGGCAAACGAAGAAAAAACGACATCGAATCTATTCTTGAACAGCAGCTTTTGGGCATCCTGAATTTTGAACAGCAGATTCTGTTCCTTAGAGTAATTCTCCCTCGCAAAAGAGATCATCTCTTTAGACTTATCGATCCCTAAAACCTCTCCCTCTTCTGCAATCTTCGCTAATCTCGCTGAGATTTTACCGTTACCGCAGCCGACATCCAAAATAGAAGCTCCCTTGCCAATACTCAGCCTCTTTAAAAACTCACTAGCCGCAGAATCTTGCGCAATCGATAGCTTGTCATACTCATCTGCTTTCCAAACCAATGTCTGCTTCATACCCCTTCTCCCAAGTCAAGGCCATACCAGTTTCTCGGCTTGCCCCCATATCTGAGTCCAAACTGATAAAAAGTCAGCCCCGCTTTCTGAATAACCTTATTCGAAGGAATATTCTCCGGATGGGCCGTCGCAATTACCCTACGAACAATCTCTCCCTTAGAAACCACACCCATCTCGACAATTTTCCTAACCAAAGGCATCAAAAAACCCATTACAGCTTCAGAACATAATCCCTGGTGATGGAATTCCCCATTAAAGATCCACCCAATCTCCACTTCCCCGGGATTTTCCGTCGGGACTAAATCGACCTGCCCTACAAAGACATTCCCCTCTCTCAGAAACACCGAAAATATCCCAAAGGGAAGCCCCTGATCAAAATACCTTGACCCTCTGTCCCTTACATACTCCACAATCTCTTTCTTGCTCCTAGGCTTCCCATGATCGAAATACCGAGTCAATTCCGCATCTCCATACAAACTCTGACACCTCTCAAAATCCTCTGGAATGTACGAACGAATATACAGACGGTCGGTCATCCCTTCTACTACCAAATCCGTCCCATTCCTCGAGAAGGTGATGCTTTCTATCAGATTATCAACCACTTAATACCTCTCCCTTACAGGCAGGCTCCGTAATTTGCTCATAATCATAGCCCTTTCCATTTTTTAAGTAAGTCCTCCATCTTCGACTCCGCCCCTGCATTGCCTTCTATCCCCTTTTTGCCCAGTTTTAAAGCGTTTCTCTATATCTCACATACCAAGCCTCATGAGAATTTTTTTGGCAACCCTGAGAGATCTATACAGCCAAAACCCATCTATGCGTCTTAGGATCAATCGCTTACAAAAGTTATTCTTAACTTGTAACACAACACATTAAAAATCAATTATTCATCGCAATTATCAAAAAAAGTCCCATCTAATATTATATTAATTATTGATAAATTGGAAGTTAATTTTATGTTTTACAAAAAATAGAATTGAATAAATTGATCGATTGCCCTCATTCAAAATAGACTTTATCGGGATAAATCAGTATAATATTTGTTTAATAACAAGGCGATAAAACTCTATGAGTCACAGTGAAGACAGGTTATTGCTAGATGGCAATAATTTAACAACATCTGATGTTACGGCTGCAGCAACAAATAACATTCAAATAGCCATCTCAAAGGAAGCAGAAAATCGCATTAAAGCTTCCCATGAACTTCTCAACCAATTCGTGAACGACAACAGAATCATCTATGGCGTTAACACCAGCCTGGGGGGATTCGTTAACTGGTTGATTCCAAATGAAAATGCCCAACAACTTCAAGAAAACCTTATTTCTGCAGTCGCTACCAATGTAGGCCCTTATTTAGAAAAACACATTGTCAGAGCCATCATGCTGGCTAGATTAAACTCTTTAGCTCGAGGATATTCCGCAATATCACCCGAGAACTTCAACAAATTACTTAAAATGTACAATGCAGGAGTCATCCCCTGTATTCCATCAAAGGGCTCCTTAGGGGCAAGTGGGGATCTAGGCCCTTTAGCAAGTATTGCTCTTGTTGCTACAGGTAAATGGAAAGCTTACTATCAAGACGAATTACTTGCTGGAGGTATTGCCTTGAAAAAGGCAGGTCTTTCTCCGATGAAGCTAACCTATAAAGAAGGCTTAAGCTTAATCAATGGAACTTCCGCTATGACAGGATTGGCCAGCCTACTCGTAGAACAAGCTATCGACTTAGTTAAGACTTACGACATCATTTCATGCCTCACTTTTGAAGGATTGCAAGTAAAGACTAAACCTTTTAACCCGATTGTTCATCAGCAAAAACCACACAAGGGACAATTGCAAACCTCCAAAAACATCTGGATGCTGCTAACTGACAGCCAAATGATCGGAAGCGAAGCCGATGTAGAAAAAGAGTTACAGAAACAATTATCTAAAACTCCAACTTCGACAGACTCTCCTATTGAAGACGCCTACTCCATTCGATGCACCCCCCACATCTTGGGGCCTATTCGAGAGAGCTTAGCCTGGATCAAAACAGTTGTGACCAATGAGCTCAATTCAAGTAATGACAACCCGTTAGTCATTCCCGAGCACAATGATGTGTTCCATAACGGACATTTCCATGGTCAATATGTTTCCATGGCAATGGATCATTTATCGATCTGTCTCACGACTTTATCTAACCTTTCCGATCGTCGAATTGATCGTTTCATGGACAAGTATCACAGTAATAATCTACCCGCTTTTCTCTGCCAAGAAGATCCCGGTCTACGTTTGGGTTTAATGGGAGGACAGTTTATGGCAACTTCATTAACAGCAGAAAATCGATCTCTTTGTCATCCTGTTTCTATCCAAACATTGACCTCTACAGGCGATTTCCAAGATATCGTATCTCTTGGTTTAGTCGCAGCTCGAAGAGCTCAAGAACTCTATCATAACACTGCTTATGTTCTCGCTTTCGAACTCCTCTGCGGAGCACAAGCTGCAGATATAAGAGATGCGAAATTACTATCAAATGCAACGAAAAAGGCCTATGAATGCGTCAGA
>DATAHB010000048.1:0-6627 GCA_036263375.1 Rhabdochlamydiaceae bacterium | reverse complement strand
ATCCTTATATGAAAATATACTGCGGAGCGTTGATTTTTTTCATTTTTCGCTGGGCCCTGCTCCGCACAGAAAATGTCCCCCGGACATTTTCTATGTTTCCGCAGTCCATCATCTTCGAAGCCGCCTGCATCGGCCATGTTCTTGAACATGGCCTGCTTCGGCGCCGCTAAAGCTGCTTCAAATATGAGGCGCTGGCTTTGCCAAAAATGAAAAAATCAACGCCCCACAGTAGTATAGCGGGCGAAGAGGCTCGAACTCTCGACCCTCACGTTGGCAACGTGATGCTCTACCACTGAGCTACGCCCGCATGGGGGCCCAGTATAGGAGCAAAGGGACTTTTTCAGCAATCGAAAGAATTTTTAACGACCTTGAATGGCATCCTTCCTTCTTTGAGCTGTTTCGCGATTTTTTTTGGTATCTCGTGCAATTTGGTGTGAAAGCATTTTCATTGTATTATTCATCAGCCAGTGGGCATTTTCGCGCAATTCTTTTAGGTTTGCTTTGGGGAAAATCTTTTCCAGCATTTTGACCCACGGGCTATCCGCAGACATGAGAGGTGCCGGAGGTAGTTCCTTGAGATTCCAAAAATTCGGAATAGACCGGTCTGATACTGGTGAAATTTGCATTTTTCTATCATAGGATTAAGGGGTTATCCTGGCAATCAAAAACCGATTCTTAACAAATCTTTGACAACCTAAAATTTTTGTTGCGAGAGTTTAAAAAATAAAGTAAAACACAAGTTCAACAGATAAACTGTGCCCTCAACTCCACAAATATTGAGGTAGTTGCAAAGTTCCCCTTGGAGCCTAAGTCGAGCTTTGCAACGACCCCTATTAATAGGTAAAACCGATGTTGAATTTCAGAAAGCTCCGACAAGATTTTGCGTCCGGAATTGTCAAAGAAGGGAAGGAACTTTTCGACAAACAAAAAGTTGTTGCAGCCAAAATTCTTCATCTGGACCACCGCATCGTTCGGATCAGCGGTCGGGTGCAAGGGCAATACGAAAATCATTACGAAAGCGAGATCGAGATCGACCGCCTTGAGTGCGAAACCGTCGATTCCGATTGCGACTGCCCCTATAACTACGATTGCCAACATCTAGCGGCGCTCATCTTCTATTTAGAAGAGCGGCTCGATGAGATCATGGTCACCTACTCGAAGGAAAACAACCTCAGCGATCTGGCAGATAAACACGACTTTAATGACGAACAAAAACAAGCCCTCATCAATAAGTTTAAAGAAGCCGAGAGCAAGCAAACGCAGAAACAAGAAGAGCTGTACAAGGAAGAGGTGCTCCAAGAATATGTCACCTCTTCAGAAATGCTCGCCGTCTCGCCTTTTTTCAAACCGCAAGAAAAATACGAGATCGACAGGGCAGAAGCTGCTTGGGTTTTTTCCTTGCCTAACAATCTCGACGGCAAACAGCCTGTCGAACTGCAACTAGCTTTAAGGCTGCCATCGCGATCGAAGCCTCTCCATATTCCTTATCTCAAGAAATTTATGGAAGCCCTCCGTTATGAAGAACCAATTTTTATCGGCAGTAAACGGTATTGCTTTTCTCTCCATTCTTTCGATTTTAAACAGCAGGGCGTCATGAAAATGATGATGGACCAGGCTAGATTCCAAGATCAGCCAAGCTCTGAAAAGGGATACCGCATTGCGCAGATCGAGCTGGAGCTTTTCGGCGTTATTTTAGCCCGCATCTTCGAAGGCGCTAACGAGTCGTTTAAAGACAGCGGATACTCATCGCAAGAAGAGGAACTTCCTCAGCTGCCCGGCCTTTTTGATACGACATTTGAAAATCCAATCCGGTTCTCACCTCATCCTGCTAGCCTTAAATTCAGCATTGAATATCTCAAACCCCCGGTCTCTAAAATTCTTCTGCAGCCCGGTATCTTAGCCGACCAAAAACAAATTTCCGTAGAGGAAGCTAAGTTTTTCTGCTGTGTTTCTCCAGGAATGCTCCATCAAAACATTTACTACCGATTCCCAGTCCACATTACAAGGCTTCATCTAAAAAATCTCAAATCGATGCACGACCTGACGATCCCTGAGCCGTTATTTGGAACATTTGTCGAAAATGCGATGCCTGAACTTTCCCATTTTGCGCAGATTGAAAACGGAAAAGCGATCGAAGACTTTGTCACCCTTCCGTATGTGGAGGCGATCAAAGCTACCTGCGATCTCGTCTACCTTGATGGCGAGCTTGAAGCAATGCTCTATTTCCATTACGACAAACAAAAAATTCCTGCGTCGCCGAATAAGCTCGATTATGATCATGTCGCCTCGTTTGTCACAAAATCGGGAATTTTGGCCCGCAATCTTGTGGAAGAGAGAAAGATTACCGATGAACTTTTCCAAGACTTTTTATTTAACGCTGAAGAATCGGTCTTTATCGCTAAATCCGAGAAGAAAATTGTTGAGTTCATGACCGATATTATTCCACGTTACCAACACAGGATCACGTTTAATTGCCCGCAAAACCTTCTCGACCAATTCATTTATGATCAAACGACCTATACCCTCAATCTGACCCATACCTCCCGTATCGATGTCTATGAGATCGAACTCAAGATCCACGGCTCTCTTCGTGGAGCACGTATCGATCTGCTCTGGGAATGCGTCGCTTCCAAACGGGCCTATCTCGAAATGGAGACGCAAAAGCAAAGAGCAGCCAAAAAAGCGGGCGAGAGTAACAAGCTTCCCAAAATCCTGGTTCTTGATCTGGAAAAAATCGGGGCCATTGTCCAGCTTTTTGATGAACTGGGCATCGCAGTTCTTGCCGATCATAAACTCGAGCGGCCACTGTGGAGCTTGGCCAATATCGATGCCAGCCACTTTAAAGATCTCCCTGTTAAATTCACGATATCCGATAAACTTGTCGACATCCGCAAGCAAATGCTAGGAGAGAAGAAACTTGCCTTCACGGAAGTTCCCATCGAAGTCCAAGCAACTCTACGACCTTATCAGAAAGAGGGCGTCAATTGGGTGGAGAGACTACGCCTGATGTACCTCAATGGAATTTTAGCCGATGATATGGGCCTTGGAAAAACGCTTCAAGCGATCGTCGCCATTGCCCAGTACCGCATGAAGAAAAAGGCGCTCTCTCTGATCGTCTGCCCCACCTCTCTTTTATATAACTGGAAAGAAGAGTTTGCTAAGTTCGATCCTGAGCTCAAAGTGCTCGTCGTCGACGGCATTCCGTCTGCCCGTAAACGGATCATCGAAAATATCTCTAAGTACGATGTGATCATCACCTCTTACACCCTCCTCCAAAAAGACATTGAACATTATAAGACGGTGACGTTTGGCTATGTCGTCCTCGACGAAGCTCAACATATTAAAAACCGCGGCACACGCAATGCCAAGTCCGTCAAGATGATCGTCGCGGAGCACCGGCTGATCCTCTCCGGTACGCCGATTGAGAACTCGCTCGACGAAATGTGGAGCTTATTCGACTTCTTGATGCCGGGCTTCTTAAGCTCGTACGATCGGTTTGTTGAAAAATATATCCGCGTCACTGGCGCAGAACTCTCAAAAAACCTCGACTATCTCCGCAAAAAAGTTGCCCCCTTTATCTTGCGCCGTATGAAATCCGATGTTCTCGACGACCTTCCGCCGGTCTCCGAGATCGTCTACCATTGCCAGCTCACCGATGTCCAACAAGACCTCTACAGGTCTTATGCCGAGTCAGCTCGCAACGAACTGGTCAAATTGGTCGAGCGTGATGGTTTCGACCGCGTTCAAATCCATGTCCTTGCCACCCTCACACGGCTTAAACAGATCTGCTGCCACCCTGCGATTTTTGCCAAAGAAAAAGCAGAGCCTGGCGACTCCGCCAAATACGAGATGCTCATGGAGCTTCTCCAGACGCTCATCGAAGGAAAACACAAAACCGTGATCTTCAGCCAATACACCCGCATGCTCCAGCTCATGCGGGAAGATTTTGAAAGTCGCGGTATCCGGTTTGCCTACCTCGACGGCTCAAGCAAAAATCGTTTAGAGATCGTCAAACAGTTTAACGAAGACGAGACACTCCCCGTTTTCTTGGTTTCCTTAAAAGCTGGCGGAACGGGCCTCAACCTCGTCGGAGCCGACACCGTCATCCATTATGATATGTGGTGGAACCCCGCCGTTGAGAACCAAGCGACTGACCGTGTTCACCGGATGGGGCAGAAAAAAAATGTTTCAGCCTATAAACTGATTACCCTCGGCACCATCGAGGAAAAGATTGCTGAAATGCAAAAACGGAAAAAAGGATTAGTCAAGAAAGTCGTAAGTTGCGATGATGAGGCGATCGCTAAATTAACTTGGGAAGACGTATTAGAGCTTCTTAGGACATAACCCACTAATTTATGAGTCAACAAAGATCTTTTAACGTTCGAGATATGCTAGCCCGGCTCAGCCGAGGCGCCCTAGGAAATTTTGGAAAACTCTCTGGTTTTTTTTCCAATGACATCGGCATCGACTTAGGAACCGCCAACACGCTTGTTTACGTCCGCGGCAAAGGGATCGTTCTGGCCGAACCGTCCGTCGTTTCCGTCGATTCTGCCACGAATGAAGTTCTCGCCGTCGGCCATAAAGCTAAGGCGATGCTAGGTAGAACTCCTCGCAAAATCCATGCCGTCCGTCCGATGAAAGACGGAGTCATTGCCGATTTCGAAATCGCAGAAGGGATGCTCAAAGCCCTGATCAAACGTGTCACACCGTCTCGCAGCCTCTTCCGTCCAAAGATTTTAATTGCCGTCCCCTCTGGCATCACCGGAGTAGAAAAAAGAGCTGTTGAAGATTCCGCCCTCCGCGCCGGCGCTCAAGAAGTGATTTTGATCGAAGAACCGATGGCCGCTGCTATCGGCGTCGACCTTCCCGTCCATGAACCATCTGCTAGCATGATTGTCGACATCGGCGGTGGTACGACAGAAATCGCTATTATCTCTCTCGGTGGCATTGTCGAGTCCCGGTCTCTGAGAATTGCTGGCGATGAGTTCGACGAATGCATCATCAATTACATGCGCCGCACTTATAATTTGATGATCGGCCCTCGAACAGCCGAGGAAATTAAAATCACGATCGGCTCTGCCTATCCTCTCGGGGACCACGAACTCGAGATGGAAGTTCGCGGCCGTGATCAAGTCGCCGGCCTTCCCGTCACTAAGCGGATCAATTCCGTTGAAATCCGCGAGTGTCTTGCCGAGCCTCTTCAACAAATCATCGAAAACATCAAGCTAAACCTTGAAAAATGTCCTCCCGAACTCGCAGCCGACCTCGTCGACAAAGGCATGGTGCTCGCCGGTGGCGGCGCTCTCATCAAAGGCCTCGATAAAGCGATCATCAAAGAAACAGGCCTTCCCGTCACCATCGCCCCGCATCCGCTCCTCGCGGTCTGCCTCGGCACCGGCAAAGCCCTCGAATACCTCGACAAGTTCAAAAAGAAAAAAGCGATGGTTTAGAGAGCCTTTATATGACTGACATCGTAACCGTCTCTTCTCAGAGTGCGGATCATGCCTGTCTCTCCGATGAGATGCAGATCGCCACAGATAAGCGCTGTATTCTTCTTTTGTTGGATTGCTAAAGGGATTTTAGGATACCAGGTGTTGTTTCTGTAGAGCGTCGTCCAGTCTGTGACTAAAGGGTTTATCTTCTGCCAATTTTCTTCGTACTCCTCGAAATTATAATAAATTTTATCATCTAAAGTAGAGCGTAGCAAACTCAACTTGTGAGCCTCTAGTAGCAAAGAAATGTGGTTTCTATATGCTTCACTGGTTTTGAATTCCACGCATTTTTCATTATCATCACACTCTACAAGAGGAAAATGTTCGTCGTCGACCTTTTCTTGAATTTCTTGAAGCTGTTGCTGAACCTCATCTATTTTTTTGGTACGAGGCTCGAGCGCCAACAGAATATTTTCCAGTGACGATTCTAAATTATAATCAAGAAACTCATCCATCCTCTCGTCAAAAAAAGATACCGAACCGCTCAATTTATCCTCCAATTCAATGATGGGACAATTTCGTTTTAGAAAATTGTTTATTATAGAATCTTCTCCTTGGTCAGAAACATCAAAGACGTGCGCGCCATTAATTGTGTGCAGACAAAAGGTCACAGAAAGGGGGTCAAGATCTTTCAGTTGTAATCCACATTCATCCAATCGCGTCTGAATTTTTGTTTGATCTGCTAAGGATAGCCGATCTAGCCAACAAGCTTGATCTGCTTGGATCTCGCCACTTTTTTCTTTTAAATCAGAAATCAATCCATCCCAATCCATCCCCTGCTCAGTCGTAGTTTCCCATGCGGATAAAAACATTTCTATCCATTCCTGATCAACGGACAATAGTTTTTTGTGGATATGTAACTGGGTATTAATTTCCTTCTGCACAAGCCATTCTTTACGAGATTTAGATGAATCGTTTGGAACTTTAAATTCGGAGAGAAGCAGGTCGCAACCATTGATCAAAGCAAGAGCTTCCGGTGGATAATCAGTCACTTTAAAATCATGCTGTGTTCCAAGGAGATAAACTTTTTGATCGGGAAGAATATCCTTCCCTGTGACACGGAATAAAAAGGGATAGACGATGCGCTCGATCTTCTCTTGGCCTTCGATCTTTTCAACGTTGACGTAGGGAAAAC
>DATAHB010000047.1:0-12082 GCA_036263375.1 Rhabdochlamydiaceae bacterium | reverse complement strand
CGGTTTCATTACTTTTACCTGACAATGTCACCTGCTGGTCGCCAGTGATGCTCATCATGACGACAGTGATCAGAATAATGAGCGCTAAGTCCGCTGGAAGGCCTGCAGTCAGGTCTTGAATCCAGTCGTGCATCTGCTGGTTGGTTGCCTGCGTGGCATTAGGATTCATTGCGAAGTCTTGCTCAAATTGGAATGCTTGGATTTCCATGAATGTGGTCATGGTCGTGCCTGCAGGTAGGGTATAGAGATAATTTTGTACACCTGTCGAATTCAATTTATTCGCTGCATCTAAGAACGGTTGCAGGAATGAGGCGCCGCCGCCGATTTCGCTGTTTAAGTCGCTGATGACCGAGTTCAGGACGTTTTGGGCATCCCCTAAGTTGTTATTGTTAAGGAAGTACGTACCTCCAACGATCGTATTGATGATGTCGGTTGCGATCGCCTGAAGGACGGTTTCAGTCTGTCCGCTTGGACCTGTGAAACTTGCATTGAAGACTTGATTGAGCTGAGCTTGTTGCTGAGCATTCAGCTGACCCCATACTGATCCAATGTTGCGGAGCAGCGCGAACATGTCGAGCTGAGAGTTGGTGTCGGCTTGGTCGCCATTGGTTACCCAAGTAAAAAGTTTATTAATTTCTTGGATCAGGGCACTGATGTTAATTTGACCGTTAGGAAGTAAAGGTATGCCCGTACCCCATGTCTGGTTTTTAGAGAGGTCGTTTCCAGGGCCATAAGGCAGGTTGTAATTAGGGCCGCCGGATGTTTGTGCGACAGCTGTTTCATGGGCTGCAAGATAGGCAAGCATTGCTGGTGTGATCCCTGACATAGTTTTTATTACCTTTTTTTATTAGTTAGATTGTCCCTATGTTTAGTATAAAGAATTTGTTAATATTAAGTCAAATTTTAATTTAACAGCTGTAGGTGGTTAATTTTTAGTTGGTTGTGGAAAAGATGAGGGGGCGTTGAAGGTGTATATTATTGAATGCCAAAGGTTTAAGTTAATTCTGCATCTTCTGCATTTTTTTCTAACTCCCTAAGGGAGAAAAGCCTTTGCTATAGCCCCTGCTCCTTCTTTAATCTATGCTTTAACAGTCTCTTATCTCGCTGTAAATGAGAGCGATAAAATAAGTGTTTGATTGTCAATGTTCAATGATTTAGCACTTATTAATATTGAAAAATTAACATTTATAAAATAATATAAACTATAAGAGGGGTAATGTAATATGACTAATAGTCTAATCAAAAAACTCGATGAGTTCTTTAAAGATCCCAAAACGTTAACAATGGGCCAAATGGAAGGGTTTGTTCACGAGACCATCAAATTTTTTGAACAGATCCGCCAGACGATGGAGACAGGATCTGAAGAGGAGAAAAAACTCGCAATAAAAGAATCCCAAGAATTGCAAGAAAAGCTTCAACTCTATTCCAAACAAGCGATCGCAAAAACCGGAATGTCCGAAGAGGAAGTCAAAAACATGCTCGCTAAAGGCAATTTTGCGGCGATGGATCTGAAGCATTTTAAGAATGCCGAGACTGAAATTGACAATTATAAGAGCGAGGCAACTTCCAAACCCAAAACCAAACATCACGAAAAATGGGGTCATAAAATATGAGCAAAATTCCTCCCGTTTCTCCACCCCGGTTAGTCGATTATTCCGATGCCCAAAATCGGCAGATTCTTGCTGCCACGGCTCTACTGCTTGCCCAATTGGCTCAAATTTCTCCAACTAATAAAGGTTAAGCAACTTACCAAAGAGTTGAAACTTATGAAGCTATCCCTTAATGCAAAAAGCGAACTTTTCGCATTAAGGGATAGGTTCATAAGCGGGGCACAAACCATAAGAACCATATTTTTAAAACCACACAGAGATCAGAAAGGCGGCTTCTGAAGCCGTTTTTTCCTGTTCCGTGAGTAGATAATTAAAACAAAGTCTTTTTAACGGCACTTATGCTAAATTGAGAAGATGCGAAGACAGGTCTATTTAATCCCGAATGTGATTACCGCGTTTGCCCTAGCTTGCGGCCTTTTTGTGATTTTTAAGGTCAATATGGTCGAGCCGGGTGAGGGCAGCTACCAAGTCTTATTTACCTCAGTGATCTTGATCCTGGTATCGGCCCTTGCCGATCTATTGGACGGGGCGATTGCCCGGATTATTCGAGCAGAGAGTGAATTCGGGTTTGTCTTTGACTCACTGGCTGATGCGGTCTCTTTTGGCGTTGCGCCTTCGGTTCTTTTATTGAAGAGCTTATCATTAGAACAGGGGACCGGTCTGTCGTTTTTTGCAGTCGTCGGGGCGATGATCTATTCTATCTGCGGCATTTTGCGGCTGGTGAGGTTTAGCGTCAGGGCAACCCAGGCTAAAGGCAATTTGGAAGAAGCGGCTGCCCAAAAGAAAAACTTCACTGGTCTTCCGATTCCCGCTGCGGCAATCGCTGCCGTTTCCACGAATCTTTTCTTCGTGACCCCCTACGCGGGGCAGTGGTTCAATTTGGCTGAAACTTCGACAGCCATTACCCTAACATGCATTTGGGTGATTTTGGGCTTCTTAATGATCAGCCGCTGGAAGTTTCCTAGCTTAAAAGCGCTCCATTTTAGAGTTCCTTCGTTCCATCTCGTCTTGCTGACGGTCATCGTTGCAATCTTTTTACTCTACGGCCTCTTGCATTACTTCCCACTCATGCTGTTTGGCATGACCTGGGGTTATATCATATTAGGGCTGGTTTTGTCGTTTATCCGGATGATTGCCGGGAAAAAGTCAAAGACCTTGGAAGATTTTGAACCCGAAGAAGAGGAAGCCGAATGACCGCTCTAGTGGTGCTGGCGATAGCGCTTTTCTGTGTGCTTTGCTATTTGGGGTACCTTCATCAAAAACTTCTCATTCGGTGCGCCTTAGCGGAAGAAAAGATCAAAAACCAAGATGAGCTGAAGGAATCTTTCCGGATGGTCTCAGCAGAGGCTTTAGAGCAAGCGAACAATTCGCTTTTTGAGTCTCAGCAAAAAGATTTGGAAGAAAAGCAAAAAGCGATCGGCCAGATGGTCGAGAAGATCCATGCACAGATGCGGCTCTTAGAAAATGAGCGGAAATCGGACCATGGACAGATGAAAGAACAGATCCATGCCCTTATGAATGCCGAGCACCAGCTCAAATCGGAGACCACCAAGCTAGTGAAGGCGCTGAGATCTCCTGCAGGCAGGGGCAGGTGGGGCGAAATCCAGCTTAAGCGGGTAGTGGAACTGGCCGGAATGCTCCAAAACTGCGATTTCTTTGAGCAGGGGTATGATCTGACCGATGGACAACGGAGAAAACCCGACCTGATCGTCCGTCTTCCCGGGGATCGGCAAGTTGTCATCGACGCAAAGGTGCCCTTAGAATCTTACCTAGACGGCATTGATACGGAAATGGAGCCGATACGGTTGGAAAAGTTCCGCCAGCATGCCCGGCATGTTAAAGACCATATTTCGACGCTGGGCAAAAAGACCTATTGGGAACATTTCCAGCCGACGCCGGAATTTGTTGTCTTATTTTTGCCTTCCGAGACGATTTTCTCTATCGCCATGGAAGCCGATCCCTCGCTCATCGAGTACGGCGCAAGCCAAGGGGTGATCATTGCCACCCCCACGACCCTCATTGCCCTCCTAAGAGCCGTTGCGTACGGATGGAAGCAGGAGAGTTTGTCCCGGCATGCCCAAAAAGTCAGCGATCTCGGCCATGAGCTCTATAAGAGAATTTCAGATATGTCAGGCCACTGGGCCCATGTCGGAAAAGCACTTGATCAAGCGATTACTGCATACAACCAAGCCACCGGATCTTTGGAGAGAAATGTCCTGACAAGCGCCCGAAGGTTCAGCGAACTCGGCGCTGCCTCATCCCTCAATCCAATCAAAGAGATCGAAGTCATCGAATCAGCCGCACGCAAGCTCGTCAGTCCTGAGATGAAGGAATCTTAAAAAGATAAACAACTCTGTATAAGTTAGATATATCTGACCAATTTACGATAATACGTAAAATAGTCAAAAGAGGCCAGCTATGAAGAGAATATATGAACTTATCATGGAAGAGCATCTTGAAAAAGACCGTCAGATGCTTTTTCTCGTGGGCCCCCGTCAAGTGGGAAAAACAACGACATCCTTGGAAGTCTCAACACCAAGATCTAGATATTTGTACCTGAACTGGGATATCGCAAAGGATCGAGCGCTCATTAGAAAAGGAGCGGATGTTGTCGCGGAGGCTGCGGGGATCAACGCATTTGCATAAAGCAGTCCATTATTGGACAGATCAAGGTCTTGGAGATTACGGCCTTTATTATTTACGAGATAAAGAAAAACGTGAGGTCGATTTCCTAGTGTCTAAAGATGGAAAACCTTGGTTTATCGTTGAAGTCAAAACATCTGACAAGGGAGGCCTATCAAAATCTCTATTCTATTATCAAGAACTCACTCAAGCTCCTTATGCATTCCAAGTTGTCTTCAATATGAAGTATATCAAAGGAGATTGTTTTGCTTCTACCAGGCCTATCATCGTCCCTGCTAAAACATTTCTTTCACAACTTATTTAGAAAGGCAATCCACTCTGGATCTAACCCGGCGAGCAGGCGGTGATTGGAATAAAACTGAGGCCCTTTCGCCCGGGTCGGATGAAGAAGAGGAGGAAGACTTTCTCTCCAGGTTTTCCAGGTGGGCTCCAGCGGATTTTTGAGGTTTTTCAGCCACCGGCATCCGAAGGAGACGTGTTTGATTTCATCCTCAAAGATCCCGTCCATCAGTTGGCTAGAAAGGAGGTCTCCATTTTCGGCAAAGACTGCCCCGTAAAAAGGGGCAAAATCGAGGTTAGCCATTTCAAAGGTCAGGCTGAGGGTGCTGATATACCGAAGCGGAGTGGTGAGATGGGGGACATAGGCCCAGAAATGGCGATAGAGTGGTAGATCGCCGAACTGGACGCCGAGGTCTTGGAGCCGTTCTTGATATCGTCTGACATGTTCTTGCTCTTCCTTTAAGGTATGGAGAACGCCCTTCCGGAAGTGGGACGGGGCATTAGGGAAGGCGAGGAGGGCATAAGCCATGATTTCGACGGCGAGCAACTCATGGCCGGCAAACCGGTGAAGGCAAACGGCTCGTTTGTCGGGGTTGTTCATTTCTTTGACGCGTGGGAGTTTATCGCGGCGGGTATGCTTTTCAAATCCCATGCCAGGGGGCCGGACGGGCTCTTTCCATAAAAGGGCAGGGCCGGGGACGTGATCGGTCAAGACAGCCGGGCAAAAGAGCTTGTCTTCTAGACGGTCGGCGGAGAGAATTTGAATAGCAAAGTCGCGGATTTCCATGACCTGCAGTATATCTCAGGTGGTCTTGGATGTCTTCAAGGCTTTTTCGACAACTTCTCTCGTGGTGACTAACCATTCGATAAGCTTAAGATGGTCATTTTGGTGGAGGGTAAAGTCTGTTTTTAGGTTCTGCTCAGGAAAAAACTTTTTAACAGTTTCTGTCTTCATGAGTCCCGGTACGTTAGAACCACCTTCAAAGTGGGGAATATTTTTAAAAGTACGCGTCCACACGACCTCAACCTTCTCTAATTTACTTTCATCGACAAAGTCTCCTGTCATTACTTTAAACGATTGAGCTGGGAAATGTTTCAATTCGCCTTGCTTGAGGTGAGTAACATAACCAAATACCGGGTTTTCATTTGGAAACAACTTTATAAAAACCTCTTTTGGAAACTCAAAGCAGGCATTTCTTAGACCAGCGCTTGCACAGAGATAAAATAAACCGTTTTGACGAATGATGTCCGCAGTATTATCATAGGGCGAATTGAATTCTCTAATCCACACGACGAGCCATTGGATCCAGGTCGATTTGATGACAGCATCGCTCTGTGAATATAAATTCTTAACTTTGTCACACAAGGCATCACATTTTAGTCGATCCTCGAGAGAGGGAAGTTCAGACTCTTTTGTGGCGGCTAGGTTTTCAGGGAAAACATTGGATTGTAAATATTTTCTGGCTAAAACATCTATGTGGACACTGCCTTCATAGCTTTGTATGGTGACCAATCGTTCTCCCCACCATGAAATCGTTACGGTGGCAGTCTTTAGCAGGGTATCGATCTCTGCCACGATCTGGGAAGGTTGAAGTGACCTCAATTTGGCTTCTAATTTCATAGATCCATAGTATCATGATTTGTTGTTAATAAAGAAGTAAAGACTTTATTTAAAAAATTAAGGAGGTCTTAAAAGACCTCCTTAATAAAGAGACTATTCAACAGAAAGAACGAAGTAAGCAGGGAATGCAAAGTTGTTATTCGAGCGAGGGGTGACCAAAAGGGTCACTTTCTTGCCCGCAAACTCTTGCAGGTTGACTTGGGTGCTGTAGACATATGCCATAGGGAGATCGCCATTTTTTACGATGTGATCTGCAGGCTTGTTTTTCACAGGAGCTGTGTAGGCCTCGACAAAGCCTGTGATTTTGACGGCATTTTGTCTTTGGTCGGCATAAAACTCATCGAGAGACCTGTCTTCATTGCGGGAGGCCCATCCGAGATAGATCGACTCTTCCACAGGCTCCCACATTTTCATGCGGTCTGTAGGGTTAAGCGCCAGCTCTGTGAAGGAAAAAGATTTTTCTTCTTCAATGGGTGTTTTTCCGTCGGCTTTGTCTTCGAGGAAGGCAATTTTGCGCTGAGTGTATTCTTCGTTAAGAACGTTGAAGGCTTCCTTGGCTTTATCGACGAGATCCGGGAATTCGTTGAAATCGGCCATCACCGTTTGGTATTTGTTTTTAATTTGGTCGACTTCCATTTGCGGGAACGATTTTTTCATCTCAACTTGCGTTAGGAGCGTCGCAGCGTCTAAGAGTTGTTCAGCAGCATTGCGCCGCTTGTCGAGTTGGATCTTGAGTTCGGGTCCACCGATCGATTCAACGAATTCTTTTGCGACATAAAAGCGTGTTCCCGGAGGAGTGGAGATCTCAAACCATTTGTTATTCAGAGAACTGATTTGTCCTTGGATTCTGTCACCACTGTTGAGGTGTCCGATCACAGGAGCATCGAGAGAAGGGGCAAAGCGAACATTAACACGGTTTCCTTCGACAACGCCATCGAGGACAAAACTGCGGAAGACATAGGCTTTAGTTCCGGCAGGAGGATCGACAGCATAGAAGTCGCCTTTTTTTCCGTTAACGACGAGCAGTTCGCCTTTGTGAAGTTCCTTGACAATCGGGCTGTCGAGATCGGCACTTGCGCGGAGTCGCACTTTTTGCCGTTTAATTTTTCCTGTGAAAGGAGAAAAAGGCTGCTCAATCGCAACAGGAGCCGCAATGGTCGTTGGAGCTGAAACGTCTTCAGTTACTGAAGTCGGGGCGAGTCCTGATGTGAGTTCAAGGGGTTGAATTTCGACAGCTTCAATTGCAGAGACTACTTCAGCGGCAATTTCAGAATCTCCTCCATCGCAATAAGCGCTGGCCAGGCACAATCCGAAAAAGGCAGTGAGATACGAAAGACGCTTAGACATGCGGTAAACTCCTCCTAAACCAATATAAATTACTAATCGTCATTCTAGAGGTTGCGGTTTTTTTCCACCACAACAAAAGGAAATTGAAGGTCACTGGGCTTTTTTTAGAGGCTTGTGGTGAGTTTGTTCCCACTGATAATATTGCTGGTCAAGGCGGATCCAAAACGGTTCGGGCGTTCCTAAAACAGCTGCAAAAGCGCGTGCTGTTTCGTGGTTGATGCCTTCCTTGCCTTTCAAGATTGCGATGACCTGCAGCTCTGTCCACGGTCCGTCGAGTTTTTCGGCAAATTGTTTTGGGGTTAAATTCAGGGGTTTTAAAAACTCTTCTTGTAAGACAACACCTGGGTGCATAGGAGCTCTTCTTTTGGGGACCATATTTTTACCTATGATTTAACTTGTACGTTAATGGCATCATCATGCTTCCATTGAAAAGCAATCCGCCAATTCCCTTCAATGGGAATGCTATAGGTTCCATGGCTATCCCGCACGCCGGCCTCTCCTTTTTCACCAGGAAAGCAGCTGGCTAGATTTTCACTATCGATGCAATTGAGGATGTCCATTTTTCGCTGGGCGACTTTGATCAGATGCGAGGGGAGAAACTTGCGGATCGTATGGGTATAAATGCCGTGGTAAATTTCTTCGCTGACTTTATCTGCAAACGATTTGATCATACGCTAAATATAGAACTTTGGGATTATTTTTTAAATTAAAATAACATAACATACTGAAATGGAAAAAGCGACTTTTGGGGCTGGCTGTTTTTGGGGAGTTGAAGAGGCTTTCCGCAGGGTCAAAGGTGTCAAATCGACAATCGTAGGATATGCCGGCGGAAAGACGGTTGATCCGACGTATAAAGAGGTTTGCACAGACAAAACAGGGCATGCAGAAGTTGTCCAGGTTGAATTCGATCCTTCGAAGATTGCTTACGAGGATCTGCTAGCGATTTTTTTTCAGATCCACGATCCAACCGCGCGAAATCGGCAGGGGCCTGATTTCGGAAGTCAATACCGGTCGGTCATTTTTTACCATTCGCTGAATCAAGAAAAAAGCGCGCGGGCGTATAAGGAGCAGCTTGAGCTTTCAGGCCGCTATGCATGCCCGATTGTAACGGAAATCCTTCCCGCAGGGCCGTTCTATAAGGCAGAAGAATACCACCAAAAATACCATGAAAAACATGGCGGCAGCTGCGGAATTTAGAATGTCCACCAATCGATAGAATTCAACGCTGCTGACAAATCTGAATAATTTCTTCGAGGGTTTTTGTCGCAGCATCATCCCCGACAGTAGAGTAGAGAGTCTTATCAGTTTTGAAAACTTGAGGAATCCGTTGGTGATTCTTGCTGAGCAGAAGATTTTCTAAGACAAGGAAAAGATCTTGCAGCTCTGGAATGAACTTCTGCAATCCAATGGCTGTCATATGAGGTATCATACGACGTAGCGGTTCAAAAAATGGATCTTGGGCTATGGTTTCTTTGGCTTGCTGCTGCTCAGAGGTGGTCGGCCTTTTCCCTGTATTCTCGATTTTCCAACGATGGTAGCATTGCAAAATTCTCCTTTCAACCCCATTTTCGAAATCTGCAATCAGCTGATAAGGATAATATAACGCCTGCAGATAGAGAAATTTCTGGATTTTTTGCATCGTTGGTACATCGTATTTAGCAGAGTTCCGATCCAATCGACGCAAATTGAGGCAAAGGAGCATTATCGCTAAACGTATCTGCTGCATCTCGTACTGATTGTAGGCGGTGTCTTTGCAGGATTCGATGATTCCGTTTTGATATCGCCCTTTTATACTTGCCAAATCCAGACCCCAATGCATCAGTTTTAACACCACCGGCACAAGGCTGAAAAACACCCGTGCCCATACGGCAATTTTGAGGCTCCCTGGAATAAGCAAGTCGCTGGAAGTTAAAAATGCCGTGGCAGCCAGCACTTTGTGGGCAAGATCCCACAAATGGCCATGCAAATAGGCCCGGGTAGGATTTTTGGCGACTTCTTCAACCTGCTTGCTGGGGTAAAAGAGACTGAGTTTAACAGGCGAATCAATATACCAAGACGCTCCTTGAGCCAGCAGATATCTCCCGAGTGCAATGCCTTGGCCTCCTCGAGGAAGAAAAACGCTAGCCAGCGTTGCCAAGCCGGCGCCTAAAATTTTAGCAGCCTGTATTGCTTGTGTCATTTGGTCTCCGTAAAAGATGTTGAGATTTCTTTTGGTTTTTCCGATTGTTTTAAGATAGTATAAAGAATGTCATTAGTAATGACAATTTGGTTTCTGTGGAAATACACAAATTAATTTATTTAAAAGCAGATATCCCAGCGAAGACCACGAAAAAGTCATGCGCCGAGTCCGGATCCTGAACGACACCATAATCTTGACCAACCTCAAAAGAGACTTGAGATTCAAGCAAGAAATGGTTAGCCTATTTTTATGGTTGAAAAAGTTGCGGCAATCCCATTAAGAGCGCGGCTAAAGTTAGAGTATTTGTTATATCTCTTAGTTTTATTAATCCCGTTTCAACAGCGGCTTTATAAAGGGCTGCGATCGTTTTCTAAGTCTTTAATTAGTGCCCCTGTTCCGGAATATTTTGAGATTCATCTCGATGGGTTTATTTCTGATTTTGTTCTGGTGGGCATGATTTTTTGGTGCGTCAAAAAGATTCAGTGGAAGACGTTTTGGGAGCAAGAAAACAAATACTTAAGTCTGTTTTTATTATTTGCACTGATCTCCATTATCCATTCCGATTTTGCAACGTATCTGGTTCCTTATTGGCGCTGGATGCATTTAGCACTACCAGCTTTTCTTTTTTTCATTGTGAGTCAGATCCCATTCAGTTTTAAAAAAATCGCCCAGATATCGATGGCCGTTGCTTTGATTGAGAGCGTTCTTGCGATTGCCCAATACTTTGCTCAACATTCTCTAGGGTTAAAAGGGCTGGGAGAAGCAACGCTCCTTGCAAAGCATTACGTGGGGCCCCATTTTCCCATGGGGGGTGGTTCGATTTGGCTTTTTGATCAGTTTTTTCATGGCGCACGGATCCATGATTTTGTTTTAAGGGCCAGTGGTACGCTCTCTCATCCGAATATTTTAGGCGGTTTCATGGTCTTTGGTCTTTTGATGACCTATTATGTTTGGTCAGTTAGCCAAAAGCGGGGATGGATCAATTTGGCGATTTTGCTCCAAACCTTTTGTCTTTTTATTACCTATTCCCGAGCGGCCATTTTTGTTGCGGCCTTTACTACAGCGGCCTGGGTTGCGCTGACGTGGATACGAGAAAAAAAAATTCCTACGCTGTTTTGGGTCTCTGCTGCAAGCGCCTTACTTTCCCTGGGGCTTCTCTATCCGCAGATTTTTTACCGCGGCGGCATTGTTTCCTATAATGAGGTGTCGCATGCTTCCGATACGCTGCGGATGACGGTGCAGGATGTGGGACTGGCGATGTTCAAAGCCCACCCTTTTTTAGGAGTGGGATTTAATAACTACATGCTGACGTTTGCAACGTTTGCTGTCGAAATTCCAGCGACCTATATCCATAATGTCTATTTACATCTTTGCGTTGAAACCGGACTTTTTGGACTGCTTGCTTTGATCCTTTTCTGCGCTTTTATTTTAGTTAAGGGGTGGAAAAGACGGCAACGGCCGGAAGTGATAACCTGCCTATGTATTTTTATGGGGCTGTTATTGATCGGGATGGCCGATTTTTATCCGCTCTGTCAGCAAGAGATTCGCATCATTTTCTTTCTGATGGCTGCACTCATTGCTTCAGACTATGTTACTCTCCCAGATCGTTAAATGGAGCGCCTTATTCCGGTAGCCTTAAACATGTGATGCTGAGTTCTGCTTGCGGAGGTAAATGATCTGCTGCGTCGCCCTGCATCGCCGACCCCATAAATGGGTCGGCTGCTTCGGGGAACCGCCTCTTTGAGGCGGCTCCTTGCATTCCATCTACCTGCGCTGCGCAAAACTCTAGCATTACATGCTTAGGACTACCCTTATTCCGGGTTAACGATCACAAAGTCTTCGGCTCTGGCGTCTGCGTAAGGATCAAAATCAGCGCCTCTTGCAAAGATGTATTCCCATGGAGGGATGACGAAGAAGTCATCGATGTGGTTCTTGCCGGGATTGGTGACGGCTGGCTCAGCCTTTGTGATATTAAAGAGTATGGGTTTTTTTTCTTCTGACTTAGGAATAATCACGTCATTGAAAGCCAGAGGGGCTCCGGAGCTTGCTAAGATCTGTTTATCTTTGAGGACGATCCCTTCATGCATGTTTCTGACGGTTCCATCGCCGGCAAAGACGTAAATGACATCGCCTGGTTCTGAATGTCTTTCAGCATCTTTCAAGATCGCAAAAGGTTTTTCAAAGGAGCCGTCTCCACCTGGTTCGGCTAAGTTGTTGACGAAGAAGAATCGCAACGGATCGCCGTCTTTCCCAACGATCGGATCGTGCGATTTTCTCTTGCTTTGGATCGGAATGATTTCATTCCGCACGATAGGAGCGCGGCGTAAGTTTCTCTCTTTTCTGGTATGGTAAAGCTCATCATCGCGGTTTTTGCGATACCGATTGTTTTCGAAAGGGATATTG
>DATAHB010000046.1:0-14542 GCA_036263375.1 Rhabdochlamydiaceae bacterium | reverse complement strand
TGTATAAAAAGGGGATTGGGTTTTTAGCGAAATTTCAAAAAAACCTACTTAATAATTCCGGAAACCATTTTATTAAAAAAAAAGGAAACGAGGTAGTTGCAAAACTCTGATTTGTGCCCAAATCGGAGTTTTGCAACTACCTCAAATGGAATAAACCTTAAGTAAGGAGAAAAACTATGCCAGATATTAATCCAGTTCAACCTTCGGGAATGCAAATACCTGGAGATTATCAGCAAATGAAAAACTGGCTGCAAGGTATAGATCAATGGGCAAAACAATATCCGACCGATGCTTTTGGACTTCAGTCCTGGATCGGTGCGATAAAAACAGAAATTCAAGGCTTTCTAAATGGCACGCATGGTTACAAATCTATCGTAGATGTCTTGAACGATCTAAAAGCTAAGTTTATCCGCGGGTCAGGCAATTGTGACCTGTATTCCGGATTTGATAATGCCCAAGCTGCTCAAGATTTTATGAAGATATTTGGGATTGTTTTACCTCCGCCGACTAAAATGGATGAACTGATGATGAAGGTGACAAATGAGGCACGAAATGGGAATATTCCTGCAGGCGCTTCTCATGTGGAAATGGAGATGTTTTTCCAGATGGTACGGTTTGGAAGTGAAGGACTGAATGAATTTCAGACATGGCTTAAGCAGGAGATGAATACAGCTGAATTTAAAGCCATGCAGCCCGAGGATCAGGCTTGGTTCAACCAATTTTTAGTTTAGGTAACCCAAGTTGCGACCTATAAAGCGAAGCTTCTCCAGCAGGGAAAAACCGTGATAAAAGAGGCACACTTCAGCAGAAAGCCTTTCGCTGGTCTTTAAGATGCATTCATGCAAACCTCTAGACAAAGTGTTTATTCAAGACCCCGGCAAGCTGCATCATGTCGAGGGCGGCTTTGGAGCCGAAAACTTTAGCGAGCTTGGCATCGGGGATGATACGTCGCTTGTTTTTGGGATCTTGAAGCTTGTGTTTCTTGATGTATTCCCAGAGTTTTTTCGTGACTTCGCCGCGAGAGAGCTTCTCATCGCCGACGACGGCTTTGAGTTCGGGAGAAAGGGTCATGGCGGAAGAGAACCGACCGCCTTTTTTGGAACCAGGCGCTTTGGCTTTTTTCACGTAGGGGGTTTTGGGATGATCGACGTATTTGGTTTCGAGATCGTCGATGGAATTGACGATCACATCGCAGTCGGGATAGTTCGAGCAAGAGTAGAAAGTTTTGCCAAAGCGGGAGCGGCGGGGAGAAATTTTCCCGTTGCAGCCGACAGCGACGCAAGAAGGCATCTCAGCGGGCAATGGATCGCCTTTTTTGGGGATATTGACGATGCCTTTGCACTTGGGATAGTTGGTGCAGCCTAAGAAGGCGCCAAAGCGGCCGAAGCGGAGCTTCATGGGCGCTTTGTCTTTGGGGCAGGCCTGATCCCAGTCAAAGTCATCAGCATAGTCTTCTTTTTTGAATTCGAGGGCTTCGATGGGGGCCGTATAATCGCAGTCGGGATAGTTGGAGCAGCCGTAGAAATATTTGTTGCGCGACCAGATTTTTTGGACTTTGTGCTTGCACTTGGGGCAGACGATGTCGGTGAGAAGTTTAGGGACGAAAGCGTCTTTTTCAGCGTTTTCCACGGTCGGGATGAATTCTTTCCAGAATTCAGAGATCAGATCTTTCCAGGGGATTTTGTTTTCAGCGACTTCTTCAAGAGCATCTTCCATCGTGGCTGTGAAAGTCACGTCCATGATCAGCTTGAAATTGTCCTCTAACATTTTGGCGATGACGCGGCCGAGTTCGGTCGGTTTCAGGGCGCCTTTGTCTTTGATGGTATAGTCGCGGCTTTGGATCTTCTGCATGATCGAAACGTAGGTTGAAGGGCGGCCAATGCCGAGCCTTTCGAGTTCTTTCACGAGAGATGCTTCTGTGTAGCGTGGTGGGGGTTTTGTGAACGATTGTTCTGGAGTGATGCCGAGTGCATGGAGCGTTTGACCGACGGTGAGTGGGGGAAGGAGCCGGTCTTCATCTTTTTTATCGCTATCTGTGCTGCGATCTTGCTTTTCTTCGTAGACAGCTAAGAAGCCAGGGAATTTAATGGCAGATCCTGTAGCTCGAAGGACCATATCGTGATTGGTTTCGATATCGCAAGAAATGGTGTCGTAGATCGCAGGATTCATTTGAGAAGCGACAAAACGGCGCCAGATGAGAGTGTAGAGTTTAAATTGATCCGGCGTCAGATATTTTTGGATTTTCTCAGGTGTATAGCTAAGATTCGTTGGGCGGATTGCTTCGTGGGCATCTTGAGCGCTTTTCTTTGTGGCATAGATGCGGGGAGTTTCAGGGACGTACTCTTTGCCGTATTTTTTTCCGATGTGTTGTCGGACGGCTTGAATGACTTCGGGGACGATTCTGACGGAGTCGGTACGCATGTAGGTGATGAGACCTTCTGCGCCTTCTTGGCCCAGTTCAACTCCTTCGTAAAGAGTTTGGGCGATATTCATGGTACGTGTTGCGGAAAATCCGTAGTGGCGGCTGGCTTCTTGTTGGATTGTCGAGGTAATGAACGGAGCAACGGGATTTCTTTTTTTCTCTTTTTTCTCGACGTGGGCGACTTTGTATGTTGAGTTTTTCAGTTTTTTTACGAGATCGTCAGCGGTTTTTTGATTGGAAATGAGAAAAACATCTTTTCCGCCGGTCGCTTCTTTTTCGATTTTTTTTCCACCGACGGAAAAGAGGGTGGCAGAAAAAGGCTGCTCCCCTTTTTTCGTGAGAAGATCGGCAAAAATAGTCCAGTATTCGATAGGCTTAAACGCTTCGATTTCGATTTCCCGATCGACAACGAGTTTTAACGCAACGGATTGAACGCGGCCGGCGGAGAGACCACCGTCGCGGCCTCCTTGCACGCGGCGTGTCAGGATCGGAGAAATTTTATAACCGACGATCCGATCAAGCATACGTCGTGCTTGCTGGGCGTTGACAAGAGCTTCATCGATGTCGCGGGGATTTTTTAACGCCTCTAAGACGGCTTCTTTGGTAATCGAGTTAAAAGTGACCCGTTTGGCTTTAGTCTTGGGAGGCAGAATGGAGAGAATGTGCCACGCGATCGCTTCTCCTTCGCGGTCGGGGTCAGGAGAGAGGTAGACAACGTCGGCTTCTTTCGCCGCTTTTTTTAGTTTAGCGATGACTTCTTTCTTTTCCTCGAGGACTTGGTATTCGGGCTCAAAATCGTTTTTGATGTCGATGCCAAAACCTTTCTTAGGCAAATCTCGGATATGCCCTACGGACGACTCGACAGCATAATGAGGCCCTAGAATTTTTTTTAGGGTTTTAATTTTGGCGGGAGACTCAACAATAACTAATGCTTTTTTCATTTGTTCAAAACAATAAGTTATTGGTTCATATCATTAAATGAGGATTTGTTGCAAGGAAACAATTAGGCGTAAAATTCTCTGACCAAGCGAGGGATTTGTTCGATTTTACAAGGCGTATTTCGCAAATTGTTTAATATAAGCCTGTTGGTGTTTAAGCAGAAAGAAGTCTAAGGCGACAAACACGAATTCTGCCTAGAAAAAAATCTTGAGGGAGGTGTAGCCTATGCATTGCATTACAGACGGAAGGATGTCGATGAAAAAAATGATTGCGATGCTGCTCTTGGCTCTGTGCTCACTGCGCCAAGCAGAATCACGGTTTATAGTCCTGCCCCCTTCAACTACCCCGGAAAAACTCTACAAAGAAGTCCATCAGGCGGCAGATCTAGATATTGTCGTCCTTAATAAAAACCCTGCACTAGAGAAATTAGAAAAAAGTTATCAAAATCCGAATGTTTGGATGAGGGCGGAGGAAGAGATCAGTTTTTATGCGGGATTGTTCAAGCAGATTAAGCTGGAAGATGTCTATGAAGGCGACATGCTGGCTGCGTTGAAAGAGCTTGCAGGTTCCCATGCAATAGGAAAGATCAAGTCGCGTAGAAAACATGCGTACTGTCCGGCTAAAAATGTAATAAAGCCTAAAATCGAGAATAAAACTGCCGATCTCGTGATTTTTTCCTTTGATCGACCGCTGCAACTCTATGCGTTTTTAGAATCGACAGAAAAATTTGTAAAGGGGCTCGACCAAATTTCGGTGATTTACAGATGCTCGGAAGAAAAATTTCAGCAAGGATACGATCAAGTCCGGGAGCGATTTAAACAGGTCAAGTTTTTGCCTCAGGGGAAAGATCCTGCCAAAGACTTTAAACCCCTCTTTCTCCAGGCGACATTCAAAACCCCTTCGCCGTATATCGTATTTGCCGTTGACGACATCATCGTGAAAAACCCCGTCGATCTTCATGCGTGTGCGGAGTTGATCGAAAAAACAGGGGCTTTTGGAGTATTCCTAAGGCTGGGCACCCATGTCGACTATTGCTACATGAGAAATGCCGTTCAAAAAATTCCTCCCTCGTGGGAAATCGAAAAAGGAATTTTTGCTTGGCAGTTTAAACAGGGAGAGCACGATTGGAAATATCCATGCAGCGTCGATATGTCGGTTTATAAAAAATCAGAAATCGAAGAGGTTTTAAGTAAAATCGATTTTCATAATCCCAATCTATTAGAATCCAGGTGGGCTTTAAAGGCCAAGTACCATAAAATAGGCCTTTATTTTGATGAGGCAAAAGTGGTCAATATCCCTTTAAATATCGTCAACCAGTCGAATGAGTGGGGAAATAGGAACATGCAAAGTATAACCCCGCATGAGCTTTTAGAAAAATTTCAAGCAGGGCTCAAGATTGACATCAGCCCTTTTTTCCATGTAAAACACCGATCGCCTCATGTGGACGAAGAGGTTGGCTTTATCTCCCGTGATGAATAAATTTATTATCGCAGCACTTTTAAGTCTTGCTTCACTCTTTTCCGTTGAGAAGGACGATTTTGATCTTTTGATGGGAAAGAATACGAAGCATTGGGCACATGTCGGCCAGCCCGTCGATATTGAGGCGCTTACACGTTATCAGAAATTATATGACAGGCAGAAAGAACTCAGGCATCAAAAAGGCCGTCCAAAAATTCCCAAAGTCGTCCATTTTATTTGGCTTGGTCCCCGCGCTTTTCCCGGAAAATCTGTCGAAAATGTCCGGACCTGGATGGCGAAAAATCCTGATTGGACGTTTAAATTCTGGACTGACCGTGAGCGCGATCCTCCGTGCCATGGGATGGAAATGATTCTGATTAAAAAATACCCGTTTCCACTCCTGGGAAGATGCTATAATTCTTCGGAGAACTGGGGAGAGAAATCCGATGTATTGCGATTTGAGATCCTCTACCACCAAGGAGGAGTCTATGTCGATCACGATGCAAACTGCCTTAGGCCGTTTGATGGACTCCATGGAGCCTACGATTTTTATTGCGGATTAGAAGCTCCCCATCCCCTTGTTGCCGGCTTGAATATCACTGCAGGCAATGGCGTTATTGGATCGCGACCTGGCCATCCTGTCGTGAAAGAAGTGATCAGCTTAATCGATCGAAGGTGGGACGAGCTGAAAGAAAAATATCCGGGCAAAGAAGGATTTTCTCGTACACAGATTGTGAAGGAGAGAACGTATCTTGCGCTGACACTAGCGCTCCGAACAAAACTCGACCTGCCGGGCAATTCGGATATTGTTCTACCGGCAGCCTATTTTTTTGCTAAACCTGGACTTAAGCCACTCTATTCTTGCCACTTTTTTGCTAATAGCTGGGCGAAAGATGGCAAAGATGCCAATTTTGAAATCGAAACTCAAAAAAGATTGTCCAAGTTAGATAATAAACTACAAAAGACACTGTCCATCATTGGGGCTTTCTTATCTTTTAATTTGCTTCTATTAGGCTTTGGGTTAATCTTGGCAAGAAAACAGAGGTTGCAATGAAGTTTTTGAAGAAATGGATCTATCTTTTAGCTCTTTTACCGCTGATTGCTGGGTGTGGAAAGAAAAAAGAATCTCAAGACAAAACAGATTTTGAAACGTTGATGGGGCGTGATAATCCGGCGTGGCAATATGTGCAGACCCGTGAAGATTTTGAGAACTTAAATTTTTTCAAAACGGTCTACGATCAAAACATTTCATTTTTAAATGCCAATTCAACGATGTACCGTGTTCCTAAAGTGGTCCATTTCATTTGGATTGGGCCTAAACCATTTCCTCGAGATTCTGTCGAAAATGTCCGCAGCTGGATCGGTAAACACCCTGATTGGACATTTAAGTTTTGGACAGACCGCGACAGGCCGCTGCCTCACAAGCAGATGCAGCTAGCTCGGATTCAAGATCTTCAGTTCATGAAGCTCTATGACTGCTATAAAAAATCAGATAACTACGGTGAGAAATCCGACATCTTAAGATATGAGATTTTATACCAGCACGGTGGGATCTATGTCGATCACGATGTGAAATGCATGCAACCATTTGATCCGCTGAGCAAAGGGTTTGATTTCTTCTGCGGAATGGAATTGCCATACAAAACATCACTCAGTTCTTCTGTTCTTCCGACCAATAACATCATCGGTTCAAGGCCGGGCCATCCGATTTTGAAACGATGCATGGAATGGCTCTTTAGCAACTGGGATCGGATCGAAAACGAATATCCGGGCAAAGATCGAGATTCCGTCATCAACCGGGTTACTCATCGGACGTTTATCGTCCTGGGAGAATCTTTCAAGCTGCTCGCGAACATAGAAGGGAACCGCGATATCGCGGTTCCGACCTATTATTTCAATGCGAAGGATGATAAACAAGCGATCTTCTCACGCCATCTCTACCAAGGGACATGGTTTGAAAATGAGACGGAATTTGAAAAGCTTGTCCGTGAAAGATTGATGAAGATCACGAAAAAAACGAATAAGATCTTGTTGTTTTTCGGCGTCTTTTCACTCCTCAACATCGTCGGCTTTACGCTTCTTTTCGTAAAATACCGTAAAAAGACCCGCGCTACTGCGTGATTAACGATCAATTACTACTTGATTATTTCCATCGGGGCCTGATCCCAGGCCCCGAAGAATCAGAAGAAGCTTTTTTCAAGCGCGCTGAGCTTGCAAAGCCGCTTGGTCATCCTGAATGGAGCGAAGCTAACCTTCCCTTTAATATCGATTGGGTTCCCCTTACCTATTCCAATCAGAAAATGGCATGGTGGGAAGGCGCTGCCACATGGATTTCAGAGGATGGCCTTCCATCTATTCAACTGAGAAAGCGTTTTGAAAAAGGATCGTTTTTAGGTTACAAACGGGCTGAAGTTCTCTCTCATGAAGCGATCCATGCGGCGCGGATGAGATTTGAAGAGCCGCTCTTCGAAGAAGTGCTGGCCTATTCGACGGCTTCCCAAGCATGGAAACGGTTTTTCGGCCCGCTTTTTAGCAGAACCTGGGAGCCACTGATATTGATAGCTGCGATGATCTTTGGAGTCTTTTGGCTGTGGGTTCCCCTCAGTGTAATAGGATTGAGCTTAGGATGGCTTGGCTACCGGCAATCGATTTTTAAAAGGTGCTGCCGGAACCTGTCGTTTTCAGTGGTATTGACACTCACTGATCAAGAGATGAAGCGGTTTGCCAAGATGTCGGAAGAAGAGATTCAAACCGTCTTGGGTAGTGGATCGACTGTTTTGAAGCGGCTGCGTCGTCAGCTTTTTCAATTAAAATATTAACATAAAGCATGCAATGGCAACGATGAGTTTTAGATAAAACCGTGCATTCGGAATGCCCTGTTTTGTTAACTGTTTCATAATAAGAAATTTAAGGATTATTACAGGTTAAACTTAAAAGGAGTATACTCCGTTTAAGTTGTCTAAAAAAGGAGTGAGCTCCGTGAAAGAGGTAAAGAAATACCTCAAATTAAAAGTTCCTGAGGGACAATCCATTTTCCTATGGGGTCCGCGAAATTCAGGCAAATCGACGTATTTGCACCGGCATTTTCCGGATTCGGTCTATTATGACCTGCTGCAGACAGACGTTTATATGCGGTTTCTAAAAGAGCCATTCCGATTAAGAGAAGAGATTCTTCAACTGTCCCCAGAGGCCTTGAAAAAACCGATCATCATCGATGAAGTACAAAAAGTGCCTCTGTTGCTAAGCGAGGTGCATTGGCTCATAGAAAATCACAAACCGTGCTATTTTATTCTTTGTAGTTCAAGTGCCAGAAAATTAAAAGCCTCTGGAACACATCTCCTGGCAGGGAGAGCGTGGAAAGTCCATTTTTATCCGCTCGTCTATCCGGAAATTGAAAATTTTGATCTACTTAAAGCACTAAATCATGGACTTTTGCCTGTTTCCTATTTTGGGGAGCAACCTCGACGGTTCCTAAAATCGTATATTCAAGATTATTTAGTGGAAGAGATCCAGAAAGAATCTCTTGTGAGAAATTTAGCAGGATTTTCCCGATTTCTCGATGCTGTGGCCTTAACACATGGGGAAATGACCAACTTTGTCAATATTTCACGAGATTGCGGTGTCGATGCAAAAACAGTCAAAGAGTACTACGATATTTTAGTCGATACCCTGGTCGGTTATCGCCTTGATCCTTTTCATAAAATAGGAAAAAGAGATGTCATAACGGCGACATCAAAATTTTATCTTTTTGATGTGGGAGTTGCAGGCTTTTTGCAGGGTCGAACGTTGGAGGCCCTAAAAGGAAAGGAGGCGGGAGCGGCTTTTGAGCATTGGCTCTTGACTGAACTCATTGCTTATCGTGGGCTCAATGATTTAGATTTTTCAATTTCGTACTGGCGTACGAAATCAGAACTTGAAGTCGATTTCATTTTGGGTGACGGTGATATAGCGATTAAAGCAAAAATTTCCAGCCATGTGGATAGAGCAGACCTGCGAGGTTTAGAAGCGTTCATTGAAGAACATCAGCCGAAACAAGCTTATTGTGTTTCGCGTACTCCGAAAGCCCGGAAAATCGTTCTTTCCAATAATACTTATGTGATCGACCTGCCATGGCAGGAGTTTATTGAGAAATTATGGAACAAAGAAATCATTAATTAGGGAGCGTACTCAAAAGATTTTGTCCCTCGAGCTATGTCTAGGCGCAGGAGCTTTCACATCAGCTCCAGGGCAAAATCTTTTGAGTACGCTCTCTAATAGTTCCTCCGATGCGAGGCAGGCGGGATGTTGAGGACCTTGCGGTATTTGGCGACGGTGCGACGGGCACAGGGAATACCGGCTTTGGACATTGCCCGGGCCAGGGCATTATCCGAGAGGGGCTTTTTTTTGTCCTCCTGGAGAATCAGCTGTTGTAGCAGCTGCTTGGAGTCGATATGGGAAATCGGAGTTCCATCGTCCTGTTTGCTGGAGGCGTGGGGGAAGAAGTAGCGAAGGCTAAAGATGCCTCTTGGGCAAGCGACATATTTATCTTTGACGGCCCGGGCGACAGTCGATTCGTGGAGTTGAAGCTCTTTGGCCATTTCTTGCATGGAGAGAGGCGTGAGGTTGGGGGCGGCGCCTGAGAAAAATCCGGTATGTTTGACTAGGAGATATTGAACGATTTTGGTGAGGATGTCTCGACGGCGCGAGAGGATTTTCTCCATCCATTTCCCTTCGGTGTAATGGCTATTGAGAGTAGCCATAGAGGGGGGTGAGAGGGTAAAACGTGGCAGAGGGGCTTCATTGATCTTGATTTGGAGGTTGCTTTCGATCTGTTCGATGATGATGTCGGGAATGACGACAACAGATGGGGCTTGTTGAAACCGGCTTGCAGGATGGAAGTCTAACGAAGAGATTTCTTTCTGGAGAGAGGCTTGGAGTTCGGACACAGACATCCGGAGTTTTTTGGCCAAATACGAAAGGCGGCACCGGAGCAGATCGTCAAAATGACGGGAAAGGAGAAAATAGGCCAGAGAGTTTTGCTTATTTAAGGAGGAGAGCTGGATCAGGAGTGATTCTTGGAGGGTACGGGCTGCAATTCCAGGAGGATCAAAGGTTTGAATCACTGCAAGAATTTGAGCATCAGCTTCAAAATCGCCTAAAAACCCCTTCTCATCGAGGTTACCGATGATTGCTTCGGCATGAGAGAGCTGCTCAGGGTTGTTAAAAGAGGTTCTCGCTTGTTCCATGAGGTGGTCATAGAGAGAAACGGACGCTTTAGCGAGGTTTTCTAGGGTGCTGGTCTCTTCTAAGGAGTCATCGGGGAATAACCCCTGAACAAAAGTCTCGTCCAGATGGTCAAGCACTTCAAATCCTTGAGCGTCAAAGTCTAATTCGGTAGGATAGTCTTCCGGCGGAGTCTCGTCAAACTGTAAGAGAGGGTTTTGCTCGATTTGGAGCCGGACCCATTGAATGAGGTCGGTAATCGGGAGTTGAAGCACATAGAGTGCCTGCTGCATGGCCATGGTTAGGACCAAAGCCTGCTGAGTTTTAATTTTTAGGTCTAAATGGGTTTTAATTTTCATTTAATTCTTAATTTGGTTATTATAGTACAAACTTTTATTAGTAAAGATTATGAAGGTGGCAGTGTTTAGTTGTGCAGGTTTAGGAGATTGTCTTTTGACAACAATTTTATCGCACAATCTTGTCTTGCAAGGTCATGAAGTCGTTACGTTCCATCCGTTTATGTCGCAGCTGCAACGGTGGTTTCCTCACCTGCCGATCCGTCCTTTTCCTCCGAATTTCGAAGAATTCGATCGGTTTTTTATTTTTTATGAAAAGTCAGCCTGGATGATGAGCGTGCTCGACACTTGCCTGAAAAACTATCGTGATAAGACGACGGTGCTCAATCCGATTGCAACTCCCAACACCGATTATCTGTATTGGGAAGAGGGGCAGTTCGATGGGAGCCAAACGTTTGCCGATAATTTAGTACGCTTCTGTAGCACTATTCTCGGAATCAAAGAGGCCGTCAAAAGCAATGGAATCGCAATTCCTTCTGAGCTAGAGCCGCGTCGGTATATGAATCGGGTAGCACTCCATCCGACGAGTTCAAGACCGGGCAAAAATTGGCCCCGCGCAAAATTTTTAAAACTCGCAGAGAAGTTGAGGAAAAAAGGGTATGAACCTGTCTTCATCGTTTCTCCAGCAGAAAGGGTCGATTGGCCAGAAGCTCCTGCTTTTGAAGGTCTTGATGCAATGGCCCGTTTTGTCTGCGAATCCGGCTATATGATCGGGAACGATTCGGGAATTGGACACCTGGCGTCTTGTCTGGGAGTTCCGACGGTTTCGTTATTTAAAAATGAAAGAACGGCCCATTTCTGGAGGCCGGCCTTTACTCCAGGGGAATTTTGCCTTCCTCAAGGATGGCTGCCGAACTTAAAAGGGCTGCGGTGGAGAGATAAATACTGGCATTGGAATTTATCAGTACGTGAGGTCATTCGAACTTTTGAGAAGCTTTGCGTACTTGGCAACAAGGCTTCGCGTCTGTCCACTTTGAGGAAAGAAGACATCGTACGTCGCTCCTAACGATGTCTCGTAACATTTTTGCACGACTCCGATTCCAAAATCGCGATGATGAACCGTATCACCTGTCGAAAAATCTTCTGATGATTCTCCTTGGAGAGGCTTTGGATTAAGATTCTGGATGTATTCTGGGGGGATTTCATTCAGGAACCGGCTGGGCGGCATTTGACGGGCGCCTCCCCAGAGAAAGCGGAATTTTGCCGCTGTCAGATAAAGGTGGTCTTTGGCCCTAGTCATCCCGACATAGCAAAGGCGTCTCTCTTCTTGTAGGGCTGCTTCGTTTTCCTTGGAGTTGACATGGGGAAAGAGATCTTCTTCCATGCCGACCAAGAAGACCACAGAAAATTCTAATCCCTTACCATTATGGAGGGTCATCATTTTCACCGATTCGGAAGACGATTCTTCAGTGGATGTTTTTAATGAGAGCTCTTCGAGGAAATTCGAGAGGGTGCCATGAGGATTTTCTTGCTCCCATTCGGCAGCTTTCGAGACAAGTTCAGCCAGGTTTTCCTTCCGATCCTCATACGACTCCGGATCTTCTTTTAGATAGTCGTTATAGCGAGACCGTTCAATGGCTTCAGAGACAAGTGTGCTAAGAGAAATCTGCGCTTTAGCCATTTCACGAAGAGCTAAAATCACCGTCACATAATGGGAGAGCCCCTCCAATTGACGGCCGCTGAGTTTTGCCACGATTTTTTTCTCGACGATCTCTCGGCAGTAATCGAAGATTGTCATCGACGCTGTAGCAGCGCCTTCACGGAGTTTATCAAGGGCAGCCTCCCCCAAGCCTCGTTTGGGAAGATTGATCGTGCGGGAAAAGGCGATAAAGTCGGCTCCGGCAAGAACGATGCGGAGCAGGCAGAGGATATCTTTGATCTCGCGCCTTTGATAGAAAGAGAGGCCACCGATGATGGTATAAGGGATCCTGAGCTTGAGCAGCATATCTTCAAAGATACGGGATTGGAAATTCGTCCGGTAGAAAATGACGCAATCATTTAGAGTAAAGTTGTCGTGGTGTTTGATAATTTTTCGGGCGACAAATTCGGCTTCGCCATGGTCATTTTCAGCAATGAAGAGACCGATTTTTTCTCCGGGGCCAAGTGCGCTCCAGAGATTTTTCTCATACCGGGAAGTATTGTGGTGGATAAGGCCGTTAGCGGCGTTGAGGATGTTCGACCGGCTTCGGTAGTTTTGTTCGAGGGTGATGATTCGCGCGCCGGGGAAATCTTTTTCAAAATTCAAGATGTTGTCGATATTGGCCCCCCGCCATGAGTAAATCGATTGGTCGGGATCTCCCACAGCGAAGACATTTTGGTGACTCATGGCAAGGAGTTTTGCAAGAGTATGCTGTGCGGCATTCGTATCTTGATATTCGTCGATCAAAATGAACGACCATTTCTTCTGATACAACGCTAAGATTTCCGGATGGTTCTGGAAAAGCTGGATGGGGAGGTAGAGCAAATCATCAAAGTCGACTGCTTGATAATTTTTGAGCTTGGTTTGGTAGAGTTGGTAGAGGGTTCCAAGCGTACCGTCTTCTTTCAGAATTGCTTCTGGCGTCATCAGGCTATTTTTAGCAGAAGAAATCTGCATCCGGGTTGTTTTAAAAAATCCTTTTTCTTGCGGGATGTTCAAGGCCATTAGACATTCTTTGAGGAGCTTCTCGCTGTCTTCTTCATCGTAGATCGTGAAATCATTCGTGTAACCAAGGTGGTGGATCGATTGCCTAAGAATTCGAGCGCCTAGACTGTGGAAAGTGCAAGACAGGACATAATTTTTAGCGAGCTTTTCGACGCGATGACGCATCTCTTCAGCCGCTTTATTGGTAAACGTGACAGCGAGGATCTCATCCGATGGGATCCCGACGCTCATGAGATGCGCAATGCGGAATGTCACCACGCGTGTCTTCCCCGAACCTGCTCCGGCGATGATGAGGGCAGGCCCTTCCAAATGGTGAACGGCGGCAAGCTGAGCTGGATTTAAATCATCGGCCATTTGTAAGAGTTTTACTGTGGTCGGCTTGAAAATGTGAATTTCGGCTAGCGTGAAAGTCCTCGGGGTTTCGCGATTGTAAAGTGCACATTATTAATGAAATACAGCTAGCTTTACGATCGCGACGCCGCGAGGCTTTGACGCAGCCCAAATCCACATTTTCAAGCCGACCGCAGTATAACACAGGATTAGAAACTATTAAAGCACAGGCTTTCTGACTTCGCCCTCGCGGACGCCGAGATTGCCGTACCGGTGGTAGTCGCAGCTGATGACGACTTCACGGAGGTAATGGAGGAGCTCAAAGCGGCCGCTGGAGAGAACGGGGGCTTGATCGACATGGCAGAATGACTCTGAGGCAGCCTGCTGTAAAGCCGAAGAGGGTTTGGATAGGAGGCGGAGTCGTTTGAAAGCACCGGCTTTGACACGCTGTAAGAAATGATCTTCGGATTCTTCGACAATGCGAAAGAGGGGTATCAGATGTTTCCATTGATCAGAGATGGTGAGCGGAGTTTTATCTTTGGTGTAGCTGATCTGGATCGGAGTTTCACAGGAGAGGGCAGCCGCTAAAGACCGTAGAACATCCAGCGATGCGTCATCTTGCTGGATGCGGAGGCAAATGCCCATGAAAGACCGGTATTGAAAGAGATTGTCTTGTCCGAGAATTCGGGTTGGGTCGTGGTCGTGTTTAAACCGGTGTCCCCAGAAGGCGTAATTTGAGATGCTCGCATACCAGATACCGAGCTGCTCTGTCGTGAGAGGAACTTTTTCAATGAGATGCGAAAGATTTTCGACGGCGGCAGAAACAGGAGCTTTTTCTTTGGGTAGGGTAACTTCATGTGGATGGGCAAATTGGTGGACGTAGTTAGGGCCGCCGGCTTTGGCGCCATGGCCAAAGCTGCTGGCCTTACAGCCTCCGAACGGTTGTCGGCGGACGATAGCGCCGGTAGTCGTGCGGTTGATATAAAGGTTGCCGGCTTCGATTTTCGACATCCAAAATTTTTGCTCGCGGGGATCTAAGCTCTGGAGTCCTGAAGTCAGTCCATAAGGTGTTTCATTTGCGATTTGGATTGCATGCTCGAGATTTTTTGCTCGTATCACAGCTAAGACAGGCCCGAAAAGTTCAGTGTGGTGCATGAAGCTACCTTCTTTGACCCCCCATTTGACACCGGG
>DATAHB010000045.1:0-3077 GCA_036263375.1 Rhabdochlamydiaceae bacterium | reverse complement strand
CGCGCAGCTTCAAAAATCAATTTTTCACATTCCTTGGGTATGCGCATCTACATGCTCACGGGCTGCCAGCCACCGCTCTGCATCAAGGGCTGCCATGCAGCCGCTGCCGGCGGCTGTGATCGCTTGACGATAGACATGGTCCTGGACATCGCCAGCGGCAAAAACCCCTTCAATACTAGTCTGAGAGGTTCCTTTGACCACTTTGATATAGCCATTTGACTCGACCTCGAGCTGCCCTTTTAAGAACCCGGTGTTCGGCTCATGCCCGATCGCAAAAAAGACGCCAGCGGCGTCATGCTTGGTCTCTTTGCCAGAGCCGACTTCTTTCAAGATCAAGGAACGAACGATGGAATCTCCCTCGACTTTCGTCAAGACATGATTCCAAATAATCTCGATTTTAGGATGTTTTAAAGCGCGCTGGGCCATGATTTTCGAGGCCCGAAGCTCACCTCTCCGGTGGACGATATAGACTCTGCTGCCGAATTTGGTCAGAAAGATCGCCTCTTCGACGGCCGTATCTCCGCCTCCAAAGACAAACAGCGGTTTGTCGCGAAAGAGTGGGGCTGCTCCATCGCAAACGGCGCAAGCGGTGACTCCTTTTTGCCAAAACTCCTTGTCCCCCGTACCCGGGACCTGAAGACGTTTAGCAGTGGCTCCAGTGGCGATAATCAACGCCTCAGCCTCGTAAACCCCTGAGGGAGCCTCGACTTTAAAGGGATGCTGTTTGAGGTCGGCGGAAGTGACGTCTTCGGCTAAAAAGGACGTCCCGAATCGCTCTGCCTGCTTCCGGAAGAGCTCCATGAGCTCAGGGCCCATGATCCCTTCAGGAAAGCCAGGATAGTTTTCCACGTCAGTGGTCGTCATCAATTGGCCACCAGGAGGGCCTGCATAAAACCCCTCAAAAATGAGCGGCTCAAGGTTTGCGCGGGCCGCATAAATGGCCGCGGTATAGGAGGCAGGACCAGATCCGATAATGATTAGCTTGCTTTTTTCCATAAAGTTACGATATTTGTATCAATTTATAGGATAAAAAATCCAGCATCCATTAAAATTTTCGCCATGCGCAGTATAAAGCTCGATAAGCTAAAAAAGTCCATCAGCGGTGGGATGATCATCAATGACATCAGCCTAACGATCCCTGCCGGAAAGTTTTTTGCCCTGCTCGGCCCTAGCGGCTGCGGCAAAACAACCCTGCTCCGTCTCATTGCCGGCCTTGAAAAGGCCGATGCCGGGAAGATTCACCTGGGAGACGAAGACATCACCGACGTTCCAATCCATGAACGTCCGATCAACATTGTTTTTCAAAACTATGCCCTATTTCCCCACCTCGACGTCTTTGACAACATCGCCTACAGCCTCCGCCTCAAAAAACTCCCAAAAATCGTCATTGAACAAAAAGTTTTTAAAATCCTCGAAGCGTTCCATCTGGAAAACCACATCTACAAGTCCCCCAGCCAGCTCTCTGGCGGACAGCAACAACGGGTTGCTCTAGCCCGTGCAATCGTCAATGAACCGGATGTTCTCCTTCTGGATGAGCCGCTTGCCGCCCTCGACTTTAAACTCCGGGAACGGATGCTCATTGAGCTCATCGAACTTCAAGATAAGTTGAAAACGACCTTCGTCTACGTAACGCATGACCAGTTCGAGGCGCTCACAGTCGCCGATCAGATGGCAATTATGAATACCAAAGGCGAGATCGAGCAAATCGGCACGCCGAAGGAGATTTACGAATTCCCCCACTCTTCATTCGTGGCCAAGTTCGTCGGCACCACCAACATCTTAAGCGGAACTCTCCGCCATATCGAAACTCCGGAACCTGCGATTGAAATCCCCGACCTAGGACATTTCAAAGTCGATATTGCACAGAAAAAACCATGGATGACAGAAGGATGCGACATCTTGATCAGCATCCGACCCGAAAAAATCTTTATCTCCAAAAAAGAGGTCAAAAACTTCTCGAACCACGTCAAAGGTATTGTCCAGTCGATCGTCTACCATGGACGCTCGACACAGTACAACATCCTTTTAAAGAACCATATGAAGCTCCAGGTCTTTGAACAAAACGAGGAACATTTCCCCCAACAGGTGATCGACTATGACAATGAAGTCAATCTCTACTGGCAAAAAGAGAACGTGGTCATTTTGGAAAAGTGAGAAGGCGAAAATGAGATTTTTGAAGCCTCCTGTCTCCGACCGTCCTTTTGCGATTGGGATTCCAGCACTCATTTGGCAGGTGCTGTTTTTTTACATCCCTCTTTTGATCATCGTCGTGACAAGTTTCCTCAAAACGACACCGTCTGGCATCGAGGGCATCACCTTTGAAAAAATCGCCCACTTCATCAACCCCCTCTACTTAAGAGTGATTGGTTCTTCTCTTGTTCTTGCCATCGTCAACGTCATCCTCTGCTTCCTGATCGCCTATCCACTGGCCTACTTCTTAGCCTTTAAAGGAAGACGAATCAAAAATTTTCTCCTGTTCCTCTTGCTGATCCCGTTTTGGACGAACTTTTTGCTCCACGTGTATGCCTGGTTCTATGTGCTGGAGCGGCACGGCTTCCTCAACAACGTACTCTTGCAGATCGGCCTTATCAAAAACCCTCTCATCTTGCTCAACTCCCCTTTTGCCATCCTCATCATGATGGTCTACTATTATCTCCCCTTCATGGTGCTACCCATTTACACCTCCTTAGAGCGGTTTAATACAAGTTTAATTGAAGCCTCCTTTGACCTCGGCGCCACCTGGCTGCAAACCTTTCGCCGCATCATCCTTCCATTGACCATGCGCGGCGTCAGAGCCGGTTTCTTTTTAGTCTATATTCCCTCTTTTGGCGAGTTTGCGATCCCCTCTCTGATGGGTGGAGACAAAATCATGTTCGTCGGCAACGTCGTTTCGGAATATATCCTTGGAGAAGGCACCGGATCGCTAGGAGCTGCCTTCATGGTTGTTAGCTGCATTATCCTACTCATCACCGCCATCTTTTTCTACTACCTCCTTGGACGATTTACTGAACCTGTGAGGGGCCGTGGCTGAAAAAAGAAAGTTTAGTACCCACCAACGGAGCGCGATTTTTGGAAAA
>DATAHB010000044.1:0-11877 GCA_036263375.1 Rhabdochlamydiaceae bacterium | reverse complement strand
CCTTTATGATTAACTCTTTGTGATCCGTAAGAACTTTATCAATGCAGTTCTAAATATGAAATGCTCGTATTTGAATGTTGTAGTCGCAGATGAAGTGCATGATCATGCCAAGTTGGCCAAATTTCATGATTTTATCGGAGTGTATTCGCGACTAACTTCTGGAAGATGCCGATCATACACTCCCTTTCTTCTATAGTAAGGTTATGAAAAAACTCTGCATCTTTTGTCTCAACAGCGGGCATAGCTTTCTTGAGAGTATCTGACCCCTTCACTGTCAAAATAGGATTTTTTGCTCTTCCATCTGAAGATTTTTCACGTGTGATGAGTTCTTTTTGCTCAAGCCCTCTTATGATCTGAGAAACAGTGTTTGGATCAAGTCCTGCCATTTTACCAATGACCGCTTGAGTCACACGATCTCCTTAATTCATCATATGCAAGAAACACCAATACAAGCGATATGATTGCTGTGATCAAACAAAGACAACACCAGGCACCTACAACAGCCCCCTGCATAAATACCAAAACAGCACTGACAATTCCTAGAGGTATCACATCTAGGCCAAAAAGTATCACAAGCCAGGGTCGATCTTGCCAACGACGTGTTGAACCCGCTAACGCAAAGATAACATCACCTAAGTAGGCAAGTGCTCCCATAATCGAATCAGGGATGCGAAACCATTTCCACATCATATCAGAAACTTCAGAGTCGAGAACTTGTTGTGATTGATCACCGAAAATAGGATCCCACGCGTGATCAATCAATCGCCATTGATAAAGTCCCATATAAACGGCGATTATAACCGCAACCATGGCAAGACAACTAATAGAAATTCTCTGGCTCCATTTCGATGGATTATAACGGCAGGGCTCAGGAATAGCTTCTAAATGAAAATTACTTTTCATGTTTTTCGAGGAGTTAAGAGAAAGCTTGTATACCCAAGGAACATAAAAAAACGATCGTAGCACAGCTAATTTTTTTTAACACTTCTGCGAGGAACATTTTCTTGTTAGCTCTGAGACTTTACAACTACCATTCTATCTTCTTCAGGATAAAATCTGCTCGCTCTGTAGGAGACATTCCACCGGGAACTAAAATGAAATTGCCGTGCTGACAATACATGGCATAAGTTGCAGCTTCTAACACCGCTGCTTCTTGGGTGCTTTCTCGGCGAATTTCTGTTTGAACAGTAGAGAAATTGACACTATGCGGCATAATGAAAAATATCGCTTTATACCGCTCATTGAGATCAATTGGATTAAGCATCTGATTCACTTCGGCTAAAGTCTTCGTTCCTGCAAGCGCAAAAGTTTTCGCAAAAGGATAGATATCAAAAATCCCTCTATCTACAAAAACTCTATCCTCTTTGCATAATAACCACGGCTGCTCTCGCTCCAACTGTATTTTGAGAATATCTAAAGCAAAGCTTTCTTCTTTCCAAGGTTCGGAAACCCCCGCTTCAATTTTTCTCATAATCCAATCAGTAGCCGCCTCGTGGATAACGTTCTCCTTTCGTTTTTCCAATTCTTTAATTATCGAAGTCTTCCCCGAAGAAGGTCCCCCAACAAGGGCATAGATCATCGCAGCAAGGCAACCTGTAAAAGATACCATCTGTATAGCTCCTTTTTTGCGAATAAAGATGGTAGCCCGCAGACTAATTTTTAAGAAACAAAAGTTGCTCAAATTATCACCCCAAAATAGCTTGGAGCATTGCAAGATAAATGTAAAATCTTGCCTTAAAAAGAGGGCGTTACGGCCAATATCTGTCCCATTGATCTAAGCGTCATCGAAAAGTGCCTTACCACTGCCAAAACCTATAAGCTCGAGAATATCACCCCTAGTTGTGTTGCTGTTTTATAGAAAGAATTCAAGACACGCCCTGCTAACAACACGTCTTTTTCCTCAGATGAACGCCAAAAAATCTTAGCTCTGGCCAAACAATTCGACTTGAAGAGCGTCAAAAAGGCGTATGATCAGGAAGCTAAATTACGCCGGGATTAAAATTCATCGAAAGGCAACGCACCCTTTGCGAAAAAGAATATCGAGGCTAAGATAGATTCTAATACCTTATGATGTGTTCGTGATTCTTCGAAAAACGTGTTTTCTCTTATTTGTATGGCAGTCTCTTCATGCTACATCTCTGGCAGAACAATTCAAACGGGTCGGCTATGTAGAAATTTGCGATAAGAAACCTTCACAGGTGGCATTCGATTCTCTCTATGCTTATTTCGACGAGCTCATCGAATTTCTTCAAACAAATCCCGTTTTGGCACAAAAATTATACGCTGCCAAAGAACGTTTCATTCGCTCAAAAGCTCGAAATCACTACTCTACTGATTTTTTTGGTTTCTATGACGAATCAAAAAGAGAAGGAAGAAACCAGGTTGCTTTCTATTATTCGTCCCATTTCCATGCATTTATTTGCTCTCACTACGAAGAGTTCAACCAAGTTTTTGCCCTCAGTCGCTTTTTTGAAGCTTGCCTTGAGATTCAAAAATCGTGTGGGAATCTATTTGAAGATGCAGCCGCTGAGCTGGGCTTAGAAACGGATTTCTCTTCAAGCGATCCTCCCATCCTTCTCAAGGTCATCAAATATTTCCCCTCTTACGCCGCCACAAGGCCTCATTATGATGGCACCGCGTTTTCTCTTTTTCTCGATAGTACCGATACCCAATCGCTCCTTCTTTCTCCGTATAAACCGTCGTTCATAGCCGAGGATTTTTCTCCTGCTTTAAGAGCTCATCAAAACTCCATTCTGCTCATTCCCGGTGCGCATCTCACAGAATTTTCCATCCACCCGACGCCTCATATTGTTGCTCGGAATGGAAAAATCCGTTATGCCACAATCGCTTTCGCGATGAGGCCTAACTATATTCCCCCAAAAATCGACTACTCTCTTCTTCCGATTTTTCATGTTCCTTGAGTGTAAGTATTGAATAATTATTTTTTTACCCCTACTATGAAAAAAATTAGGGACTTCTGATGTTCAAGCATTGTCTTTTTCTATTCACTTCCCATTCTTTGCTGGCCTTAACAACACTCAACGTCAGTGTAAACACAGATAATAATCCGGACGGCTACGGTGAGATAGGCGATCTGAGGTATGCCCTGAACACAATGAATCAAGGGTTAAACATAGGGCCTGAAGATTATGCGATTGTTTTTAACATGCCGATGACAGTTCAGCTCAATGGAATTTTGCCGATTATTAACAACTCTCCAAATGCTGTGAATATCACGATTGGCAACTCAGGCTCTATTCCTACCGTCACTATTGACGGTAACATGGGCGCTTACAGCGGATTTTTTATTCCCACGGGGAATGTGACAATCCAAAACATGATCTTTCAAAACATGACCGCAAAAGGAGGCGATGGTGGTGACGGAATTTCAGGTGGAGGTGGTGGCATGGGTGCTGGGGGAGCTATTTACGCACCTCAATCATTTTTAAATGGTTCGAATCCTTCAATCACCTTGATGAATGTGTCGATCAACAGCTGTTCTGCTGTGGGCGGAAATGGAGGAAGTTATTTTAGCATCTCTTCTCCTACGGGCAACGAGGGTGGTGGTGGCGGGGGTGGTTTTAGTGGAAATGGGGGTTCTATTACAATCGATGGAAGCACTGGAGGCGGAGGTGGGGGTGGTTTTGGTGGAGATGGTGGAAATATCACTCTTTCGAATATCGATCCAAACGGAGGCGGAGGCGGGGGCGGGGGTGGCCTAGGATCCCGCGCTAACATGGGAACGCCCATGAACCTCGGGAATGGAGGCTCGGATGCGGACGTCGGACTTGATGGAAATGGGTATGGTCTCAGCACTTCCGGTGGTTCTGGTGGAGGGGGCTACACTGGAGGAAACAGGGCAGGCGGCGGCGGAGGTGGAGACATTACGGGAGGATCCACAGATGCTGGAGGGGGCGGTGGTGGAAGCTCCGGATCAACAAGTGGAACGACGCCTCGAGGTTCAATACCACCAGGAGGTAGCGCTGCAGCTTCCGGAGGCAATGGCGGAGATGGTGGTGGTGGTGGTGGTGGCGGAGTCGTCATAACGGATATTACAAATGGAGTGGACGGACAAGCTGGAACGGGAGGCTATGGTGGAGGTGGGGGCGGTGGTGCTGGCATCGGTGCTTCTGACACAGCTTATACTGTACAAGGTGGATCAGGAGGAGTTGGAGGTGGTGGCGGTGGAGGTGGAGTTAATCTATCGGGTTCAACGCCTGCAACAGGTGGCGACTCTCTTGGTGGAGGCGGCGGGGGTGGGGGTGGGCCCTCAAATGGCCTCAATGCCTTAGGTGGATCTGATATAGGAAATCTTGGTGGAGGATCTGGTGGGTCTGGTGACAGCACTATCGGATCAGCCTCTGGTGGCGGTCCTGGTGGCGGGGGAAGCGGTCTTGGAGGTGCTATCTTTGTAGATAGCGGTTTGAATCTCACGATACAGGCCTTTACAGGAATTCCAACAACCTTTAACACATCCAACACGACGACTCAGGCAGGGTCTCAAGGAGCTCCAGGCCCAGGAGGTACACCTGGTTTTGATGGATCCGCGCTCGGAAATAGTATTTTCCTGCGTTCAGGATCTTCTCTCACGTTTATGGCAAACGATGCTAATGATCTTTTGACACTCGGTGATCAAGTTGCATTTATTGATGATACCTCTTTCGGTGTAGGAGGAACAAGTGTTTTTGTCAGAGGAAATGGAACAGTTATTTACAACGGAACAACTGATTATCAAGGGAGCATTACCATCAATAATGCGAATTTCAAAGTGAACGGACTGATCGATCAAGCCTCCGTTGCTGTCTGTAGAAATGTTAGCTTTAGCTCGCAAAGAGGCACACTCAGCGGGATTGGGACATTGACCGGAGCTGTCTTTGTCAATTCCGGAACGATCTCTCCAGACACTGGGGGAATGCTCACCCTTGGCAGTTTGTCCCTAAATTCAGCCGACCCCATTAACGGCACGCTTGGAAGCCTTGTCCATATCGAGATCGATTCCAATGGCACATCTTTAGTCTCTGTTAATGGACCTGCATCGCTAGCAGGCACCTTAGAAATCGGCTTAGATCTAAACGCTCAGCCTGGACAGTACACCATCCTGACTTCATCGAATGTTACAGGTACCTTTGATTCCATCACGTTTACAGGAACAACTCCGAATTATTCGCTCTCCTATCTACCGATCGGAGCTCCCACATATGTCCAGTTTGATTTTTTAGGATTTTCCCCTTCCGATCTTACTCTTTCTACAGCAGGCCTTGGAGGCAATAACTTAAGAGTTGCCAACTACCTGAATACTCTAGGGTTGGCGAATCAATTCACTCTGTTAAATAGCCTTTCTTTTTCCGAATACAAAAAAGCTCTTGAATCGATTAGTCCCTCAAGAAATTCGCTTCCTTCCTTTGTCGCACAAAATATCACGTTCATGTTTGCCGAGTCGCTCTATTCTCAGTTTACCAAAAGGCGACTTACCCGCAATCAACTCACTGGGCAGTATGCAAATCAAACAGCCCTCGTTGCAGAGAATGACATCTCATTTGCTCGCGCTCCTCAGTCTCCTCGCAACACGATATATTCTCTGCCCAAAGAGACCAGTTCTAAAATTTGGGGGATGGGTTTTGGTCAGTTCAGCCATCAAAATTCTCAAAATCAAACACCGGCCTTTGATTTCAACGGTGGCGGCTTTTGTGTGGCCTATGATTACGGCAATACCGATCAGGGATTTATCGGCACCCTCGCAGGATACGCTTACTCATCGATAGATGAACATCACTCGATGGGAAGCAGCAACATCAATGCCGGATATCTCAGCATCTATGGAACAAGATTTTTTTCCGATTTCTTCCTAGAAGCTGCCGTGTGGGGCGACTTTATGCGTGTCAATCAAAAACGGACGATCTCTTATTCTGGATTTAAAAAGACAGCAAAAAGCTCTTATAATGCAGAGCAACTCGATCTCCATTATGGCATGGGATACGACTTCAATATCGATACCGTCACCATCGAACCATTTGCGTTAATCGATTGGATTCATGAATGGGATCCTAGCTATAAAGAAAAAGGAGCGGCTCCCTACAAAATGAAGATCTCTTCTAGAACTTCATGGATGCTGCGACTCGAAACCGGCCTCAATGGCTACAAAACGGCCACTTACGATTGGGGAGTATTTATTGCGCAAGGCAAGCTCAGCTATGTCTACAAAAAACCCCATCACGTCGGACATCTCACTGCGGCGATTGCAAGCGCTCCCGGATCCTTCTTTGTCGATGCCTTTACCACCTCGCAAAACCTTGTTTCTCCTGGCATAGAGCTCTTTTGGCAAACGAATTCGAATGTTTTCGCATCGATGATCTATAACGGAGAATTTGGAAGCGGCTACAGGTCCAATCAATTCTACGCACGCGTTGGATACGCTTTTTAATCAACTAACAACTGACTTGCTAAATCTTTGGCTAACTTGCCATCAACGGTGTTGTTGATTTTCATGATGGCCTTCATGACAAGTCCTAGGTCTTTTTTCGTCTTGGCTCCAGATTCAGCAATGGCCTGCATGACAATTTTCTTGGTTTCTTCGGGAGAAAGCGCTTTGGGCAGAAACTCTTGGATAACCGCAAGTTCCTTTTTCAGCTGCTCAACGGTTTCCCCTCGACCGGCCGCCTCCGCCTGCTCTAAAGCTTCTTGCAGATTACCGTAATAGGTTTTGAATAGTTTAATGACATCGGCGTCAGAGAGATTTGCCCGCGCATCAACGGCTAAGATTTTGGATTTGAGCATCCGCAAAGTCTCTAGCCGGAGTTGATCACGACTCCGCATCGCTTCCTTGAGTTCTGCATTGATTTTTTCAATCATCGTCATAATAAGTCCTATTTGGTTTGAATTTTCCAGCTAAAGCAAGGCTCGGAGATCTTTTCTTTGATGCGCCAGCCTTGGGGGGTCCGCACCAATTTATCGTTGTACCAAAGACCCCAAATGACAACCTCGAGCGTATCCCCTTGCCTGGGAAGTTCCAATGGATTATTGCAAAGACACCGACAATCAGCTAAATCCCCTTTAATGCGCATTTTATAGTTCGAGATCAGATGCTGGCGAGGCAAGTCTCCCAAATTCTCAGCCAGAAATTTCTTAATTGTTTGCAGACTGCCGCTAGGACCTCCGGCTTTGGAATAGTCAACTGTGCATCCGAAGTAAAAATTAAATCAAGAGCGTCAAGATCTTTGGTGTCAATCGCAGTGCAATAATCGACTAAGAGATCCATGATCTCAAAGCGGTCTAAAATTTCCTGCAATGCCAGGGCCATAACTTCTCCTGGAGCAAAAGATTAGAGTGGAATTGGGTTTTTTCCTACTGAAAATTTTTTTGACCCCTTCGTTTCAATCGAAAAGCAGGCTCAAAAGAATAGTTTGCGGACAGGCTCCTTTCTTCATAAAGTTTACTCTTAATCCTTATGCATGTTACAGCTATAATCAACACCATTACGCTATAAATCGCAAGGATCGTATGCCTATTTCTCTTATTGAAGAACCCATTCAAAAATCAGAGCTTGCCGAATTAGCCAAAGAACGGTTTGGCGACCTGGTTAAAGCTGTTGTAGATATCGAAAAAGGCATCATGGTTGTCGGAGGAGAGTTGCATTCTGATGAAGAGGCAATGTTAATTGAAAGTGGATCTAAACAAAGGAATCTGTGGGGAATCAATATTTATCCAAACAAATCGGGTGATGAATTGATTGAATTTGACTCCATTATTAATTTAAGGCCCTCTCAAGGAAACCGATCACGCGATGTTGACGATCCAGAGGCTCGCAAGAAAATCCAAGAACTTATAAGCCATTTGGTGAAACAATGACAGAATTTCAACACCAATCCCTAGCCGAAGGAAAGTGGTTCACACTTTCGCTGGCTGAGCAACTCGGCAATATCGGAAGCGAAGTGAATCGTGCAATCCGGGCTCGAAACGATAAAAATCGATACAATAATGCTGTTATTCGCGCTCTTGAGTTGTTTGATTTAACACTCAGCGATAGCCGCTGGAGGACTCGCTTGAAGGAGATTGCCCGAGCACGTGAAATCTTTTGCGATGCCGCTTGGGGAGACTCAGAATACGGGACGTCGCTCGAAGATCTCAATACCTACTTCTTTCAATTTGCACTTGCAGCACGATCCAATCGATAGACTATTGCAACAACTAAAATTCGACGGGAGCGACATGCATATGGCAAATGGGCCCGCCTCTTTCAATTCTCTCGACGACCAACGGATCGATAATGACATGGCCCTGTTTGTCTAGCATGGGAGTGCCGTCGGCATTTTTTCGATATTCACCCCAATGCGACGGTTTGATCTCTAAAACAGGAGCTGTGAGAATCGCGGCAAAGCGAGATAAGCTAGAGTCAGGATGGATAATGCAATCAAACTGCGCCATTGAGAACATGTCTTCTAAAACATTTTGAGAGTGGTGATTACCTGCCCGGCGACAGTCAAAATTCAACTTTTTCAGCTCTTGTTTAAATCTTGCTTCAATCGAAGCCGGATCGGGATGGTCTGTAAAAATGTAAACATAAAGCGGCTGGTCTTTGAAATAGATTGCTGCCTGCTTGAGTCCGGTTAGGTAAAACGTCTCCGGAGGGAACTTTGTGGGCATGTTTTTGATATTGAGTTCCCAGTCATAACCTACCCCCGTCCTGACATGAATGGCAACAGTTTTGATGCCGCTTGGCAACTGCACAAGCTCGAGTTTGTTTTTAGGCTTTACCAGCTTTTGAAGAACAGCTCTAAACTCTTCGTCATCGAGTTTTTCACAGTAGTGCTCTTCGATGAACGGTGTTAACATTCCAATGTTCCACAGCAATTTCTTGGCTTTAGCTTTTTTCTTTTCGAGGATCCTAAAAACCTGAGCTGTTTTTTCTAGTTCTAAAAAATAAAAATACCCGAACTTTGCTGAAAAAGAGCTCAGACTTTCTGCGTTTAAAACCGTCTGATGAAAATCGGATAGGACGAGCTGATCGCTATAATCAAACGGTCGAAAAAGGAAAGGGAGATGGTATTTCCAGGAGATCCAAAGCGCCCTAGCGTAATTGGTGAGTTGGTCTCCAAATCTACCCCCATCTAACGCATAGGTCACAGAAATGTCATAGTTTTCGATTTCATCCACTTCCACGGAAGGCATATGCTCTGCGCCAGGAAGCTCCGGAGTTTTCCAATCATTGCACCAATCTCTTTCTTGGACACCATAAAGTTGACAGACTAAGCACACCATGAAGAGAATACACTTCATGGTTTTTGAGCAACGATGTAGTGGCAGGTTGTAACAAGCCCTTTCCGGTCAGCCTCGACAAAGGCCTGACCATCTAGTGTTAGGCGATCGAACAGCAGCTGGAAGTGGCGCGGGATGATCTTGCACTTGACGCACCCTTTGATTAGACGTGTAGCCCACGTAAAGAGCGAGTCGGCTTTTTCAATGAGCGGCGCTTGGAGACCGTTGATGCTGGCGTTTTGATTGATGAGGACTTTAAAGCCTGCTTTCTCCATTGCGCGAGTAAAATCTTCGATCCTCGGAGTCCCTATGGCGCCAATGAGCGGTTTAATCCGGCGCATCAGGTCGGCATGTTCGGGGTTTTTAGGATCGTACTTGTCAAGCTGGAACCAGTCGAGGCAAGCGACACTCCCTCCAGATTTTAGCACGCGATAGATGTCGGCAAACAGCTTTTCCAGATTTTTTGAATAACTAAAGACCTGAATTTGATAGATGGCATCGAACGTCTCGCTTTCAAAAGGAAGCGGGATTTTATTGAGATCTCCTTGGATAAAGCTTGTCTGATGAGAGAGGTTTTTACCTATGGCAAACCGTTGAGCGGCTGCCAATTGGCCGGCGTCGATGTTCATGCCAGTGACATGAGCGCCGGTCTCCGTAGCTACGTGGCTGGCAACCCTCCCTCTGCCGCAGCCGATATCTAGAATTCGCCCACCCTTTTTCACATTGAGGTCACCCGCCATTTTCTTTTCGAAGAGTGTCTGGTTGGCAATAATTCCCTTCGACATGTCCATGATCGGAGGGATGTACATTTTTTCGACTTGCCCGATAGCGCATAGATGATTGAGGACGCTGTAGTAATCGACAAGCTTCTTTTGGACTTGGTTGTAATAGTCCGGGCCCATCTCCTGGATCATTTCTGCTTCATTGGCCCAATCATGGTTATAGATCGTGTAGGAATTTAAAAAGGCGTCGACTTTCTCTTGAGGAAGTGTGTAGAGGGTTTTAAAAGACTTAAGAATTGTCGAAAGCCGGTAGGCAAAGAAACTTAAACTATTTTGGATCGTTTGCACTGGCATGAAATCTCCTCGTGAATTTTTTTTAGAAGGCATAGCCCAGCGCTCCGCCGAAGACATAGCCGCCGCTTTGTACATTTTGTCTTTCTGCAGTTGAAGGGTTAATTTTTAGTCTGACATAGGAATACTCGGCAAAAATATCGAGCAAGAAGTGTTTGGAAATGATGAATTGGAATCCGGTATTAGCAAAACCGCCAATATTATTGGCCTTTATATGCTTGGGAACTGTTGAGAAATGGTTATACACCCATGCAAAGACGTATCTAGGCCCTAGCGTAAAGTAATAATCGCAGTAACAGCTGACAGGAAAGACTGGCTGCAGTCCTAAGCTCAAAGGAAGCGCCCAGAAGCTCGTCCTCTCATGCTCTCCTAGTGATCGTCCTGATTTTTCCATATACTCGACACTGCCGTAGATGCGTAAGTACCGGTAAATGGGAAAAGCTCCTGAGAGTTGAAGGTCAAGACCACCTCGATCATAGACCTTCCTCATGTTCGAGGAAGAAAAGAAAAAATATCCTGCTTTAAATTCAATTACAGAGCGAGGCATATCTCGATCGCTGGGGCAACTTTGAACCTCACAAGTAGAAGCTGGTTTGCATGGCTCTCGGGCCAGCTTGCATGAGGTCGGATTGTGCTTCATGATTCCATGAACCATGGATGTTCCGATGAGAAACCCAAGCAAAGAATATGTTTTCATGGTCGAGTCGTTACGATTTAGGTTACGCTAATTTTACCCGCTGAATCGTCACTATATAAGAAGCAATATTTTTTTTAAAACAACATTAAGCATGCCATGCCGATCATAGCGATGTCTTCGGTGAGAGTCACTGTCGAAAGAGGTACATCGAGGACAGTGCCCATACATGCACATTGGACATCCAATCCTTTGATTAAAGCCGTGATCACTCCGATCGCTCCGACCCCCATCACAATGATCGTCAGAATATATGTCGTCTTTGGAACTGTAAACGAAAAGTACGAAAGCCCAAGGGCAAGTTCAATGAAGGGATAGAGATAGGCGTAAAAACGGAATTTTTTTGCAACCAGATCGTATTTCTGAAAGCCGTGTGCAAACCCTGCGGGATGAAAGAGTTTCAGCATTGCAAACTGGCAAAGAAACATTCCCATGAAATAATGCATCCAGTCCGAGAGATTCTTGGACAGAGCCGCTGCCCCCGCTGTCGCAACTAGAACCAGAACAAATAAAGGCCAGTACCGTTTCATCAATTCAACATCTCAGAAAAGGGAATTCTTTTAAAATGGAACGGCATTTTTTAAAAAAATTATTGATAAATAATCTCACGCCTCCTTAGAAGAAGGGAAAGGAGTGATTATGGAATTATCCGTGTTCTTAGCTAAGTTGCTTGGCGTGTATATGTTAATCGTTGCGGTGGAGTTAATTCTGCGCCGTCACGAGTTCGAAGGAGCTGTGAGAGATTTCGCTTCTTCCAAAGGCCTGATCGTATTCTCAGGTTCTGTTTCTCTAATTTTAGGTCTTGCGGTTGCAATCGGCCACCCGATTTATGAGTTTAACTTCCGAGGACTGATTACT
>DATAHB010000043.1:0-4114 GCA_036263375.1 Rhabdochlamydiaceae bacterium | reverse complement strand
TTTTTCGACCCACTCAAGGGCTTTTTCGACATTGACCTCTCTTAAACTTGCCGGCGTCATCTGCAGCCGTTTCAGTTCTCGAGCAATCCCGACTTCTGCGTGATAGAATGGTTTGATCCAAATGAGTTCTCCTTCGCGGATCAGCCCGCCATCACGGACGCTCGTTTCGATATTTTCTCCGACGATCTCTTCGCTCAGCTGCAGCATTCCAGCCGCTCCCACTTTCAGATCAGTTTCCGGAAAGCACGTATGGCCGTCATTCGACAGTTCCCAGAGCATATGTTCGATGCCGGCCTGGACCCTGGTTGCAGAAGAGGGCGGTATTCCGATTTTTTGCGCGATCCGATCGGCAATCGTAAACCCGATGCCGCCAATATCTCGTGCAAGAGCAAACGGATCTTCTTTGACTTTCTCGATGCTTTGATCGCCGTAGGCTTTGTAGATTTTTTGCGCAAAGGCCGGCGTCACGCCATGTGACTGCAGAAAGATCATCACCTCGCGGATCCCGCGCTGCTGGTGCCAGCAAGCTGCGATTATTTCGATTCGTTTCGGACCGATGCCGGGCACTTCAGAAAGCTTTCTAGGATCGGAATCGATGATCTTAAGCGTATCGACCCCAAAATGCTGTACGATTCTTTCAGCATATGTCGGGCCAATTCCTTTGATCAATCCCGATTCGAGATATTTTTGGATGCCATAGAGATCAGACGGTTCTTTCGATTCAAATTCTGTGACGGCGAATTGCCTTCCGTATTGAGGATGGTGTTTCCACTCTCCTGCGCAACGGACAGTTTCTCCCGGCTGGAGCGCAGGCAGGCAGCCGACGATGCAGGTCAGCTCTGATTTTCGAGGCTCTTTGAGCCGAGCCACCGTAAAACTTTCCCCTGCAAAGACAATATTTTCGACGTAGCCAAAAATCTCTTCCACCGCCTCAGTATAAAGAACTTCTCGAAAGAACCAACATTAAAATTAAATGTTTATACCGCTTTTTATTTGGTAGCAATTGATTTTAATGGCTCAGTTTTTTAAGATTTGTGGGCTATTCCGGATTAGCTCAGTGGTAGAGCAGCGGACTGTTAATCCGTTTGTCGAAGGTTCGAACCCTTCATCCGGAGTTTATGTAGTAAGGCGCTTAAGAGAAGTCTCTTAGGTGCTTTTTTTTGCCAAAAAGATGGCAATAACATATTCTTGGCACAATGGGCCGCAACAACCAGCAACAACAAAAAGAACCGAAAGGGGAGTTTCAGAACCTTCCCGAAACGCATTTTTACGAAAAAAGTGTGTCACCAGTGTGTCACGAGCATACCAGGTGTCATACTTTTCATGGGTAAAAATAGCGTCTCGGCAGAAGATTAGCAATCCGATGGTTGCTTTTTTTGAGATTTCCAACTTAAACTTTTTAACCTTGTTGAGGAAAAAAAATGGCAACGATAAGAAAACGGAAAGACAAAGTCGGGGGTGTGAAATGAGCCACATTTTTGTTTTTGGCCCATCCTGTGGTGGAAAATCAACATTAGCAAAACAACTGCATGCTACTCTTGGTGATACATGGACTTATGTTGACCGCGATGAGTTGATTGAACAGTCTATCTGCGATGAAGCCAATGCTGATCGTGTTTTAGACCAAAAGATCAAAGAGATCAAAGATCGAGTGATTATCGACGCCCAAATCCCTTGGAGGGAAAGAAAAGAGGGGGAGCTTTATTTTTTAGTTTTGCCTCCTCTTCACACTCTTTTAGAGCGAGATGATAACAGGACTGTGTTTCTAAAACGCTGCTCAGAGCGTGCACTCAGAGCTAGAAATTATGTGATTGAAACCTATGATACTTTAAGTCAACTACCTAAAGAGATGTTCAATCGCTGCCTTGATTCATCCCAACTCTCGGTTGAAGAAGAAATTCAACAAGTCAATAAATTACTTTAAAAATAAGCCGATAGAGAAGAGATCTAGGCTGAATTTTCTTAAAAGCGTTAAGATGATCAGGTATCAGTTCATTTTGGAATGAGGTGACGATCTGTTCTTGCTTGAAGATTAAAAGCTCCATGAGTGAGTTATCTTGATCAAGAAATCTCTGAGATGGCTCGGTGTATTGTACGTGACCATCTTTGTTGATAAATTCAATCACCACTTGTTCATTTTTAGTTCGTTCATATTTTTTACCCCACCGAAGAGTGTCATTCTTTAATACGACGGATATTCCGTTTTCAACATCGAAGGTGTAGGGCGTGAAGCTGCTGTCATCGTTAAAAAAAGAGAATTGTATTCCCCATTAGCAGTCAGTCGGATGGTAAAGTTATAGATAGTTTTACCCTTCATGATTAAATCGTTACCATCATGGCTCAAAAAAATGTCGTAGCCATGGTAGTTTTTCAAATAAGGTATTTTGATCTCTGACTCTTTTGTGAGCGGGTAAAGAGCGTCATAAAGGGCTATTCTTTTTTGAGTTTGTTCTACTACTGAGAGAGCCCTGTATCTGATCTCCTGTCTGGCCTCTGGAACAAGGGATTGGCTGGGGAAGAGCTGTTGTATGGCTAGGGTTTGTTGCGGGAGGGCCATAAGGAGGGAATTGTTGCGCTGGGGGGTATGTAAGAAAGAAAGATTTTAACCAACGATTTGGAAGAGAACCTCAAGAGTCAGAGGATGCGCATCGAGCCCTACGAGTAAGTGATAATTTAGAAAGATTATTTGCTAGAAAAGAGGTAGGAAAGCTCTCTAAAAATCTCACGTTCCAGTACGAGGGAATATTGTATCAGGTCCAAACAACAACACCTAACCGTATCCGAAAGACCTGTGTAGAAGTGTTAACAAGGCCAGGGAGAGCCGTGATAGTAGAAATCGAAGGGGAGGTCTATGGATATACCAAATGGATAGAAAAAAACTATCAAAGACCAGAAATCCTGGACAGCAAAGAGCTAAAAACATGGGGCGGAGGAGCGAAAGGAAAACACAAGGGCAATCACCCCTGGAGAAGGTGACATTTCAACTTGGGTTTGACAGATTTTATTTCCTCTAGAGCCTTATGCAACACGCCTGAGCGTTATGCAACAAGCCAAAAAAACTTTAAAAAAAAGAAGCTATGTGAGAATTTACAATTCATTACAGAAATAAAAAAAGCCCATCCTTTACTTCGGAAACAAACATGTTACCTGTTTTTTGCAAAAAATATTTCTGCAATCCGCTTTATTTTTCCGTAGCACTTACAGCTTATTGCACACCCGCCATCGCGGGCACTCCCATTGTCGTCAACGTCCCAGGGGACGCCCATACACTCACGAATGGGATTTATGACACCGTGACACCGCTCATCGATCTGAGAGGCGCATTGAATCACATCAATCAAACAGCCGGCAACTATGACATTACTTTTTCAGTCGGAGTGAGCAGTGGGATTACTCTAGGAGCTCCATTGCCCATTTTAAATCTAAATGCGGCGAATACACTCACTCTTGATGGCATCAATGGAGGAACTCAGGTCGTCATTACGGGCTCAAATGCTGTTCCTGGATTTTTCGCTGAACAGGGGGATATTACAATCTCAAATTTCACTCTTAATAATTTATCTTCAACTGGGGGTAATGGAGGAATAGGCAGCGGCGGCGGCGGGATGGGGGCCGGCGGGGCAATCTTCATTGATAAAGCTGCAGTGACGATCTCGAACATTTCGATCAATAATTGTAGCGCTGAAGGAGGCACAGGAGCAGCTTTGGGAGGTTCTGGGGTTGGAGGCGGCGGTGGTGGAGGGTTGTGGCTAAGAGGAGATGGAGGAAGTTCTACGGGACAAGGAGGCGGCGGTGGAGGGGGAATTGGGGGGGTAGGTGGGCGGGGATCTGCCATTGAGTCCGGAGGAGGCGGCGGCGGAATTAAGGGCTCCAATGGGTCTATAGCTGCAGGCAACCCTGGAAAAGGCGGCGATGGGGGGGGATTTCCTGATTCCTCAAACGGAACCCCCGGGGGTGGATTTGGAGCTTTGGGTGGAGGTAATACTAGTGGAGGGTTGGGCGGAGCAAATGCCGGAGGTGGTGGAGGTGGCAGTTTTGGAGGTGGATCTTCTGGAGCAGGCGGGGGGGTTAATGGCGGAAACGAGAGCGGGGGAAATGGAGGCGCGGGAGGATT
>DATAHB010000042.1:0-2179 GCA_036263375.1 Rhabdochlamydiaceae bacterium | reverse complement strand
CCCGGTGTTTTGCCAAGATGACCGTCTTTTCAATGGCAGTGCTCCGGAATGAGGTGAAGAGGAAAGAGCTTCCCAGAACTAAGATTAATAGAAAGGAAAGAACAAAAGGAAGAAAGCTCATAAAAAAAATGGAAATGGGGTTTCGTCAAGAAAGAATTGCATCAACAACGGTTTTTGGTCGGGATATTCGGAAGACCAGTCTCCTTTTTTAGGATCAAAAAATTGAAAAGAAAATGATTTAGCTGACTCATGCAAAATCTCCTTTCGTGCTGTCCCCTTCTCAGACCAGGTTACAAGCGCCAGCCGTCCTTTATCGATGAGAAGCAGCGCTTCTAAAGCCCCGTTAAACTCTTTTTCGATATCGATCCCATGATCGTAAGAGAGATGGCACGCATTGTTTTCGATTTTCAAGGTTTTGAGTTGAGAAAAAATTTGACCGAGCCGGAGCTGGAATTTCTGCTTGCTCAGCACGACCTCTTTTTCTTTTCGGAGCGACGTCTTGACAAGCGAAAACTCTTTATAAGACGAAAAGAGAATCCCGATGATGGTGCTAAACAGCGCCAGCGAGATGACAAGTTCCAAAAGAAGGACGGGACGTTTTTCCATCCCACCTATTCTCTATGAGTCATTGGTTTTCATCAAGACTTAGAGATTGTTGTCTTAATTCGACAACAGTCTCTTAGGAGGTCTTAGGGTGAACCACCCAAGCCCAATTGCCAACCCCATAAAAATAATTAGACTGAAAATATCGGGTAAAAGTGGTTTTGCGGAAAAATTGACCCAGCCCGTAATGCCTAAAAGAGCCACAACTACTCCCGTGCAAGCATCTCCTGCGACAAGTCCTGATGAGGTTAAAACTCCCCGCTCAAAAATTTCTTTGTCTTTGGCTTTCCATTTCACAAATGCGGAGACGATGCCTCCCAGCATAATAGGCGTTGTGAGGGAAAGAGGAAGGTAGAGCCCTAAGGCAAAAGGTAAAATGGGGATGGAGAGCAACCGTAAAATGAAGCCGATGATGATGCCGATGGATACGAGAACAAACGGGATATTTCCTTCGATGACGCCTTTTGCAATAAGCGCCATCATGGTTCCTTGAGGAGCGGGCAACTGACTAGATCCGAGTCCATAGGTATGATTCAGCAGAACCATTGTTCCGCTGATCGCGAGTGCAGGCAAAATCACCCCGATGATTTCTGCGATCTGCTGATAGCGGGGTGTGGCTCCCACAATATACCCGGTTTTTAAATCCTGCGAAGTCGTTCCCGCTAAACAAATTGCAACGCAAGCGACGATTGCCATCGTGAGTGCCGCAATCAAATAGAGGCGGTCGGTCCAACCTAACGAGACAAAGATCAAGCAGGTGATGAGTAGAGTCGTGATGGTCATTCCTGAGACGGGATTCGACGTGCTTCCGACAAGGCCGACCGTCAATGATGTCACTGCAACAAAGAAAAATCCCAAGATTGTCAGTAGTAAAATTGTCACAAGGTTCATTGGTAGACCCGGAGAGAGCCACAGGGCAAGAATGATCGCTAGAGATCCTAAAATAAGCCAGCGGAGTGAAATATCGCGATCGGTTCTACGGACATTTTCGCCACTTCTGCTTTTAAAAAGTTCTTGAATGCTGGAGTGAACGGTCTTCCAAACAGCAGGAGCGACGTTGATCAAACTAAAAATGCCGCCGACCATCACCGTGCCGACACCGATGTACCGGATATAGTTTGACCAGACGTCGTCGGCAGACATTTGGGACACAGGAATTGTCGCGGGAAAAATCGCATCCATCGATAGATCAAACATTTTAATCAAAGGAATCAGCACCCACCAGCCCATCGCGCTGCCAGCAAAAATAAACGAAGCGATTCTCGGGCCGATGATGTATCCAACTCCGAGCAGCGCCGGCGTGGCATCAATGCTGAAGACGGTTTTTTCAAACTTTTGGATCACCCAGCTAGGCGCCTCTTGCCAGAGATTCAAGGCGTTGCAGCAGATTTTATAAATGGCTCCTGTGATAATCCCAACAAAAGCCATAGCGGCTTTAGGCCCACTTCTCTCTCCCGATTTGAGAATTTCAGCGCAGGCTGTTCCTTCGGGAAACGGAAGTACTCCATGTTCTTTTACGATGATATATCGGCGCATCGGAATCATAAATAACACGCCTAAGATACCTCCCAGCGCC
>DATAHB010000041.1:0-8298 GCA_036263375.1 Rhabdochlamydiaceae bacterium | reverse complement strand
TCGGCCACCGCCATGAAGGAGGGCAGCGCGTTTCTCTCCCACCCAATCTCCAGCAATTGCTGACCGAATCGCTTCAACTGAACCAACCTGTAACTGTCTTGCTGGAAGGGTATTTCACAACGCTAGAACCTAAAGAGTTTTCAGAGCAGTTCCGCGAGCTGCAATCTGAGCCCATTAAAAACCCGTTTCAACTCCCCTTTAAAATTTTATGAACAAATTAGAACAACTTAAGAAATTCACGATTGTTGTATCGGATACAGGAGAATTTGAAGAGATCAAGAAATACCATCCGACCGATGCGACAACGAACCCTTCCTTGATTTTGGCTGCTTCCACAAAACCGGAATATCAATTTCTGATTGAAGAAGCGATCACCTATGGAAAAAAACATGGTAAAACTAAGCCGGAACAGCTCACGCTTGCTATGGACAAGGTCTTCGTGAATTTCGGCTTAGAGATCCTCAAGATCGTCCCAGGACGCGTCTCGACAGAAGTCGATGCCCGCCTTTCTTTTGATGTCGAAGGCTCGGTCCAAAAAGCCCGGCAACTGATCGCTCTCTATGAAGCGTCCGGCATTGACCGCAAACGCATCTTGATCAAACTTGCTTCGACTTGGGAGGGGATCCAAGCCGCGGCAATCCTGGAGAAAGAAAAAATCCATTGCAATATGACGCTTCTCTTTTGTTTAGCGCAGGCCATTGGATGCGCAGAAGCCCATGCCACCCTCATCTCTCCTTTTGTCGGCCGGATCCTCGATTGGTTCAAAAAAAATGAAGGGATCGAGTCATACTCCCCAGAAACAGACCCCGGCGTAGTCTCTGTCACCCAAATCTACACCTACTACAAAAAAATGGGCTACAAAACCCAAATCATGGGAGCCTCTTTCCGCAACACTGACGAGATTTTAGAACTCGCAGGATGCGATCTCTTGACGATTGCCCCCAAACTTTTAGACGAGCTGCAAAAGGCCTCCGGCGATGTCCCTTGCAAGCTTTCCCCAGAAGCTGCCAAAAAAGCCGATATCCAAAAGATCACTGTCGATGAAAAGACCTTCCGCTGGATGCTGTGCTACGATGCGATGGCCTCTGACAAGCTCTACGAGGGCATCCGCAACTTCAGCAAAGACATCGTGAAGCTACAGCAGTTGCTCTCCTCTAGAATGTAATTACTCAAAACGAGCCAGTCCTTTGCTCCGGCTTTTCTCAAAAGCCCAGTAGAAGACGCAGATGCTCAAGACAAGATAGATCACATTCAATGAAAGGCTGATCCCGGCATCTCCCCATGGGAAAGAATTTCCCCGAAGGATTGAACGCATCCCCTCAAAGACATAGGTTGTCGGCAAGCACCACGAGATCTTTTGCGCCCACGCTGGGAGCGCGCTCACTGGGTAAAAGACCGCGCTAAATGGCGCAAACATATACGCCGACATCCATGCCAGCATCTGGAACCGTTGTCCCCAATAGATCACGATGGACGCGGCCAAAAAGCCGATCACCCATCCCGACATCATGAGAAGCGCCAGAAACGGCAGAAAAGCCCATCCCAGCGCAAATACATTGAGTGCGTAGAGCAAGTAGACAAAAATCACGCCAAAAACCAGTGCAATGCAAACTTTGCAGATCGAAAGCATGAGTACGCCGGCAATCCATTCGATGGTTTTTAAAGGCGTAGAAAACAGATTCACAAGATTCCTGTTCCAAAATTCCTGTAATAGGTTAACCGAAATTTCGTAGTTACCCCTCCACACAATCTGCCAGAAAATGAGTCCAGTCAAAACAACCAAAGCCACATTCGAAACACCCGGCTGGTTTTGCTGGATCCATACGGTGGTGAGTCCCCATAGCGCAATGTCAATCGCCGGCCAATAGAGCAAATCAGCGATCTGGTCGAGTTTTGCAAAGAGATAAAAATACCTGAGAAAAACACCCCAAGATCTCTTCATTTTTTCACCATTTTCAAAAAGTAGTCTTCTAAATTCGGCTGATTGATCCGAATGCTGGAGTACGAGATATTTGCTCGGGCCAGCTCAATCAAAAACGGCGCGATAAATTTATCTTCTAGTTCCAGTTCAATCCAACGATGGTCGCTCTTGCAGGAGAATTTTTTCTCAGCAGCCATAGCGACAACTTTTTCCATCCCCTCGACAACGACCAATTCCAAGCGAGAATGGGAGATTGTTTTGACGAGGTTTTCCGGGATATCGTTGGCGATAATCTTGCCCGCTTGCAAGAATAAGATCCGGTCGCAGAGCTCTGCCACCTCGTCCATCTTATGGGAAGTAAACAACATCGACGTCCCCGCTTGCTCTCGCTGCTCTAAAAGAAACGCACAGACTTCTTTGGCTATGTCAGGATCCAAGGAGGCCGTCGGCTCATCTAAGAGCGCAATTTTTGGTTTAACGAGGAATGCCTTTACCAGGATCAGCCGTGTCAGCTGTCCGGCAGAGAGCTGCGTCACCGTTGCATCGTATTTATCGGCAATCCCGAATCTCTCCAAAAGCGGAACGCTCCGCTTTTTGATCTCAGTTCCTGAAAGCCCGTACAGCCTTCCAAAAACTTCCAAATTTTGCCTAATGGTCAACTTCCAAGGAAGGTTGACGTACGTGCTGGCAAATGCGACATGCTGGAGCACCTCGGAACGGTTCTTTTTAAAATCTTTTCCAAAATACAGGATCGATCCTGACGAGTACGTCAGCGTCCCAAGCAGCATATGGATGGTCGTCGTCTTCCCCGCGCCATTGGGTCCAAGCAGTCCAAGGATCTCACCTCTTTCTAAGCCGAAGGAGATTCCATCAACGGCAATCATCGGAGGCTTGCCGGGAAACTTCTTTGTCAGTTTTTCAACAGAAAGAATCGCAGTCATAAATTGTAAATCTTGGTAGAAATTAATCGTAAAATTAACAAGGTCAATGCTGAGACAGCATTGCAGTACGAGGATCTCGGTTAAACCGAATTATTTTGAAGCTACCATAAGAGTTAGATCTCCCAAAGAAAAGCCAGCTTAGCAGATTTTTAATTATTCTCACAAGGTTTTGTTGGGTTTTAGTTTTTGCAAGCCCTTTCAGCTACAACCCTGCAAAATGACATCGTAAATGTCATTCTGAGTTTCAAATTGACAGTTCAACTAAAAATATGAATGGCTTTTCGAAGAGAATCGAGCACCGTCGACATTGCCCTGAATAACCCCTTCTACGTTTGCTCAGGTGGAGTAGCGACCAATTGATATTTCCCATCATATTCAATCACTTTAAAGCACCCTCTTTCTTTGGTTGTCTCCGTCAATTCAACTTCTTCCCCCTCCAGCGGCTTGATGTTAAGCTTGAATGCTGGAGCTTCAAATTGAAAAGGCACACCCCATTTGAGAGAAATGGGTTGAGTCTCGATTGTCTCCTTGTATACAGGTTGCGACTCTTCAAATTCGACATACCCTTCAATCTTTTGCTGGTCGGGACCCAAACTCAATTCCAAACCAACAGAATGCATCGAATATTTATCTGTCGAGACTTCCTCAAAAGTATCCCCTAAAACCATTTTTGGAGTTCCAGTAATTTGCCACCCAGGAGTTGCACTGAAAGTAAGCTGATTAACAATCGGTCCTTCTATCTTTAGCTTTTCCCTATCAATTGTGAAGGTCGGCGACATTTTTGTTTGTTTCTTATTTTCGAGCTGGTTTCGATGTATACAACTCAGCGTCGCATTAGCGGCAAGCAATGGACGCAACCCGATATAGACGTCGTATTGTGCCTTTTTAGGGAACCAGCCTCTCAAGTTATAACCGACTTCTAGTGATGCCTTTAGCAAATAAGGCTGATGCAGAGTTTTTTCATGGAGATAGTTATCTCCAAGCTTGACTGAAAAATTGAGACGGCCTTCTGTCGATTGTGTCAGTGTACCCTTATTCTCTCCTACGCTCAATTGTGCCCCATTATAGGCAACAGCATCTTTAAAAAGTCCGGTAAAACAGACATCGAAGCAATTATTTTTTACGTAAACATGCTGGTGCAATGTCCCAGCATAGCGGGGCTCCCATGAATGCAAGTTTAATGATAGAATGAAGCCCTGAACGCGAGAATACAAATCCAAAATTCCCTTGTCATTTTTAACCTTTAGCTCATTGATAAGCTTGCTCAATTCCACCAGCTGCTTAGCAACATGTGGGGGCGCCAAAGCTGTTGCTTTGTCAAGATCTCCTGGCCAATTGTAAGCGACCATTGCATTTTCAATCCCTAGACTAACTTGTCTTGCAGCCTCCAGATGCGTATTGATGCCACCTACCTTCTGCTGCTCTATTTCTGTGGTAATGAACTTATCTACGGACTGTCTCATCGAAACCAGAGTATTGCGAACTGTAGATGTGCTAACTGCTGCCATAAACTCCCCCTTTTTGAAAAAGAAGTTTACTTCGAAAGAATTTTTATTAACAACAATAATTAGAATAGAGTCACAAAAGAGGCAATATACTGCGGAAACGGTATTACAGCACCCCATTTATTGAGAGCAAATCCATAACATCCTGCGGGGCCTCTCTAGCACGAGCTCTCGTCAAAGGTGTCTCATCATTCTTATTTATATGGTTAACATCAGCTCCTGCTTCGATCAGTCGTTTTGCAATATCCCAATTTCCGTAATCGAGAGCTATCATCAAAGGCCTCTCTCCTCGCTTGTGTTCGTAATTAATATCTGCTTTTCCCCTCATTAGCAGTTCAAAATTGTTTATATTATTTGTCCGGCAAGCCTCCATGAGAGGTGTTTCACCGAAACCGTTTTCACAATTGATATCTGCTCCACTCTCGATGAGTATTTGCGTGGCATCTAGCTGGTTAGAATTCAAAGCCAATATGAAAGGTGTTAGGTTGCCCTGGTCCTTACCATTAACATCTATTCCTGATTCGATTAATAGTCGTAACAATGCATGGGAATTTTCACCTTTCCACGGTGCATTAATACACGCATGGAGCGGACTACCGTAATCGTCTATAACATTAATATCAGCTCCATTTTTGATTAAATAATCTGCCATTTTTTTGTTGTTGAGATAACAAGCGAGATTTAAAGGATGCACATTTTTTTCTTTTATTTTTTGTGGCGCATTGATGTTACACTTGATTTTTTTTAAGGATCCCAGCGCATCCGCATTTACACAATCCACTGCACTAAGAGGGTGATCTGCCTGACTAACTAGAACGCCTCCATGCGAGGATCTGTAGGGACTCCCCGCCAAATAATGAAAAAGGTTTTCATTTACGCGTTGAAAATTGAGTTCGGGGAACCCAGTAATCACCCGTTCCTCTTCCAAGCTGTGAAACGTCTGATCTATGCTAGGCTCGCAAAATACATCGTCACGTCCATCCTCATCCACAGCATCTTTATATAAATGAATAAGTTCGTGGACATGAGTTATCCAACCCGGTGAAAAATGGAGCGCCTGTTCATTATTTTCGTTAATATAGGTGTAATAATATTGCTCTTCGGGACATAGTTGTACGAGTTGTTTGGATGGCGAGCACGAATTTCGACAATACTGCATGTATTTTAAATTAGGATAATATTCAAACATTTTAGCAAATAATTCTCTTCCAGCCCCCCATTGACAAATTTCAAGAACTTCTTCTTTTGTTTTTTTAATAAACTCTTGGCTACATTTATCATCGAATACAAACTTGGATGCATTTAAATCGTAGAATTCTTTAGCTTTTTCTACACTTCTATTTTTATCTACGCCTGAAAAATATTCAGGGTATTTTTTAAAAAGTGCTAATCTCTTGTCATCCCCCGGACCGGATTGGATTACTGGCAGGGGATTCACAATGTTCACATCCATTGTCTCAACGCTGGTTTGCAAGTGGACGATCTGCCCCTTCTCAACGTCTTGCAGGTTAATCGGTGCGGTACGGCCCGCTAATGACACTCCATTATATTCTTGGTCTCCGCTATGAAACAGCTTAAGGTTTTGTATTACTGGATCTATCTCCACATCGGTTTTAAGATATGAAATAGCGACACAACAATTTTGAATAGTTTTACTACCTGTTACTGACATAACTGTGCCTATTTTTAATATTAAAATATTATATATATCTAATTTTATCATTAAACAGGCATATTTAAAATATTAAATTAACTATTATAATTAGCTATCTAATAACATTTTAATGTCATAATAGTTAGAAACTTGCGTAGAGTTTTTCACTCGTGATGAAAACACATATCCTCTTAACTGACAAAAAGTTAGATCATTATGCGGTATTTTTTGTGCAACTCATTTATAATCAGCTGCCTATGAAATAGGAGATGCTGGAGTGCTCCAGCGTCTCCTATAGGGAACTAGCGCTCTGTAAATAAATTTTTGATGCAGCTGATTTTTACAAACGACTATGATATAATACGAGAGAAGGTCGCCTTATGAGCAGTGATTTGATGATAAAATGTTTTAGAGGAGCGCATGCTCTCTGCCATACGTATATTCTATCGCTTCATACCCCGACAACAGTGACGGGTTATGCGACAACATTTTTTAATTTCATTGCGAACGTGGTTCCTTCTCCTCTTCCCAAAATGACCTATTGGGCAACCACGGTTGTCTCTAGCACCCCTTATATGAACTGTTATAACCTCCCTCATAAAGGTAGCACCTTTAAATTATTTGCTGGCAATGCTGCACGGGTCGCCCTATTTTTCTTCTTTCCACGTTTTGCGCTAGGAATGGGTGCAGTTGCCTTAGGATCTCGTTTAATCACCTATGCTCTCTCTCCTCGCGTGCGAGATGTTATTTTTAAAGTCATCCAAAACGATTTGATTATCAGCGGGCCATTTTGGGCATTGCAACTACAATTAGCAGTCGCTTGTATCTATCTCATGACCGCTATCAACGAGCATGACAGAGAGTTATTCGATGAGCAGACGGCACTTTTTAAAAAGCTCATCACCACCGACAATATTGGACAAAAAGACGGTGTCAAACTTATGACACAGGACGGTCAGACTGTTGAAAGTTTGGGGCAGCAAATTGTCCAAGAGTTGGATGATTACAAGCAACTCGATGCTCAACAACAGGGTGATTTTGACCCAAAAAACCTAATGAAGTTGTTTAACCTTCTACGTGAATAAAGAGATGTCGGATTTCTCCGGCATCTCTAAAGATGTTTAGTCTTGGAAGGCAAAGGCGAGGACGTCTTCTTCGCTTTCATCCAGGTATTTTTTGATACGTGTGTTGAATTCGAGGAAGCCAGTCCCTCCGGGGATCATGTGTCCCATGATCAGGTTCGACTTGAAGTCGAGGAGGTAGTCGGTTTTACCTTCGGAGGCAGCGTCTGTTAAGACACGTGTGGTCTCTTGGAACGAAGCAGCCGAGACGAACGAATCGGTCGTCAAGGAGGCTTTGGTGATACCCAGGAGGACCGGTGTCGCTTGCGCAGGCTTGCCGCCTTCGTCGATCACCTTACGGTTCTGGTTATGGAAGTGTTTTCGGTCGATGTCTTCGCCATACAGGAAGATCGTATCGCCGGTGTCGGTGATGCGGACTTTCTGGAGCATTTGGCGGACGATGATCTCGATGTGCTTGTCGTTGATGTCAACACCTTGGAGGCGATAGACTTCTTGGACTTGGTTCACGAGATACCGTTGGAGCTCGCGGACACCGCAGACTTCGAGGATCTCTTGAGGAACAACAAGGCCGTCGGTGAGTTGCTGGCCTTTAAGCACGAGATCACCTTTTTGGACGATCAAGTGTTTTGTCAGAGGGATGAGGTGTTCCTCTTCCATACCAGACTCTTCGTCGCGGACAACGACAATCCGTTTGTTCTTCTGAACGCCGCGGAAGTCGACGATGCCGTCGATTTTCGCAATCTCAGCGGCATCTTTTGGACGGCGAGCTTCAAAGAGCTCGGCGACCCGAGGAAGACCACCGGTAATGTCCTTCGTCTTGATCGCGCCGCGAGGAAGACGGGCCAGAAGCGTTCCAGCTGTGACAAATTGTTTTTCTTGGACAGAAATGAAAGCCCCTGAGGGGACGGCATAGGTGCCGATCAGTTCTTCAAAATCTTTATCGGAGTAGATCATGATCTGCGGATGGAGTTCTCCACGGTGCTGCTTCACGATCAGCTCGGTCTGGCCGGTTTGTTTGTTGATTTCACGCTGGGTCGAAATCCCTTCAACAAGGTCTTCATATTTGACATAGCCAGGACGTTCGCAAATGATCGGAATGTTGTGTTGTTCCCACACAGCGATCTTGGTCCGCTTTTTCACTTTAGTGCCGTCAGCGAGGAGGATATGGGTTCCCAGCTCGATGTTGAACGTTTGG
>DATAHB010000040.1:0-26498 GCA_036263375.1 Rhabdochlamydiaceae bacterium | reverse complement strand
CGGGATCCCGAACTGGAATAAAATCATTTGGATCAAAGCGGGGGTACGATGCCATGGCGACGACTTCTCCCGTTTGAGGAATCATGGCCACTAAAGCGCCGCCGCGCATCCATGTCTCATCAAGATCGCCGTCTTTGCGCGATCCTTCAATGGAACTGAGGAGTTTTTCAGCATAGTCTTGGAGCTGTGCCGAAATCGTCAGTGTGATTTTTTTCCCTGGAAGCGAAGGTCGCGAACCTGATATTTCTTGAAGACAGTTGCCTTTCGTATCGATCTCGTAGATATGTTTCCCAACATAACCTCTCAACGCTTCTTCATAATATGCTTCGACGCCAGATTTTCCGATCAAGTCATTCATCGTGTAGGCTTTTTCCTGCAATTCAACAAATCGGTCATAGACTTCCTCGGGTGTTTTAAATCCTTCCGGCAGGAAAGGATTTTCCCCTTGCTCCCGCGCGGTCAAATAATCTTCTACAGTGCTGAGTTCGTGCGCAATTTGAAGATATTTCTTTTGATCCATAGTTCCGAGATAACCGATGACATCGCAGCCGACCTTGCCAAACGGATAATGCCGCCGGCTACCCCGTTCGGCTTGAAGTCCCACCCAATCTTTTTCCAGCATCCTGAGTCGGTGGTACTGCTCCTCGGTAATATCTTCTTTGATTATAAACGGCGTATGCGGCAGCATTGCGGCTTTACCGTGGATGATGTCTTCAATCTTGGTCACATCGAGCCCTAGCTCGCGGCTGAGCAGCTGGGCTAACTCTGAAATGTATTCGACTCTGGCGGCAATCCTGACTTTTTTACCGTCATCGGTTTTTTTCCAAATCGAACTCGGGATTTGTCGAATATTTGCATAACAAATCGAGGCGTTGTACTGGATTTTATTGACCGCCATCGGAATCCCAAATCGGTCATGGATCGTCGCTCGCTGGGCTTTCTCAATGAAGACCCTTCGTTGAGGTTTTTTTGACTGCATCACATGGTAATCATGCTGGACCACTCCCAAGTACCACGTCCTGATCAAGATCAAGATGAGACAGAGCGAGATCAGATGAAGGACTCGGTTGGTTTTTTTGGAGATATCCATGCTGTTTGAAACTATAGTATTTTTAAATCGGGCTGTCCACTACACTATTAATTTAATTTTTACCGCGAACTTTCTTTGGGGTTTAAGGATGGCAGCACAAGTTAACCGTGATTCTGCACCAAAAGACGCTCAGGCAATTTTAGCCTTTTTAATCGGTGTCGATAAACAGCGGTTTGGCACGGGATTGGCCTACTATGATGAGGCTGGGTTTATGATAAAGCCTCGCTCAGAATATTTTAGCAATCAAACGTATCAATGGGTTGTCAATATTGGAAATCGAGGTGCTACCTTTGAAAAAGTCCAAGAAGCGTTTTTAAAATTGAAAAGCAGAATTGAAGCATTGATTGCGAAGATCCCTGCTAACCCTGCGGAAAATCCATCTATAGCCCGCAAACTGCTTCTCACTCTTGTTGAAATCCAAAAAGTCGTCGATGGTGTTTCCCGAGAAGGATTGAAAAGACTAAGTGAGAATTACAGAGCCAACGCGACAAAAGCAGAAAATGCGAGTTCACTGCTCGGGATAGGAGAAGATTGCTTTAATCTTTTGAAGAGCGCTGAAACAGCATTGGAAACCAAAATGACTGCAACCGATCCGACGATTGCCTCTGATGTTCAATTAGTCCGCTATGCCTTTAGCGCGAAAGATCTTCTTATTCGTCGAGAGAAATACCGACAAACTTTACGGCATGTTGTCTGCGACGACAATGGGCTTGTGATCCCGTTCACCTATGTAAAAGATGCCTTCTTTGATGCAAAACATCTCTTCCAACATGCTCGCGGAGCAGTCTTTAATGCTGCATGTGCGATTAAGATGCCGCAAATGGCTTTGCCTATCCCAGCTCAAGGCGGAACTGCTGAATGGACGCCTCTCCGTCTAAGTAATTCTTCGGAAAATACCCTTGTAGAACAGGGTGTGACTGGAGTGTGTGAAAAAAGCACGAATCTTTCTACATTCTATTATTTGATCAGTTCGCTAACCAAACTTCTTACTGTCAGCTGTGGAGTCCCCGATAGTCCGCAAAAACTCGATCAGCTCGTTCTTGGCTTGAGAGAGATAAGAAAGCGTTACCCTGATCAAAAATTTACTTCCTGCGCTGTGCTGCAATTGAATTCTTTTTCGACAGAAGCGCCCTTGATTCGAAATATGCAGCTAAATATTCCCAAGCTCCAGCAGGAACTGAAGCTAACAACTCTTTTACACTTCAACATTTCGTACAGATCAGAAAAAGAAGATGAAAAGTCGGGCCTTATTGTCAATCTCGATGGGTTAGCCCTCTTAACATGTACGGTCTTGAATGAGGTGAAAAATCTTCTAAGCGAACCTCCGACCCCCGAACTACAGACGAGTTCGAGTGCGTCTTCAAGGCTAATCAGTGAAGAGATTCCTGATAATGTTCAGATCCAAAATCTGCGTCATCTCTTCAACGAAAAGGGTCCTGTTAATGTTCAGGTCCAAGAACTGTCTCGTCTTTTCAATCTAAGGTGGAGGAGTAATGTCGCGCATACTGATCGAATCCTGGCAGGGACATATAACGATTTTCAAGAGAATGTGGCCAAGATTTTAATTGAATCGACTTTGCCCACCCTTCAACAGATCTTGGAAAAGGCCAATCATGTTTATGATAAAGAGAAATCATGTCGGTTTGGGAAGTTGAGCTTACTTCTTTACAGTTTAAGCGAACTTTTAAGCGCGCAGCTTGGGGTAGGAAAAACTAACTTGCAGTCGCGCTGCCAAACAGTCGAAATGTTTTTATTTCTTTTGAGAATGCTCAAAATTCCTGTTGTCTTGGTAAGCGGAGATGGAATTAACCGCGGCGGTGCAGTTAGAGCGCTTGTCGATGCCCAGTGTCAATTGGAGAAAGAGCTGTATGATGAGGCATTTTCGAATTCGGTTGCTCACGATAAAAAAGAAGATGCTCTGATGCAAGCCCAGGTCGAATTATTTAATTTGATCAAAAACCTTGAAGGAAATCGATATAGTGTTTTGGAGGACATTGAACATAGCTTTAAGAGAAGCAGCTTGCCGGTGATCTCTGATTTAAAAACCTTCGTTAAATTAGTCGATGAAAAGCTACGCCCGGTTTTGAGCATGAAAATTATGGGATTTGCAGATCATGCATCTGCAGACCCACTAAGGCTGACCCTCCGTTATCTTGAATTCGCTGGGGCTAGTCTTCTGGGCCCTCAGGCCGAGATTGCGTTATTTGGCAAGGGTGTTGTTGGATACAAATTCGACCAAGACGCCTATTGGGCCGCCCAAAGGTATTATGCCAATAACCTTCCCCTCGAAAGATGCCCTCCTTTGATTCGGACCAATGGTCATTTTATTAAACTCTACCAGTATTCTGCGGGAAGCCTCTTAGCATCGCCTTCCCTCACTCTGACCCCAGCAGGACGCGATATCATTCTGCGTCTAGGTCAGCAAGATTAAAATATTTACTTGCAATTGAGTTAAGGCTTGGAAAAAAGGGTTCAAATCCGTTAAATTAGTAGGCTACGCGCCTGTAGTTCAATGGTAGAACCGTAGCCTTCCAAGCTACTTGTGTGAGTTCGATTCTCATCAGGCGCTTTTATAGACCTATGTCTATAATTTTAAACATGATTAACCAAGACCGAAATCTGCTCTTAAGGAGCGGATGCCGTGTCAAATGAAAAACGAGGGACAAGGCTTGGCAACTGCACAAGAAAAATCGCAAGACACGATCGTCAGCGTAAAAGAATTATTAGAATGCGGTGCTCATTTTGGACACCAAAAGCACCGTTGGAACCCGAAGATGAAACGTTATATCTTCGAAGAACGGAATGGAATTTACATCATTGATCTCGCAAAAACCGTCCAACAGATCCGCAAAGCCGTTGATGTTGTCAAAGACGCCGTGGCAAAACGGAAATCAATTCTGTTCGTAGGGACCAAGAAACAAGCGAAAAGCGTTGTCCGCGAATGCGCGGAAGCGTGCGGCGAGTTTTACGTTTGCGAACGTTGGCTCGGCGGAGCGCTCACTAATCTTCAAACCATCCGTCAATCTGTCAAGACCTTAGAGCGCATTGAAAAGCGGATCGCTTCCGGTGGAGAAGGGTTTACGAAAAAAGAAATGGTTGTGATGTCGAAAGATCGCGTTAAATTAGACAAAAACTTATCCGGTATCCGTGCAATGCGTAAACCTCCGGGTCTTTTGATTGTTGTCGACCCCAGCCGCGAGCACATTGCGGTCGCAGAAGCGATAAAACTGGGCATCCCGGTGATGGCGCTGGTCGATACCAATTGCGATCCGGATCCCATTGACTACGTGATTGCTTGTAATGATGATGCTCTTAAGAGCATTAAACTCATCTTGACAACGCTCACCCAAGCGGTCATCGACAAGAAAAACGATATGAACATCCATGTTGCTAAAGGCGATGAGTCTGAAATGGGAGATGGTGCTGACGTGGAAGTCGAAGGTGAAGAGGGAGAGGAGGAGAAAGAATGACCTCCGTGAAAATCACCCCTGATATGGTTAAAGAACTCCGGGAAAGAACCGGAGTTGGCATGGGGAAGTGTAAAGAAGCACTTGACCAAGCCCAAGGCGACATGGAAAAAGCCATCGACCTTCTCCGTAAAGCCGGAATGGCCTCTGCTGTAAAAAAAGAAGGCCGTGAAACCAAAGAAGGTATGGTCGTCACTGCGGAGAACAAAGGCAACATCGCTTTAGTGGAAATCAATGCAGAAACTGATTTCGTTGTCCAAAACGATCGGTTTAAGCAATTTGCTCAAGATATCGCCAAAGAAGCTGCTGACACAAAGCCTGCTTCTTTAGAAGCGTTTGTTCAGCAAAAGTTTAGCAAAGATCCTGCGCTAACCATTGATGAATACAGGGCAGTTGTGATGCAAAGCCTTGGAGAAAACATCAGAATCAGACGCCTCCAGCTTTTTCCTAAATCGTCGAGCGATTCGATTGCGATCTACTCCCATATGGGCGGTAAAATTGTAACGCTTGTTGAGGTCGAAGGCGCAGCAGGACAAGAAACGCTTGCTCGTGATATCGCAATGCATATTGCAGCCGAAGCTCCTGATTATCTCAATCCGGAAGAAGTTCCAGCTGATATTAAAGCGCGGGAAGAAGAGATTGCTAGAGGCCAAGTTGCGGGTAAGCCTGCAGCGATTATGGATAAAATTGTTGAAGGAAAGCTCAAAGCTTTCTACGATCAAGTTTGCCTTTTGAGACAAAAGTATGTTAAAGACAATGCTATCACAGTCGAAAACCTCGTTGCAAACGAGGGGAAGCGACTTGGGATGCCTTTAAAAATACGACGTTTTGTTCGTTGGCAAATAGGAGCATAAGTGGCTAAGAAACCCCTATACAAGAGAATTTTACTCAAACTTTCCGGTGAAGCCCTAATGGGTGCAGGAAAATTTGGCATCGATCAAAAAGCCAGCAAGAATATTGCGACTGCTGTGAACGAGATTCATTCAATGGGGGTTCAAATTGGCATCGTGGTCGGCGGAGGGAATATCTTCCGTGGGTCGTTAGCTGAAAAGTTTGGATTTTCCAGAACTCCAGCCGATCATATCGGCATGCTAGCGACAACGATCAACGGACTTATTCTCCAGCAATCACTGGCACATCTTGGCTGTGAAAGTCATGTCATGAGCGCTTTCGATACCGATTCAATCATCGAGAAGTATAACTGGCAAGGCGCCCTTGATCATCTGAATAGGGGAGCCATTGTCATTTTTGTTGGGGGAACCGGCAATCCTTACTTCACAACAGATACCGCTGCAGCGCTCCGGGCCAGCGAGATCAATGCTGAGGCGCTTTTGAAAGCCACAAAGGTGGATGGTGTCTACGACAAAGATCCGATTCGGTTTCGTTCCGCAAAAAAAATCCCTCTTTTGACCTATGCCGATGTCTTAAACAAAAAACTGAGCGTGATGGATTCTACAGCGATTGCTCTTTGCCGTGAAAACGATATTCCTATCCATGTGTTTAATCTTTTCAGAAAAGGAGCGCTTCTTTCAGCGGTGACGGATCGCAAGGTCGGTTCTTTGGTAACAGGAGATTAGTGAATGTCTACAGAAAAAGAAGTCGAAACTAAAATGCAGGCCACTCTTGAGCACTTCAAGCAGGAGCTCAAAAACCTCCGGACTAACCGCGCAAATCCTGGCATGGTAGAAGGGGTTTCTGTTGAAGTCTACGGCACCCATATGCGGATTAAAGAGCTCGCCAACATCTCAGCTCCAGAGCCTAGACAAATCCTAATTACACCTTTTGATCCTCAAACTGCCGCAGCGATCTCTAAAGGGATTGAAAAAGCAAATTTAAATTTACAGCCTGTTTTAGAATCCGGCACCATCCGCATCAATGTTCCTCCCATGGACCAATCGATGCGTGTCGAGATTGTTAAACAGGGCAAAAAGAAGGCGGAAGACGCTAAAATTGCCATCCGAGAGATCCGGCGTAAAAGCAATGACACGATCCGTAAGCAGAAGACCGATGGGCTGCTCACTGAAGATGCTTTAAAAAAACTTGAGAAGGCCATCCAAGACTTTACAGATAAATTTTGCCGCACAGTCGATGATTTGTTTACCGCCAAAGAGAAGGAAATTATGGCGGTTTAATCCGTCTTGATTTAGAATTCCTGTCTCTGCCTGTATTGGGAGAGAGAGTGGCCCCATCGTCTAGCCTGGCCTAGGACACCAGATTTTCATTCTGATAACAGGGGTTCGAATCCCCTTGGGGTCAACGACTGGCTTTAGCAAGCGTATCGAGACATTAGCTCAGTGGTAGAGCACCTCCCTTTTAAGGAGGGTGTCGATGGTTCGACCCCATCATGTCTCAATTTCGTAGGAATTGGACATACGGAAGCCTTGTTTAGTGGCTTCCGTATGGGCTTGAAGTGAAGTTCGCTTCCGAACGAACCGGTTTCTTGCCCCTGTCCGAGATTGAGACGAGAAAAAGCCCATCTCGCTTTTTTGAATTTTTTAGCAAAAAAATACATTCAACCTACTGAATTTGCTGTTCATCTCTTGGTGTAGAAATGTCGATATGCCACAATGACAAGACACGCAAGGATGGCAGCAGTCGCTATTTGAAAAACAGCACTGATTCTACCACCCGTCGGATTCTTCTTAATAGGGCGAACAAAAGCTGGGGTTATGGGGTTCTTTTCAGGTAATGGGGCTGATTTTTGATTCAGGGTCGATTCATCAAAAAAATGACCACGACCGCTCATCAATATCCCATTACAGCTAGACATTTTGCTCGGAGAATCTTTGTCCTCTTTTCCACTCCAGATCAGGACAAGGTCATTTATACGCTTAAACAAGGCGATGAGTTGATTCACGATGGCAAGGCAATCTTGAGAAGATAAAAGAGGATATGTAGGGCCATCTAAGACGAAATGATAAATGCCCCCTAGGATTTTCTTGTCATCATCCAGGGCCGTCCGTATTTTTTTTGGAATCCACTTGATCGTAGAGTAGTCCTTTTGATAGATTTTTTCAGCATCGCAAAGATGCTGAGTTATAAGTGCCGTAAGCTGGTGAATTTTCTCTAGATCGAGGGAGGGATTTTCTTGAGGAGATTGAGTCACAGGCTTCAAGAAAGCCGTTTTTTGTCGACATTTCTCCAAGTATTGAATATCGCTCTCACTGGGTTTAGACATCCAGCCCACCGTAGCTTCGTTTAAAAGAATGAACTTATCGAGCAATTCGTCATACAATTCGACTTTTTTCTCTTCAGAAAGAGAACATTCAGAGGAATCAAGGAAGTTGTAGATGCCGATCAAAGATTCTCGAGCATAAATATTGTCCTGAGGCTCGTGTGGAATATACCCGGTCTGGTGTATGTAAAAGCCATAATGTGCATTGACGGTTATTGCAGCAACTTTAACGATAATGATCGTGTATAAATCCTTCGATTCTATAGGGGTGATAAGCTCAGCTAAATCCTCCTCTTGTCGGCTAGAATCTAGATATCGTTGCAATGCTGACATAAAACCCTTGCCAGGATTCCAGACAAGGCGAAGGTCATTTAGGCTTAAAAACAGGGGAGTAAGTTCATGAATAAGAAAACCTTCAACTGCGTCGAATGGGCTTTTTGCGCAAAAATATAAACCTTCTCCAAATCAACTTGGATCTCGTTGATCGACGCATTGAAAGTTTGCCTTGCCTGTTCTTCCTCACATACAGGAAGTTGTTGCGCCTGCCCAATTTTTTCTTTTGCGGAGATCATCAACGTCTCAATCTTAGGGTCCATACCGACAAGAGGGCGTGCGGCGTTCTCAGCGGAATCTTTTAAGGTGTCATTGCAAATATGAGCCGCGACGCTAGAAGTTAGACTGGTAGAGGGAGGAGGATTAATACCGCCAATTTGCGATACTGGTTTAGTCATCTTATCCTTCTAAATTTAGGCACAATACTATCCCAATGCAGGGAAAGCGACGATAAATCGTCAGAACTTGCTGGAGTGATAAGAGACTTTATCAACGAGGTCTTTGTCGTCGAACTTAATCACAACAGTCAACGTTTTTTGGCTGGTCGAAGAGGCTCCGGCTCTTTTCTCGTAGCCTCCGAGGATTAACCATATTCCACCGGCATCTTGAGAATAAGAGACTTCGCTGGCGATCTTGTCGTAGATCCAGGTTTGGGCCCCGGTTTCGTCTTTGGTGACGATATTGGGAGATCCTAGCGCTGTCGCAACGTCTCCTTGGCACATTCCTTTGCGAAGTTCTTGCTGGACAATGCCTAAGGTCATTTCTCTTTCACGGGTGCTTTGTAAGCTTGCAGCGTGTTGAGAGGCTGAGGAGCATCCGAAAGCGAGGCCACTGAGGATAATAGGGAGTAGATGTTTCATAAAATTCCTTAAATTTTTTCTTCTTGAATAAACAACCCTTTATGGACTTTTTCAAAAAAGGCTTGATAGTACTGAGGGTCATAAATTTGGGTAACTTTAACGATACGGCCGAAATTGTCGTAAACTTTTCTTTGAACATTGATGCGGACGCGTGTGTCGGCGCCAAATTGAGTGACGTTGGCAGAGATTTCGAGGACTCCGTTTTTCGTCCACCGTGCATTTTGTCCGCTGGCTAAAATGGTCATCCATTTTTCCCACCCCTTTTCAAGCTCAATGTCTTTCTCACCGGAGAGAAGGCCTAATTCCATATTGGCATTTTTGACGATGAAGGCCTCGTCTTGCAAGACATTGATCATTTCTTTGAGGACAGCTTTAGCCTCTTTGGCTTCAAAGGTGCGGGTTTGGATTTCGCGGATCTGTAGCTGAGTCATTTCAGAGTCGGCAGAGCTTCGTGCGCATCCTGTGCAAATGAGGGCAAAAATAATAAAAGCGACTGCAAGCAAAGGCAGCTTTTTAAGGAATGATTTTTTCATAATTTCGTCGAATTTTAGAGAAGAATTGTACTGGTATCTAGCTTAGAAGTCAAGAAGAGATGAGCTCTTTGCGGTTCAAGAGCGCTTCAGAGGTTTCGACATCCCTCTCAGTGGTAATTTTAATATTCTCCTCAGATCCTGCAACGATGTGGACAGGATGGCCGAGTTCTAAAACCAAAGAGCAGTCATCAGTCGACTCTGTGGCTTTGGTGGCTTGATGGGCTTTCAAGATGAGTTGATAGTCGAAAGTTTGAGGAGTTTGCCCTCGCAGATAACTTTTTCTTAAAGGGATTGCAGTAATAAACTCTCCACTTTCTGCATAGACAATGGTATCTGTGGAAGGAATGCACGTATCGACAGCGCGGTGCTCTAAAACGGCTTTTAGATTCCGTTTAAGAATATCCTGGGAGACAAAAGGGCGAACGGCGTCGTGTATCATCACGAAGTCACTGTTTTGGCACGCCTGAAGTCCTAAAAACGAAGAAGCCTGCCGGGTCGGCCCGCCTGCAATGATCCCGATTCTGGGATCCGGGGTGATCTCATTTTTTACTTGATCGATCCAATCGGGATGGCAGACCAAAATAATTTGTTGAAAGAGATTAGAGTTGATGAAGGTTTCTAGGGTGTGGAGGTAGATTTTTTTGGAGCCTAAAAGGAGGAATTGCTTAGGGGTCGAGCTGCCCAAACGGCTCCCGGTTCCGGCCATGAGGAGGAGTGCGCAGTAGCGAGGTTCCATAGGGGCGAGTTTAATCTAAAAGCTGATTTTATTCACGGAGAGAAAGGCCTTGGAGGGCTTTGTGGATGAATTCGGCCCGTTTACGAGGCGTGTCATGAGAATCGAGGGTTTTTTCATTGAGAAGATACGCTAGGTGAGCGCGGCGGGATTTAAAGAAGAGAGTGTTGAGGGCTTGGCCGGTGGTTCCAGAGATCCAGCCGAGATCAAGTCCGAGTTTGATAAGGCTTAAGGCATTGAGAGCTTCTTTGGTTTGCAGCTGATACGAATGGACGAGCAGACCATAGGCACGGCTGATAAGGTCTTTTATATCAGAATTTCCGCTTTCTTTGAGATGGATGCGGAGCGTTTTTTCTGCAGAGGAGAGCTTTAGGGCGGTAATTTGGAGTGCATGGAGTAGGCTTTCTTCCGTGACGCCGAGCGTGTACCGATTTTTCAATATCAGAAAATCTCCCACTAGATCGTTGAGGGCTCCTTCAAGCCCCATAGTTGTAATGTCATCTTCGGTTTGTTTGCCTAAAATTTCATGGAGTTGTCCTGTGTGGTGAAGGGCCGGCACGTGCAGATAGAGAAAGGCTTGCAGAGCAGTGCCGCAGAGGGTGGGATCGGAGGTGAGATATCCAAATTTCGGAGAAAAAGCGTAATCGAGGGTTTTCCCGATCTCGGTTTCAAGTTTAATGAGCTGCGACCAAGCGGTGAGAAGATCAGGAGAGGTATCGATGAGCTGGAGCTGTAGATGGTTTTTCAGATTGAGCCCGGCTAAGAAAAGACCATCAAAGAGAAATCCTTGCCCTTTGGCGACATTTTGAAAGCTCTCTAAGCAGAGGAAATGCTCGAAGATAAATTCTTTGTCGAGAGGAGAAAGTTTGTCCGCAGAAAAATAATTCGAGCCTTTGACATTTTTCAGAAGTATTTCGGAAAGGAGTGTGCTGATTTTGATCATGTCGGTTTCGGAGAGTTTAGGGGGAAATTTATATCTTGCGAAGTTGCGTTGAAGAAGGAGTGAAGATCCGAGCCAAATCGGATTTTTATCTTCTTCCCAGAGGGTATGGTCGAATAGCGATGGGGGCAGAGCGCTCATTGTTGTTTGTCCGTGAGAGTTTTAATTTGATCGCGGAGGAGTGCGGCTTGCTCGTAGTTTTCTCTTTTGAGGGCATCATTGAGGGCTTCGTTGAGAGACGCTAAGCGCGAGGAGAGGGTGATATCGACGGTTTTGTCAGGGGATTTTCCAATATGGATGGCTTGAGATCGCTCGGTGGCCTGTTTTTTTTGAAGAGCTGGTGGAATGGCCCCTGCTGCGATGATTTCTCCAACCAGAAAGTCACTGAACACAGCATAACATTCGGTGCAGCCGACAGGTTGTCCTGTTTGAACTGATTCGAGAGAGGTACCGCAGTTATTGCAGCAAATCTGGCTTGCTTTGTTATCTGTTTTTCTGGCTTCTCCATGAAGTTTTACTTGTAAAATGGGGCAGTCGATGCACATTTGGGTGCAGTTGATCGTATCGCCTAAGATCTCTTTATAGATGATTTTCGCAGGACGCTTGCACTCGCTGCACTCGATAGGCCTTTCGCTCATAAGGTTCCTTTTAAGGTCCATGGACAAAAATAGCAAGCGCCGTTATAGTCAGATTTTTTAAGACACAAACGAGGAAGCGATGAAAAGAATACAATTAGCGTTAGCTGCTTTGTGCTTGATTGGTAGCGTCGGAGCAGAGGAATCAGAAATTGCGGCTCCAGCTCCAATGGATTGTAGCAACATGAGCGCAGATGTACAACAATTTGCATCTCAGCTGAATGCGATGAACAAAAAAATGTTCTGTGGCCAGTTCAGTGCAGACCAGCAGTCTATGGCGATGCAATATGCGTCTTCGCAGGATGCGAATGGGATGACAATGACGGCGGACAGGGCCGTACAAAAAGTGGCTGCTGATAATAAAATGACGCCGTCTGCTAAGGCGCCAACGGGTTGTCCGATTAAATAGACCTTTTTCGAAGTTTAGGTTCTGTCGATTTTTCGGTTTTTTTGAGCCGATTTTCAACTTTTTTTACAGGGGTCATATACGAAAGCTGATATGACCCCTGTAAAAAAAGTTGAAAATCGGCTCAAAAAAACCGAAAAATCGACAGAACCTAAACTTCGAAAAAGGTCTAATAAATGCTTCGTAAAAAACGAGGAAGTCTAGAGTGGCTCGAGTTTGAGCTTTTACAAGAATTTCCTGAGGTGCGTCATGCTGTCTATCTTCGGCAAGGAGGAGTTAGCGAAGGTTCGTATCAGTCGCTGAATGTCGGCGGCGGTACGGGAGATGACGAGACCAAAATCAAGCTCAACCGTGCGAAAATCCAAAAACATCTGGGGTGTAAATACCTCGTGAGTGGCAAGCAGGTTCATGGAATCCAAATTCAACAGGCCCCACTGGAGCCCGATAATGAGGAGTGCGATGGATTGATTACGCAGGAAAAATCGGCGGGCCTTTTCATTAAACATGCCGATTGTCAGGCGGTGATCTTTTACGATCCAATCGAAAAAGCGCTTGGCTGCATCCATGCAGGGTGGAGGGGAAATGTACAGAATATCTATGGGCAAGCGATCGCTAAGATGCGGCATGCCTTTGGAACAAAGGCGGAAAATCTGTTTGTGGGAATTTCTCCGAGTTTAGGGTCTTGCTGCTCGCAGTTTATTCATTTTGAGAAAGAGATTCCTCAGAAATTTTGGATCTATCAGGAAAGGCCGCTTTTTTTTAATTTATTGGAAATGGCTAGATCTCAATTGCTTGAAGCGGGAATCTTACCTCACCATCTGGAAATTGCTCCGATCTGCACCTGCTGCAATCCGGCGGATTTCTATTCTTATCGAAGAGATAAGCCGACGGGCCGCAATGCAACCGTTGTTTGTCTTGTTAAGTAAGCCCTCCTAAATTTATAAAAATTTCAGGCCTCTTTTCGCGATTTTTCGCACAAAGCTCCTCGGTCGTATCTATTGACACTGTTTCTCGTCGCTTTGCATGAAATCTCATCGAAAATATGCCAGAACTTTTTTATAATTTGACGACACGCCCTAATTAAAAATGTTGATGGCAAAGACCCAAGAAATAAAATTAGAGGTCAAGTTGCTGTTTCGGCCGGTCACAGAGAACCAAGGTCCGAAGATAATCCCGACGTTCGCATTGAAATTGTATTCGATTGCAGGAGCTAGGCTTAACAGTTCTGCTGAGCGATATCCGACGACGGATCCCGGGGGGGTGTATCCTTTGAAACGGGTGCGGTTGCAGTGTTTGTAGACGATATCCATGGCAAAAGCCCAGTTATGGGTAATCGAATATTCTATTCCTTGTTGGAACTGCAAAACATATCCCGGATAAACTTTCCCCCGCGTTCCTTTAATGCCGTCGATATCGGGTGCTCCTAAATAGGCGGAGAGTCCATGGATATTGACGGAGGTGCCAAACTCGTATTTGACAGAGAAGCGCAATGCTAAAAAATGGTAATTGCCAAAGTTGAAGAGCCGGCCAAAAACAAGGGATATCCCGGGATACCAGTTCCCAGCTCCGGAAAGGTCGGTTCCCATTTTTTTGGGATCTAAACGGTCGTGTTTCCCCAGAGGGGCTATGGCGCCAAACCGCAATTTAATTGCAGGCCACCATTCATCAGGCTTGTCCATCAAAAGCTGAAAAGAAATGGAAACAGGCATATCTGAATAGCGCCAGTCGTGCTGGTGCATGAAATGGTTATATTGGAAGGTCGGGAAGATGTCGATTTCGGTCGCTGGTAAAATGCCGAATTGAAACAATATTTGGCTTTGAATGGAGGTGGCGAGTGGCGTTTTGATAGGCCGCCAGTGGTCGTTATAGACGCCTTTGAACTGGTGCCAGAAGAGGTACGGCTCATAGTTTTGATGTCCGACAGGAACGACGTGAGGGGCTGGAGTGACAATCGGACCGGTAAGCCAAGGCCCCTCTTCTGAAGAGAGCTTTCCGTACTCCAACGTTTTTCGAGCAAAAATCAAAGAGGGAAGAGAGAGAAGAACAAGAAGATATTTTCTCATGACTGGTACTGAGTAAAGGTAACACACAAATTTTCTTTTTGTCGAGGCCGTTGGAGATACGGTTTAAAGACTGCTTGCGATTCTTCGTCTGTTGCAACGATGGCAAGATGAGAAAGCTGCAGGATCTGCGCAGCGTCTTGAGAAGAGAGTGGGGTTTGGCGGAGTAGGAATACAAAATCATACCGGCTTTGGCACTCGGCTAAGATTTTTGAAAAAATTGGAGATGCCAAAAGTTCTACGCCATGCCGGGTTGTTCCTCCGGACGTCAAGAGGTCATAGGTTTTTTCGCGGCGGATGGGAAGTTCTGACGCAGTATGGTTGATGTACTGCCAAAGGCCAGGCTGATCTTGAGCAAGGGCGCTCCGGTCAAAGTTGCCATCGATGATGAGTACTTTCTGGTGATGCAAAGAGAGAAGATGCGCCAGGTTGAAGCAAAAATGCGATTCTTTCTTACCCAAAAGGCCGACTACACAAGGACCGTTTTTTCTGTCTAGAAGAAACGCAGTCATGGAGCGGAGCGTTTCAAGGTCTTGATCGGGGACTTGATTCAGCGGCAGATGAGCCTGGGAAGAAAAGGAGCCGGAGGTATGGCCGCCCATCAAACGAAGCGTGGTCAGAGAAGCCGGCAGGCCTTTGAGAAGGGCTTGGAGTAAGAAAAATAGATAGGAAAGAGTTGCTAGGACAAAGGCTCCGGCCGCAACTTTTATAAGAAGATGGGAAGGCTGCGGGGAAAATGGTGGCAGGGCGAGGTCTAGGGGTTTTGATTCGACTTGATAGAGATGGCGCGAGAGATTTTTCGATTCGGCGATATGGGTCAGACCCTCCATCATCCCTTTTGTCAACTCTGCTTTGAATTTAAGCCGTTTGTCTAAATGCCAGAGCTCAGGAAGTTCTTGCATTGAGATTTTGAGCGTTTCAATTTTGCTTTCCAGGACTTTTTTTTCTTTTTGCAGCAGATCTTTCATGATTTGGTAGAGGGAGCCGATCTTCTCCTTGATCAGTTGGATTCGAATTTTTCCGAGCTCGAGGGTTTGGCTGAGGTGGGACTCAAGGTACCGTTTTTGGATGACCAGTGTCTCTTTAAGACGTTCATGTTCTCTTCCGCTGCGATTGATCAGGTCGCAGAGCTGTCCTACAAGCTCGCTCGATTTCTGCACGAGTTGCTGGGTGACGGTATCGTTGAGAATATTCGAGAGTGTGCTGATTTCAAAATTAGGCTCGTTGAGATGGTCGCGGAAAAAGATCACTTGTTTTAATTGGGCGTGGAGATCGTCGAGCTGTTTACAGTACTGCTGAAATAAATTTCTTGAAGCTTCGAGTGTCAACCCATTGAAATCAGATTCGAGTTGATCGATATAACTCGAATTTTCCTGTAGATTTTTCTGACGAAGGGCAAGGTGATCCAGAAAGCTATGGAGGTGGGAGGCGAGTTGTTGTTTTTTTACAACATAGTCCGGTTTGGATCGGGATAACTCGACTTCTGTGATTAGAGGTCCCATTGCAGTTAAGGTTGGGGTTAAAGGCTCATCTTTTTCCAGTTTTTGCAGTAAAAGAGAAGCGTCATTGATCTGGTCGGCAAGGTTTTGTCCAAACTGTCTCACCAGTTTAGGAGGAGAGCGGTGAACGGCAATCGGTAGATCGGGTTCTGAAATCCGCTGTTCTAGTTGTTCCAGGCCGGCCATTTCGATTTCGATCTCATTTAATCTTGCCTGATAGGTCTGCAAAGGGGACAAAATCGATTCGATTTCTTCTTCGATACCCAGGTAGCCTTGGTTGAATAGGCTCTGCTTGAGGGCCTTCACGTGATCTTGAATATCACGATCCAACTTGGAGTTCAGTTCGTTTTGGCGCTGATCAAGGTATTTCAGCTGGCAGCCGATCACGCTTTTGTTTTCATCGACTAAAAATGCTTCATATTTGCTGATAAGGGTGTTGACAAACTGCGCTGATCTTTCTCGATCCGGATCGGAGAAAGTGATCATGAGGATGTTTTTGTCCTCTCGAAGAGGCTTGATGCGCGTTTGATTTTTCACTCTGGCTACGACTGCGTAAAGAGGAGAAATGGAGAAGGGATAGAATTTTCCTACTTTGAGGCTTTTAGGAGTTTTTGTCAGGGTAAAAACGATATCTTGCATCTGAAGTGGACAGTTGATGGATCCGGCTACGACCTTTTCCTGATTTCTATCGAGAAGTTCAAAATCCTCAGGGGAAGTGAAGCGAAGAAAATAAGAGCGGGTTTTTTCGCCGTCGTAATGGACATTTTGGAAATGGAAGTTTTCTTCGCTTTTTGGCTGTTTTCCGAACTCGGCTAAGAGGGAGCTCTTGCAAGCCAGAAGTTTCTTTTCCAGAAAATTTTGTTCGTTAACGGTAGCTTGAAAGCCGAGCTCTTCAACGGTTTTTGCCAATACAGTGCGAGAGAGCATGACTGGAATAGTGGAAATTTCAGAACCTGCTGATGCAAAGTTGCGGACGAGTTTTTTGAGATCAATTCCCGATTCACTGCGGGAAGAAGATTGCTTAAAGGTCGCGGTAGCTTGGTACAACGGAGGTGAAAAGAGAAAATAAATGAGGAGAAGCAGAGTTCCTAGACTTGAAAATTTCCAGATCTTTTTCTTTTTTTTCTGATAGAGCCTTTGAAGATCCTCAGCAGAGATGATGATGTCGTCGATCATGGAACGTTGACCCCAATGCTTTTAACTCCCTGGCGGATTAGGTCGATGTTAACAAAAGTCGGCAGCAGCTGTGACATGAAGCGGTTCCAGTTGGTGATCGGCGTTGCTGCGACATAAATGATATCGCCTGGGATCAGCAGCATGCTATCCGAAGGAAGATGGATGACATGGTCCCAGGTGAGCGTATAAATTTTTGGATTTAAGATGCTGCCTCGAATGACTTGGATATACGATTTGTTCCCCGTGAAAGGGATGCCGCCAGCTTCTGCTAGGGCCTGGCGAATCGTCATGAAGCCGTTAGGGACATCGACAAGTCGTTCTTTACCGACTTCTCCAAGGACCATCAAGGTCGAAGCCGAAGGATCGGCGATATAAACCTTATCGCCGCCGCGCATCACGATGTTTTGGGTCATGTCGCCTTCTTTAAGCAGCTTGTAGAGGTCGACGGGAAGCATTTGATTGCTGCGGACGATATAACTCTTGAAAAGATTGGCATTGGGAGGAACTTTTGCCCGAGACAGTGTCTCAAAGAGCCGAATGCGTCCGTCAATAGGGATTGTTGGAAGGACGACGAGCCCGGCAAGTTCGACTTTTCGCTCCAAACGGTCTTTATAGGAGAGGAATACCTGCACATCGCGGATCTGCGTCGAATAGAGTGTCTGGATTTTGAGAGAGGCTTCTTCTAATGTCAGTCCCGAGACAGGGATGGGGTCAAGGTCAGGGAGGCGTATTTTTCCTTCATTGATGTGGAATCCGACGGTCGAGCCAATCGCTTCGATCGCAGCGGAGATATCGCAGCGGGTTGGATGGAAAACTGCAACGTAGAGCACATCGCCGTCTTGGATAACATCCTGGTATTCGCATAAGAGAGAAGAGTCAAGTTCTTCATAACATTTTCCCTCCAATTGTAAAATTGAAAATTTTCCTTGCCTGATTTTATACGAATCCATCACAAATTCGTCGGCTCCAACGCAATCTTGCCCCATATAGGGACGATTCCCGCAGCCAAACAACAATAAAAAGATGCAGATAAAGCAAAAAGGCATGTAAAATATCATTGACGGGTGGGATATTTTTCCTCAATGAACATTTTTATTACAGGGATCGCAGGCTTTATCGGATTTCATGTCGCCCAGGCTCTCCGGAAACGGGGAGACACTGTTATTGGCTGCGATAATTTCAATGCGTATTACGACCTGCAATTGAAGCGGGATCGGGCAGCTCTTTTAGAAAAACAAGGTGTAAAAGTAGTGGAGGCCGACATCTGCGACGGCGCTCTATTAGAAAAGCTCGTCGTAGAAAATAAGATCACGCATTTTCTCCACTTAGCAGCCCAAGCGGGGATCCGCCACTCGATCAGGCAGCCCCAAGACTATGTCGCTTCGAATTTAGACGGATTTATCAAAGTCATTGAAGTGATTCGGCATCATCCGGAAATACCTCTTGTCTATGCATCCTCCTCCTCCGTCTACGGACTCAATAAGAAGATTCCTTTTTCCGAGGCAGATCAGATCGATCTTCCGGCCAGCCTTTATGGAGCGACAAAAAAGTCGAATGAGCTGATTGCTCATGCATATCACCATATGTTTGGGATTTCAGTGACAGGGCTCAGGTTCTTTACAGTTTACGGCCCCTGGGGACGTCCCGACATGGCTTATTTTTCTTTCACGGATGCGATTTTGAAAGGAAAACCGCTGCAAATTTTCAATGAAGGGCAGATGAAACGGGACTTTACCTATATTGATGATATTGTCGCAGGAACAATTGCTGCTATCGATTTAGCAGCTCCCTGTGAAATTTTCAACTTAGGGAACCATCAACCCGAAGGTGTTCTTCATCTTGTCGAGATTTTAGAAAAGCGCCTCGGTAAAGAAGCGGTTAAAAATTTCTTGCCAATGCAGCTGTCGGAGGTTCCGGTCACCTATGCCGATATTTCTAAAAGCCAGAAGATGCTTGGATTTTCTCCTAAGATTTCTCTAGAGGAGGGGATTGAAAAATTCTTGGCGTGGTATCGAGAGTATTACTAAACAAGGAGATTTAATTGGGTTAACAGCAATTCCAAGTGATGTAATGGTACAGTTTGTGAATTTGATGGATACCCGCTCAAAAGCGAATTTTTCAAGGGTCTGTCAACAGACTAGAGAAATCATGGAAAAAACGATGAAGCTTCCTCTCTCTACGCTAGGGTTTACTTTGTATTTGACAGACGAGCTTTTTGCTGCTGATATGTACCAAAAGCTCAAGGAACCTAAACGGAGTGAGGAATGGGCAACATTGCAGTTAGAGGTGGAGGATATATGGTTTCAAGCTTTGAGTGGCAATGCTGTTATAAACTGTGATCGGCTTTGCCTTGCGGTCTTGGATTTATCTGCAAATCGCGCTTGGTCGGATGAGAAGATCAAAAAGCTGGGCCTGATGCTCAAGTACGAGCTCAGAAAAGAAATACCCAACGACCCAAAAACATGGTCAGTGGCAAAGATAAAAAGCTCTTAGGTCCCAAAATTGTCAGAGTTCGTCAACTGCTTGCGGCAGGTATTTTAAGAGATCTGACGCGATCATGCAATACGACGTGAGGTTCAGCCCTGCGATCTCTCCTGCGCGTGCATGGAGATAAACTCCGAGGGCTGCTGCTGCTTCTGGTGTCATTTTCTGAGCCAGGAATCCCGCTAAAATCCCCGTGAGAACATCGCCGGAGCCTGCGGTTGCCATGCCGGGATCTCCATGGGCGATCACAAGAGGTTTTTTTCCGGGATGGAAGACGATGGAAGGAGCTCCTTTCAGAATGAGGGTGGCTTTGTGTTTTTCGACAAAGGCTTGGCAGTTCTTGAGGGAAGGTTTTTTCTTGAGCAGCTTTTCCATCTCTCCATGATGGGGAGTTAAAATGGAGTGTTTGGGAAGTTTTGTCTTTGGATGCTTTGCCAAGAAATCAAGAGCCTCGGCATCGATCACAGAGGGTAAACGGAGATGGGCAAAGAGTTGTTGCAATAATTTTTCTGTTCTTACAAGTCCTGGTCCGATAAAAAAAGCAGCGGCCCGTTTCGACTCTTCTTTGATTCTTTTTAAATCGACCTCCTCATGGATGACTTCAGCCAGCAGTTGGTCTTTTGGCGTACCGGGCATTGAAAAGAGCCTAACGATGCCAGCTCCGCTGCGCAACACTCCTTCTGAAGCTAGAGCCGCTGCTCCGGGCATATTCAAAGATCCGGCAATTCCCAGTACGTAACCGGCTTCATACTTGTGCCTGGACCTTTGCATAGGCAGCAGATGGAGAGAGGCAGGGTCGAGCAGCAAAGCGTCTTCTTTTGCCTGACTGACAAATTCTTCCGGAAGGCCAATGTCAACCCCGGCAAGATCTCCGACGTGATCCCATCCTTTTTCTAGAAAGAAACCTATTTTAGGGAGTCCTAAAAAAATTGTACCAATGGCATCGATGGCAACCGATCCGACCTGCCCGGTCGTTCCATCCAGTCCTGAGGGAATATCAAGGGCTAAAATCGGCAGATCGGTTTCATTTGCCCACACGATTGCTTTAGCTAAAGCTCCTGTTGCTTTTCCTGTAAAACCTGTTCCAACAAGACCATCGAGGATAACGCCAAACCCTTTGATATCGGCGCTCGCTAAAGGGACAACTTTTCCGCCGCTTTTGATAAAGCGGTAATGCCTTTCACAGCAAAGAGGGGAACATTCCTTGAGGGGATATGCAGAGACGGCAAGGACGGAAAATCCTTTTTTCCGGAGAAGAGCTCCTGCTGTATAGGCGTCGCCAGCATTACTGCCTTTGCCTGTTAAGAGAATGACTTTTTTTGGCAGACTTAGTTTTTCAATGAATTCTTTCGTGATTGATGCGATGCCTTCGGCGGCTTTGTCCATGAATTTTTCTGCGCTGTGTCCGGCACCGATTGCTTTTTTCTCGATTCTTTGCATCTCTTGAGCTGTGACGATTTTTTGACCAAAGATCACAAATGTTCTTCCTTGATGGCGCGTTGAAGGAGGGATTTGACAGCGTCGCGGGGATTCATCTTTTCATAGAGAATCGCATAGACAGCTTCGGTGATCGGCACTGGGATGCCGGCTTTTTTTGCCAGCTGCAGAGCTGCGACGCATGTGTAGGCCCCTTCGACAACCATGCCGACGCTTTTTTGGGCTTCTTCAGGGGATTCTCTTTCAGCGATTAAATGGCCGAATTTATAATTGCGGCTATGTTTGGAGAGGCAAGTAACGCAAAGATCTCCAAGGCCCGAGAGGCCGTTCAATGTCTCCGATTTAGCTTCTTTGGTGACAGAGAGTTTTCTGATTTCATGAAGTCCTCGTGTCATCAAAGCAGCCTTTGTATTGTCCCCGAATCCAAGCCCATCGGAAATGCCGCAGGCGATCGCAATGATATTCTTCATTGCTCCGCCAAAGGCGACTCCATTGATGTCGGAGTTGGGATAAACACGTAAAAAAGACGTGGAAAAAAGATCATGAATCTCGTGCATGATCTCCGGCTCATAGGCAGAGCAGACTACGGAGGTGGGGAGTTTTTCGATCACCTCTTCCGCGTGGCTGGGCCCGCTGAGGCATCCCACAAATTTTCGGTGGGAAGGCCCCATCACATCGAGGATCACTTCCGGAAGGAGTAGGCAGCTGTCTTGTTCGATTCCCTTTGAGGTGATGATAATAGGGCAGTTTGCTTTGCCAAACGTGTGGATTTGTTCAAAGACCGGACGGATGCCGGCAGATGTGACAGATTCGACAATAATATCAGCATTTTCAAAAGCTTCTTCCAGATCGCTCGTTGGGATGACAGCTTTATGCGCTTCGAAATGTGGAAGTTTAGGGTGTTTCCGAGTTTTGGCAAGCAATTTGGCAAAGTCATCCCGCTTGGTCCATAGGGCAACTTCATTGCCTTTTGATGCCAAGAGTGAAGCTAAACAAAATCCCCAACTTCCAGCGCCAAGATAGCAAATCTTCATCGTTATCTCAGGTTATCACATCAGTGGATTTGAAATCAGGTTGGAGCCACTGTTTTCGAGAAATGCGCCACGCATAAAGACAGGTGCAAAAGACCATATTTACAAAAGTAAGGAACCAGAATTTATCCGCAGAAAGTTTAAAATAATTCATACCTGCGAAAGTCGTCATATAGCCGAACACAGCAGCGATAAAACTTGCAATTAGAACAAAGACGGTGTCTTTATAAGAAAGCAGCACGGCGAGTAAAAGGGCATTTAACATGAGCACGACTGTATGCAGCCACATCCACATTAAACACCACTTCAAGCTTGCTGTCAAAGTAGTCTTAAGTGAGAACAGTGATACCACTGAGTTGGGAAAGAGAACCAGGGGAAAGATCAAAATAACCCCCAGAACAAAGATCACTAAAAGACCGGAATTAAGAAATTTTTTAAATCGGTCGTAATTGCGTGCTCCAAGGGCGTTTGAAATGAGGACAACAAAGGCCTGTAGAATGCCGTCGCTGAGAAACATGACGAACATGCCGATCGTCCCACCGATAGAGAGAATCAGCTGGTAGTCGCCTCCTTTCACAGCCATGATATGTGTATTAGCGGCCCAAAAAGCAAAAAGCAGGAGCCGGCCCATAGCGCGAGGGATTCCTGGAGAGATATACTTCCAGAAAATCTTGGGCTGAAATTTCCACTCACGTGTGCCGAAAGTCTCTTGATTCGATTTTTTGACAAACAGGGCAAATAAGAGAAGGCAGAAGACGCCTTGGGAAAGTAAGGTCGCAAATGCGGCCCCTTTGAGTCCCATTGCAGGAATCCATGGATCAATGCCAAAGATAAGCGCTATATCGAGACCGGCATTGAGCAAATAGGCTCCGAGCGTTGCTAAAACGGTAAACGTTGTTTTTCCTCTTCCTAAATAGAAGCTCGATAACGCAGAGCCAAGGGGGTAAAGGAAGTTGCAAAAAACAAGGATAACAAAATAAGGAGCTGCAGTTTTTTCAACTTCAAGCCCTTTAAAAAAAAGATCCTGGGCAAAAAAGCTTAACGGAACAGTGATCACCATCGAAAAAAGAGAAAACCAGATCATTTGCCAGATACACCGCCCAATGTTCGTCAACTCTTTTGCCCCATTGTGGTAGCCGACATACGCTTGGGCCATCATCGCTAAAGCGATGCACGGCATTTGAAAAATGCGCAAAAGATAGATGGCATTGACGGAAGCCTCTAAAGCTTGGAGGGAAAAATGGGCGAACCAAATGCGCTCCAGAAAATTTAAGACGCAACCGGCAAATAAAATCAGAAATAGTGGTGTGGCAAGGGATAGCAATTCCCTAATGCTTCCCTGCGGGAATTTCGTTAGATTTGTGGACGGAGGAGTGAAGGGTTCTTTCGTTTTTTCTAGCATCTTGCTCTAATTCTAAAACTGTGACCATGGTTGATCAAAAGATTAGAATTTTGCAATAGTAAATTTTAAATTACCGTGTTGAAGAATAAGCCTTTTGAGAATAGAAGCTCTCGCTGTTTAAAGAAGGTCTTTTGATGGCTATTGGAAATGTTTCGAATAGTGTTTGTCCTCATTCCCATCTTTGGAATCCTCTCTGTCCGCAGCGATCCTTAATGATTAAAATTGCTCAAATATTTTTTCTTGCCGTTGTGGCTCTTATTGGTAACATCATTAGGAAAAAATTAGCTGGATCAGACTCTCCAACTTTTCCTCCCCAAGATCAATCTCGTCCTTCGCAGCCGACTAATGCATCTGAAAACCCCAACCCTACCTCTGTTTCAGCCACCTTGGTGTTCCAAGAACCGTTGGCCTTGAGCACGCCGAAAATTACCTCTATCGAACAGATTGTCTTTATTCCTATCAGAGCCAGGGTTTCGATCGACACCCTTCAACGAAGAGCGTTACCTTCCGAAAAAGGAGGAGAAACTTTTAGAGGATTTATTGACGAAGGTTCTCTTCTCGATATCATTTGGACACAATGGGAGCAGGTGGCGCAAGTTGGACTGACACACATAGAGATCGCCGACCATCTGCAGTATTTGATTAAAGCAGCCTGTAAAGCCCCGAAGAGTCTTATTTATTACGATCCAAAAACAAAAGCAATCGAGGGAGAAAATATTTCTATTTTTCAAGTGATGATCTTTAAGAAGGAGGCTCCTGATACTGATATTTTTCGCTCTGAGCAAACAGGACTGGAAGTAGGGAATTGCTATGAAGAAGCCCTTATTGTGAATACAGTTGTCCAAGGTAAATATATTCGATGGACGCCGATCAGAGAAAGGTACATCCGTGAATGGGGATTCTATTCCAAAGGAATGGATTTTGGCACCGTCAAGGCTGTTTTAATGTTAGACACAAGGTAGATAATAGTCCACACAGGGGAGCATTTTCCCTTTCCAGTTCTTCCGCATCTTCTCTGAAAGGTAATAAAAAGAAGGATCCAATTCAAACAGATGATCGAGCTGAGGCATCTTTGTCAGCTCAGCCAAAAACCGACGGTCAAATGCCGCCAACGCTTGTTGGACCATTTCCAAGCCGTGCAAACCCTCTAAATTTTTGAGAGGTGCATGGACATTGTCTCTGGGATAGACGAGCACGCCGGTTTTTTGCGATTGGGGCAGCACATCGAAGAGAAAGCGTTCGAATTTCCAGATCTTTTGACCGTGGTATGTTTTCTTTGCCAGATGCCAAGGAAGATCGATCTTTGCCACTTTCTCAACAAAGGAAAGACTAAAGCAAAATAGGCCGATATGGGCAAGCGGCGCCTCAAAATGGTCGGGCAGTTCAGAGTATTCCTGCACGACAACTTTTCCTTCTCTTAGGACAACCACTCCCACTTTTTCAGCAGGATTAAGTCTTTCAATTGCTTTGATTGTCACTTCGTGGTTTTTCAGTACATGCTCTCCGCAGAGAGCTGCATCAAAGGGATCTGCCAAAGGATTATCGATGGGCAAGACAATCAGCGACTCAATCCCTTCATTTTGCCAACGCTTGCCAATGCCGATTTCCATGAGTTTGCGAAGACAGTGGCCATTTCCATCAGGGCCTGCTGCAAAATGGCCGGATTCTTCAATCCAATTTCCTTCATGATTGACGAATGGAGCATTGTCCTGTTCAAAAAGCTCAACTTGGCTCTCTTTAAGTCCGAAATAGTGATTATTGATGAGATACTTTTCGATCTCTTGACGGTTCAGAGAAGACGTCATGATGGCCAATTTTAGCGATGTATTATAGGCAATTGCTGCTGCTGCTGTTTTCTCACAGAAAAACTGCAGGAGAGTTTTTTTTTTGACGGGAGTGACTTCGACCAGCGCTTTTGGCCGCGATGTTCCGAGGCGAGTCCCTTGGCCTCCGGCTAAAATCAAGCAGGCGACTTTGCCTTGGGACAAAAGTTTTTCCCCGTGAATTTTGGCCGCTTCTGTAGGTCTATCAAAAATGCACAGGGGCTCCGGGATCGGAAAATGGCGATGCTGAGCAATAAGCTCGCGCTGCATTTCGAGGAATGTTTTTTTCTTCAGCATACAGCCTGGAGGACCTGCGCAACAGGAATTAACGCAGCGTCTTTTCGATTAGAGCTAATGACAGGAATATGTTCAAGCAGAGGATTGGGAGAGGGGACATTCTGTTTTAAGATGCCGTGGTTCGGGTCGGCCCAAAGCGAGACAATCCTAAGTGGAAATGGCGTGTTGAGAAAGTAGGTCATTCCCAAAATTCCGGAATCGGGCGCTACTAAACACCGGCATTTGTTTTTTAGCAGCGATAGAATTTCAAAAAGAGATGTATCGCCTCTAAGGTCGATCAAATGGGGATGTTTGAAAATAAGATCCTTTTTAAGACCTAGCAGCACGATCGGACCGTCTAAAGCATTAAAGAGCTCTTGCCACTTAGAGAACGGCCAGTTTCTCTCAAAGTAATAATCTGTCTCACAATGGACATGCGCTGCAACACAGCTCTGTGGAAGGTTAAATCGGTCGCAGAGTGAGTCCCACTCTTTGTTCCACTCCATTTTTGGGATCAGTTTTCCCCGCTGCCACGCCACCCAATACGAAGGATCTGCATTGGGAATCATCAGGTCAAAGGCAGGTAAATCAGCCGGTAGAGGAGTTGGTTTTCCTCGGGCCCACTCAGGCGCGATGATCACATCAACGCCTTTTAAAAGTTGAAATCCATCTTTCAGATCGGGCCGTGTGATAAAGGTGATTTTGGCGCCTGGAAGATAGTCTTGGACACGTTTGACGATGGCATAAAGACCCAGCGCAATATCGCCCAGGCCTCGATTCCACGGGATCAGGACAGATTTACATCCTTGCCTGGCTGCTTTTTTAAGACACTTATCCAAAGGATTAGGCGCAATTTTTTTCCAAAGTTTTTTCAACATTTTTCTCTGAGATTTTTAATTAAAGCATCATAGACTTCATCTGTCTCTATCCGCTTCATGCAGCGAAAATCAATAGGACAGACCCGCTTATAACAGGGCGAACAATCGACATGCTTATGGATTATTGTGCCAGTCTTGTAAGGCCCTGTGGCGATTTCGTTTGTCGATCCAAAAAGAGCAACCAGTGGTGTTCCAACCGCTGCGGCAATATGCATCGGCCCGCTGTCATTTGTCAAAAGTACAGAGCAGAGTTTAATTAA
>DATAHB010000039.1:0-5792 GCA_036263375.1 Rhabdochlamydiaceae bacterium | reverse complement strand
CCTGAGAGAACAATCTCGCCATCGACCAACTGGTAGGATACATTATTAAAGCCCCGTTCCGTCAGCAGGCTCTGAACTTGGGTCGTCAAATTGCTTTCAACAACGACTTGGTTGTCCAGCCGGTCGAGATACGGGAAGTTGACATTGAGATAGTCGGAAAGGGCCTGTCCTTGCTCAAGCGTTTGCAAATAACCCCGGACAACGAATTTTCCGGGCATAGGAGAGGTAATCGAGATTCCTTGCCAGGCGGGGTTGGTCATTAGCAGAGCATTGATGTTTTCCCAGACATATTCATCGATCACAACTGAGTCTTCAATCGTGGTAATAAAGGGGAGCCCTTTGAGCTGAAACATCAACTCTTGTTTTTCCACTGTCGTCAGAACGTGGCCTGTCAGGAACAGTTTTTCGGACCCTTTGTTATAAGAGAATTGAATGTCGGGATATCTGGCTACAATTTCTTTGACTTGGCTAGATTCATCCTTGGCATTGACAACGATCGGTTCACTATTGAAAAGCGAGACCATGCTGACGATTAAGGTCAGAAGGAATACTCCAATAACACCGGCTAAAATGAGATGTTTTTTTGGGATGACCATCTCGCGCCAATTTTTCACGTGGACCGTCATGGTTTCTGCAGGAGCTTCTTCTGCAAGAGGGGGCGCTTCAGAAATGAGCGTCTCGCGGGATTGCTGCAAGTCAATGACCAAAAAAGAGGTTGTTCCGAGGGAGACTTGATCTTGAGAATTGAGCAGATGTCTGTCGGTGATCATTTTACCAGCTACGAGTGTGCCGTTGCGGCTTCCCAGGTCTTCGATATAGACCATGTCGCTCTCATCGACGGAGATCCTAGCATGTTGACGGGAGACGCTGAGGTCTTGGAAAATGATATCGCAGAGTTCAGGGTCTTTTCCGATCACGTACGTCTTGCCTTTATGCATGTAGAATTCGGCGCCGCTATTAGGTCCGGTGATGACTTTGATCATCCATCTAGCTTCTGGGGATGATGTGACGGACAAAGAGGTCAAATCGGCAGGTTCTTCCATCAAAGATGGAGGAAGAGGTTCGACTTTAGGGAGTTTTTCACTGAAGCGGAAGAAGGTGTTGCCGATCTGGATGATATCGCCTTCCCGGAGCAAGACAGGCTCGGAGATGATCATTCCATTTTGGGTGGCAGGGTTCACAGCGCTCAGATTCTCTAAGACGTATCCTTCTGTGGTCAAGCGGCAAATCACGTGCCTGCGGGACACCATCGGGTCTTCCAGGACGATCCCCACCACATCGGGATCGCGACCCATGACCCATTCAGATCCTTCTTCGAATTTGACGACAAGTCCTGTGAGAGGACCCTCTTCTCCTATTAAATATCCAGCCATGTTTTAACTTTTTTCTGCCTCGGCAGCAAATCGCACCGTTTCTTTTTTCCAATATTCAACGAAGTTGGTGAAATCTTCGAGGCTGTCCTTAAACGCTTTATAATTCATCTCATACGGCAAACTCAAAGAGAGTGTCAAGCAACTTTCATCTTCTTTGAGTCCTAAAGTCGACCCGCCGGTCCCTTGGCCAAGAAAGTTGGCCTTCATGAGGAGCATCAGAAAATCTTCTTTTTTCTTTTTTGGAAGTGGTCCGATCTCCGACGCAAAATAAAATCCCGGATCGAGATCTTTCATCACAATCTCTAGCGAACTGATCTTGAAACGGTGCGTCTTATCCTCTTCTGCAAGAGGGGCTGCCCCTAATTTTAACTCTTCAAAAAGCTGCTGTAACAAGGTTTTCAGTATCATCTTTATTTGTATAGGATGCTCGCCGGATAACCGCGGTTCCTGCCCACTGTTTTATTCAGTTAGGAATAAAAATGCAATTTAAAAGAAAATTTGTTAATTATTGGGAAATGAAAAACAAGTTTCAAAACTTATTAGAATCCTTACAAAAGTTCGAAACAGGAAGGATTTCTTTTCCTGAAATCGCCAAGGAATTTGTACGCGTGTTCGAGGATATAAGTATGAAGGGAGAAAAAACTTCTTCTGATCAAAAAGAAGCCTTTGCAACGCAGGCGGCGGAAGATTTTCAACAGCTTACTTCCTTAATCAATCCTTATATCGAGGCTCTCTTGCTGAGCGATGAAAAGTTGCTCTCTTCCTTGGAAAATCCGAGTTACTTTGATGCAGGCGACTGGAACAGCGCCATCGAGGCCAAGGAACAGATCGGAGAGTTTGCTCGCAAGTTGCTTCCGCTCATGGCAGTACTGGCTGAGTCCGAAGAGACCAAAGAGAGTCTTAAAAAAGAGAAGAAAAACCCTCCGCGTGCATCTAAATCTCAGTGGATGAAGTCATAGATTTTGAACCATTCATGGCTGAAACAGGTACCAAAAGTAGCCAAGTTATGGCTATTTTTGGTACCTGTTTCAGCCATAAAATGGTTGTTTTAGGTACTTGTTTCAGCCAAAAATAAGAAAGGGGGGTGATTATTGGAGAGTCGCGTAAGAACCTATCCTTATATTCTTAACATTTGATTTTTGGAGGGTTTTCGCCTGTTAAGAATATAAGGGTAGGTTTAAGGACTTAAGCCGATCGCTTAACCAAGGGAGGTGCGCCTTCTAAGACCGATTCCTTTGTGATAAAAATTTCTTTGATCGCAGGATCGGAAGGAGCCTCGAACATGAGGTTCAGCAGCATGGTTTCGACGATCATCCGAAGCGCTCTTGCGCCGGTGCCGGTGGTTTTGGCTTTTTCTGCCATGCCGCGGAGCGCATCTGGAGCAAAATGGAGGACAATCCCTTCTTCGGCAAAAAGTTGTTTGTACTGTTTGACAATCGCATTTTTGGGCTGAGTTAAGATCTCAACGAGATCGTCAATCGTTAGTTCATTACAGTTCGCAATGCTATTGAACCGGCCCACAAATTCGGGGATCATCCCAAAAGAAATTAGATCTTCGGGCTCGACTTTAGAGAGCAGGTAGTTTGTCTCATGGGCGTCAAAAACATGTGTCTCTTCGGCGCTAAAGCCAATGGTGCTGCGGCCCAGCCGTTTTGCAATGATCTTATCGAGGTGAACAAAGGCTCCGCCGACGATGAAGAGAATGTTTTCGGTGTTGACCTTGATATATTCTTGGTTCGGGTGCTTGCGGCCGCCTTTTGGTGGGACGTTGGCGACTGTTCCTTCGACGATTTTGAGCAGCGCTTGTTGAACGCCTTCTCCGGAGACATCTCGAGTGATAGAGACGTTGCCAGTGGTTTTGCGGATTTTATCTATTTCATCGACGTAGATAATGCCCATTTCAGCACGGCTCACATCGTAGTCGGCCGCTTGTACAAGGCGCAGGATGATATTTTCTACATCTTCTCCAACGTAGCCGGCTTCAGTGAGCGTTGTTGCATCGGCGATGGCAAAAGGGACATCTAAAATTTGAGCGAGTGTTCGGGCGATCAGGGTTTTGCCAGAACCCGTGGGGCCGAGAAGCAGGACATTCGATTTGCTGTAGGCGACATCCAGCTCTTTAGTGAGCGAGCGGATTCTTTTGTAGTGGTTGTAGACTGCGACGGAAATCGTTTTCTTGGCTTTTTCTTGGCCGATAACATATTCATCGAGTTTTTCCTTGATGTCTTTCGGCTTTAGAAGGCGGAGCTCATGATGGACAGGTTTTTTTTCAATGATGTCCATGCACAGGCGTGTGCATTTATCGCAGATGAAGGCTTGAGGCCCTGAAATCAGTTTTTCGACCGCTTCTTCCGACCGGCCGCAAAAAGAACAGGTTGCTGGTTGTTTCTTATTATTCTCGCTCATATTTATGAACCTATCCGCAAAGTCTAAAAGTTGGCTTTTTTGTTCATTAAGCAGCAGGTGCGGCTTTTTGGGGTTGTGTCGCAATTTTATCAATGAGTCCGTATTTCAACGATTCTTCGGGATTCATATAGTAGTCTCTTTCAGAATCTTCGATAATTTTTTTCACTGGGTTGCCGGTTCTTTCACTGATGATTTGAGCGCAGATGCCTTTCAAGACCAAGATTTCTTTTGCTTGGAGCTCGATGTCGGCAGAGGTTCCGCCGACGCCTCCGGACGGTTGGTGGATCATGATGCGGCTGTTAGGGAGAGCAAATCGTTTTCCTTTAGTCCCTGCAGCCAGCAGCAAAGCAGCCATCGAAGCCGCTTGGCCCAGACAATAGGTATTGATGTCATAGCCCATGAAACGCATCGTGTCGTAGATCGCAAGGCCTGAGGAAATATAACCGCCGGGGGAGTTGATATAGATGCTGATGTCTTTTTTAGGGTCGTCAGCACGCAGGAATAACATCTGGGCGATCACGGTATTGGCGACAACATCATTGATTTCAGTGCCTAAAAAGATAATACGATCTTTCAAAAGTCGTGAGTAGATGTCCATGGCTCTTTCGCCACGGCCCGTGTCTTCAATCACATAGGGAACTTGGTACATACGCTTCCTACCTTATATATAGCAGTATATTGCCGATCGATTGGTTATTGCGCAATAGCGCGCTTAAGCCACAGTTGCATGGGCAATGATAAAGTCTTCGGCCTTTTCAAGGAGAAGGCGAGAAAATGCCTCTGCTTGATGAACTTCTGTATCTCCTTGAGGATGGAAATCTCGTCGATCTCCCAGCAACATACCGAGCGGAGTTTCCGGAGCTTTCGGCAGGTCTTTCGGAGAGAGCGAAATTTTTGCATCGGCAAGGATTTTGCGGCAAAGATAGAACATCCGGACAGCTTTCTGAGATTGTTCAGCAACAGAGGCCACAGACCGTTTTTTGGCTTCTGGAGTCATGCTGTTCCAGTGCTGGAGATATTCTTGGTCTTGAAGTAGCTGCTGCATCCGGAACCTAACTTCCCTATCAATCAAGCTCATCGGCACATCGAAAGGGTATTTTTCCAACAGGACGTCGCTGACTTCTTCGCGTAGTTTTTCTTGGACATGGCCGTCTGCTTTTTGATCCAAAAGCTGCTGGACATTTTTGCGCATGACGTCGACAGAAGGAGCCCCAAGCTTGCGGGCAAAGTCATCGGTAAACTCAGGAAGAGTGGCTTCTTCGACGACTTTAATGGCAACACGGACTTTTTTGGCCTTAAGCTCTTCTTTATCTTTTTCAGAAGCATCTTCATCTGGAACGCTGATGCCTTCCAAAACTTCTCCTTGGCGGCGGCCTGAAATCAACTCTTTCATCCATTTGGCCATCGAGCGGTCGGTCACTTCAAAGCGGACATCGGCAAATAGCTTGCGTGGAGGATCTTCATCAATCACATCGACATCTAAAATGACGAAGTCGTTTTCTTGGATAGGACGGTCCATTTTTCTCCATTCGGCAAAGAAAAGTTGGAGCTGGCGCATTGTTTCATCCACCTTATCATCATTGACAGCTGGACGCTCGACCGCTTTTAAGGTGATGTCTTTAGGGTTGATCTGAGGAATAGTCGGCTCAGTTTCGAAAAACAAAAGAAGGGAAGATCCTTCCATCGAATGGCTTTTCATATTGTAACTGATCTTAGCCTCATTATTAAGGAGGGGGATGTTGATGAGCTTGATGCTGTCTTGGAAGGTCAGATCGGCAATCGCTTTTTGCCACTCGCTATCGATTTGGTTAACGTAATTTTTTTCAACGAGGGCTTCAGGAGCTTTTCCTTTACGGAATCCTGGCAGGGAGACTTCTTTCCCGATCGTTTTAACCGCTTTGCGATAGGCTTCCTTAACAAGAGAGGGCCCGGCTTGGACTTCGAGTTCGACTTTGCAATTGGGGTTAAAGTGGACTTTGACTTTAAGATTTTCGTTTGAAAACTCGAGCGGAG
>DATAHB010000038.1:0-26393 GCA_036263375.1 Rhabdochlamydiaceae bacterium | reverse complement strand
GCGGCGTGCGGTGGTGTTTTGCAGTAAGGTAGATGCGCGTAGCAACGTATTTTGCAACTAGATTAGAATGGGAATGTCGGTAGTATGCCGATCCTGCTATCCCCGCAACCATTCTACCAACACATCTAGAAATAATATGAGCCATGAATCAATTCCTCCATAATTTCGGGCGATTATAGCATTATGGCGAATTAATTCACTGCTTGTAAAAAGTAATATAAACTATTTAAAGAGTTTGTTTTTCGAGAGGCTTTACGTGACTGACGTCATATCCCTCTCTTCTCAGAGAGCGGACCATTCCTGTCTCTCCGACGAGATGGAATGCACCACAGACAACCGCTATATCTTTCTTTTGCTGAATTGCTACAGGGATTTTAGGATAGAAGGTTTTATTTCGGTAAGGCGTCGTCCAGTCTGCTGCTGCAGGATCTGCTAGCCAGTTTTTTTCGTATTCCTCGAAATTAAAATAAATTTTGTTGTCTAAAAGAGAGCGGAGCATATTTAGTTTGCGAGCTTCTTGTATCAAAGACAGCTGGCTTCTCAACGCTTCACTGGTTTTGAATTCCACACATTTTGTGCCCTCACAATACGTAAACGGAACAACTTTTTCGGCCGTTTCTTGAAGTTCTCGAAGCGTTTGTTCAAGCTCATCTGGTTCTTCGGCTATGGGTTCAAGCTCTAAAAGAATATCTTCCAATGTGGATTCTAAATCGTAGTTAAGAATATCCTGCATCCTGTCATCAAAAGAACTGGACAAGTCGCTCAACTTATCCTCCAACTCAAGGATGGAATTATTTCGTTTCTGAAAATTGTTAAGTATAGCAACGTCTACCGTATTAAAATCATAATTTCTGAAACGCTGTTCGTTAATAACAGACAGAAAATGGCTAACTAAAAGTGGATCAAGATCTCTTATGTGTAATCCACATTCATCTAAGCGTGTCTGAATTTTTGTTTGATCTGCCAAGGATAATCGATCTAGCCAACGAATTTGATCTGCTTGGATCTCACGACTTTTTTCTTTTAACTTAGAAAATAAAATATTCCTATCCACTTTACCGGCCGCATTCTCGTATGCTGAGAGAAGCGTCCCAATCCATTCCTCATCAACGGACAATAGTTTTTTGTGAACATGTATGGAGTTAATTTCCTCGTGCAGATTCCACTCATAAGGGTTTTTAGATAAAGCCATTTCAGCGGGAAATTCAGAGAGAAGCAGGTTACACGCATTGATCAAAGCTAGCGCTTCTGGTGGGTAATCAGTCACTTTAAACGTGTGGGTTGTTCCAAAAAGGTAAACTTTTTGATCGGGAAGAATATCCTTTCCTGTGACACGAAATAAAGAGGGAAATACGATCCGCTCGATCTTCTCTTGGCCTTCGATTTTTTCGACGTTGACGTAGGTAAAACTGGCAAGCACAGGCATTTTGGGCAGCCAAGATTTCATCATTCTATATGCAGTATCTAAAAACGCGCGACCAATCGGGTAAATGCGAGAAGCAATGGTTTGGATAAGGGGATTATAATGCGGCGTGCGGTGGTGTTTCGCAGTAGGGTAGATGCGCGCAGCAATGCGTTTAGCAATTGGATTTGAATAGGAATGGCGGTAGCATGCCGATCCTGCTATCCCCGCAGCCATCCTGCCAAGACATCTAGAAATAATATGAGTCATGAATTAATTCCTCGATAGTTTTCGAGAATTATATCATTAATGTAATTTAATTTATTATATTAAAGTAATTAATATGAAAAACGCATAAACCATTTTGAACGTTGCTGTGCGTGACTGGTATATTCTGTAGATGATTCCAGGGAAATTGCATGAAGAATATCTTGACATATCGTCGTCGTCGATAAAGAAACAGGTCTTCCCGTCACCATCGCCCCGCATCCGCTCCTCGCGGTCTGCCTTGGCACCGGCAAAGCCCTCGAATACCTCGACAAGTTCAAAAAGAAAAAAGCGATGGTTTAGAGACTGTTAACGGATTTAGTTTCTGTTGCTTTTTTTATTTCCTAAAGTTGATTGCTCAGCTGCTTTTCTTACGTTCGAAGTAGAGTCGTTGTAATAGCCTAAAGTCAACTCTTTTGCTATACGCCCGATCAAATTAGGTTTATGTGCCGAAGGGTGACAACCGGCAACCCAATTCCAGATAAAAGAAAAAGTTGAACGGTTTTTTGAGGCAAACTGACGAACTGAACGAGCTTGTTTTATAGCCCCTTTTGTTAGGCGTCCGACCGCATTCGGCTTATTTGTCGATGGGTGAGAATTCGTCAGGGCATGCTTTATAAAAGAAAAAAACGAGAAGCTTTTGGGAGCAACCTGAGGGGTAGCTTGTTTGACCCCTTTTGATAAGCGTCCAGCCAAATGAGGCGCGACTGTCGATGTATTCGATTTGGTAAACCAATTCTTTATAAAAGAAAATAGTGAATAATTCTTTGAAGCAAGGCGGGTTGATATTTTTGTTGCGGTGTTAGTAACTATAGATGTCATCGATAATCCACTTCTTGTTATTTTAATAATTAAATTATACATCTAGCCAAATTTTAATACAATCTTAAGATTTAATTTGCTATTAAAACAAAAATCTTTAACCCTTGAAAATGAATGATTTGTGTTTTTTTGTGGGGCTCGTATGAGGCTAAGCCAGTCTCTTAGCTTGTACCTAACTCCTAGCTCAATTATAAATTGCGTTATGGATAAGATACGCTCTTGGGTGCAAGAGATTGCCAGTTTATGTCAGCCGAAAGAAGTTTATTATTGCGACGGCTCGGAAGAAGAATACCGCCATCTCTGCAATCTTCTTGTCCAGAAGAAAACGTTTGTTCCTCTCAAGAGGCCCGGTAGCTTTTGGTGCCATTCGACTCCCGATGATGTTGCCCGTTCTGAGGCGAGTACGTTTATTTGTTCATTGAAGAAAGAGGATGCGGGCCCGACCAATAACTGGAAAGATCCTGCGGAGATGAAAGAGCTTCTCAAGGGGTTATTCCGTGGTTGCATGCGGGGTCGAGTTCTCTATGTCATTCCATTTTGCATGGGGCCATTGAAGAGCCCGTACGCTCGTTTTGGAGTGCAGATCACCGATTCTCCCTATGTCGTTTGTAATATGAAGCTCATGACCCGCATGGGAAAAGAAGCTTTAGATGCCATGCAAGGAAAGCCGTTTGTTCCGTGTCTTCACTCTGTGGGGATGCCGCTCGACAAAGAATCCGATGATGTTTCATGGCCAAATAATTCGAAGCACAAATACATCGTTCAGTTTCCCGATGAGCCTTCGATTTGGTCCTTTGGCAGTGGCTATGGTGGGAATGCTCTCTTGAGCAAAAAATGCTTCGCGCTAAGGATTGCTTCGGTGCTAGGAGAACAGGAAGGTTGGCTTGCTGAGCACATGCTACTCATCGGCTTGACAAACCCTGCAGGAGAAAAAAAATATATCGCGGCTTCTTTTCCGAGCAGCTGCGGCAAAACCAATCTCGCGATGCTGCAATCGATTCTTCCCGGATGGAAGATCGATTGTATCGGCGATGATATTTGCTGGATTCATTTGAATCAGGGGCAGTTTTATGGCATTAATCCCGAGAACGGATTTTTCGGCGTTGCGCCCGGCACGTCTGAAAAAACGAATCCTGTCGCAACGCAGATGATTGAGAAAAATGCGATTTTTACCAATACGGCGCTGACTTCCGATCGCGATGTGTGGTGGGAAGGATTGACCGACACGCCTCCTGATAATTTGATCTCATGGCAGGGAAAGCCATGGGATAGATCAGGTCCTGCTTCCCATCCGAACGCTCGGTTTACCATCCAAGCCAGTCACTGTTCAATCTTAAGCCGCGAGTTTAATGCTCCTCAGGGTGTGCCCATTTCAGCGATTGTTTTTGGAGGTCGTCGCTCAAAGCTGATTCCTCTGGTCGTTGAATCGCTCAGTTGGAATCACGGTGTTTTAATGGGCGCCTGCATGTCGTCTGAAATGACGGCAGCTGCAGAAGGCCAAATCGGCAAGCTCCGGCATGATCCGTTTGCCATGCTTCCATTTTGCGGCTACAATATGGGAGATTATTTTAAGCATTGGATAGAGATGGGAAAAAAAGCGAAAAATCCTCCTCGGATTTTTCATGTGAATTGGTTCCGTAAAGACGAAAAAGGGCGGTATATCTGGCCGGGGTTTCGTGAAAATATCCATGTTATGAAGTGGATCTTTGAACGGGTTGGAGGTGTGGCCGGGGGCATGGCCGGAGCTAAAGCGTCTCCTATCGGTAACTTGCCGTCGGAGCGGCTTTTTCCCGCAGAACTGACTGAGATTGATAAAACTGGATATTTAGAGGATACGGCGGAAATGAGAAGATATTTTTCTCTATTTGGAGATAGAATGCCCCCTGAACTACTCTTCGAATTAGAACAGCAAGAGCAACGACTCTCATGAGAATGGTCATCCAAAGGGTGAAAGAGGCAGCCGTCCGTGTTGATGGGCAGATTGTCAGCGAAATCAAAAAAGGGGCTCTTGTGTTGTTGGGGGTCCAAAAAACTGATATTCCGGCCTATACCGTGTGGATGGCTCAGAAGCTCATCTCTTTGAGGTACTTTTCAGACACTGAAGGAAAAATGAACCTTTCCCTACAAGATATTGAGGGAGGGTTGCTTATTGTTTCGCAATTTACTCTCTATGCTAATTGTCATGAAGGCAGAAGGCCTGGATTTGAGGCAGCTGCACCAGGTGGCGTGGCCAAAATGATGTACGATAAGTTTGTGGAGGAGGTTAAGCGGGAAATAAAAGAGGTGCAAACGGGAATTTTTGGGGCTGATATGGAAGTCAGTTTAGTGAATGATGGCCCGGTGACTTTTGTGGTCGATTATCCGAATTAATAAAAGTTTTCGATATTTGGGATTATAACCCAAGTATCTAAAGCTTCAATTAAACGTCCTGTTCGGTCTCTTTGCTTACTTTCTCTTCTATTTGGCTTTGTGCAACGAGAGTTTTACTTTCGTTGGTGTCAGCCTGAGCTTTTGCTCCTCGAAGAGAGTAGGCGATGTAAGTTTCGAATCCTGTGAGGTCCATAATTCCTGTTTTTTTTGTTAACTTTCTGCCTTAATTATATTATTATAATAATATCTTTACTACTAAATTAGTTTGTTGTCTAAGGCATTGAGGGTGAAAGAATTATGGAAATTCTATCTATTTAAATATCAGCGGATTACGAAAAAGTGTGTTCGTTGATTTCGTCGAGCGCTTCCTTTCTTTCTTCATGGCTTTGGTTCAGATTACTCATGAAGCCTGAAACTTCGTGGATAAGCGCTTCGCGCAGGACTTGGGTTGGGTAATCATTCACTGAGTAATATATGCCTGAGATGCTCATAAGGGTTACCTCTAAACTTTATTATAGTATTTGCTATATCTTTATGCAACCTTAATAATAAAGCCGTAGCCCTCTCGGTGTTATAGGGTTATGTAACCTCTTATTGGATAAGGTCTAACAGAAATTGAGGGAGACAAAAGGAGGCCTTATGAATTCCTGGATTGTAGTACTGCATCGTCCCTGCAATCCGTCCCATCCTTTGCTTTAGGGTCTCTTCCGTGAGATCTCGGTATCCAGCATGGTCGCTAGCCCATCCTAAGGCCATGAATCCGCCAACATAGGTCGGCACGGAAGCGACGTAGAATCCGACATCTTTAAAGTGCTTGGATCGGTTTTTCAGGGTAGTGACGACTTCTTCCCCCTGTAAGAAAGGGACTCCATTTTGGTTCACAAAGATCCCTTTTTCATTGAGAATTCTCTTGCACTGCCCGTAGAACGACTCAGTGAAAAGAACGGCCCCAGGTCCAAGGGGGTCGGTTGAATCGCAGATAATCACATCGTATTTTTCATTGGTTTTTTCAACATAAGCAACGCCATCTTCAATGCGGAGCTCCAAACGGTGGTCATCAAAAGCTCCGTCCGAAAGAGTCGGGAGGTATTTTTTCGATCTTTCAACGACGGATCCATCGATTTCGACGAGGGTGACTTTCTCAATGGTGTTGTGGCGCAGGACTTCTCTCAGGATGCCGCCATCGCCTCCTCCAATAATGAGGACGCGTTTAGGGTTTTCATGCGCGAGCAGGGGAACATGGGTGAGCATTTCATGGTAGACGAATTCATCCGCTTCTGTCGTTTGAACCACTCCATCTAAGACAAGAACGCGTCCAAAGAAATTGTTTTCAAAGAGGACTAAGTGTTGCTTTTGGGTTTTTTCATCGACGAGTTTTTGGTCGATATGGATCCGTTGTTGCCAAAAAGGGTACAAAGTTTCATTGGCCCATTCGGCTTGCAGTTGGGCCATCGCAGTCAAAATCAGCAGCTGCATTGTCTTGTTGAACATGAAGAATCTCCGTTAAATGGACGTCATTTAACGGGATCATCGAATTAAAAACAAGTTTAGCAGCAGCAGCAAGAATGCGTTTTGGGCTCACAGGCAATCTCGCTAGGTCTGAAGAAGAAAGCGATTTCTGTTTTCGCATTTTCTAAGCTGTCAGAGCCGTGAACGGTGTTGCGGTCGATCGATTGAGAGAAGTCTTTCCGGATTGTTCCAGGAGCGGCATCTTTCGGGTTGGTAGCGCCCATCAGCTCACGATTTTTCGTAACGGCATTGGGGCCTTGTAACACGGTCACCAAAACAGGACCTTCTGTCATGAAGGTTACGAGGTCCATGTAGAAAGGCCGGGCGGCATGCACAGCGTAGAAAGCTTTGGCTTGCTCGGTTGTGAGGTGGACCATTTTCGCAGCCACAATTTTTAGGCCGGCTTTTTCAAAACGGGATAGAATCTCGCCGATATGGTTGTCAGCAACGGCATCGGGTTTAATGATCGATAATGTTTGTTCTGTTTTCATAATTTCCTCTTTAGTGGACTGAGTATAGCGTGTTTTTGACTTTCCGTCGAGGCAAAATAAGAGGGGATAGACTATAATCAATCGTTATGCAACAGATTGGTATTGTCCGCCGCAATGGACTGGGAGATCTCCTCTGTGTCATGCCTCTTGTGCGCCTTTGCAAACAGCGGTTTCCTGGGTGCCAGGTGACGCTTTTTGTGGATGAAAGAGGCGCCCCGCTCGTTCCTTATCTAGAAGGGATTGATCAGACGATCGTGCTTCCTTCTCTGCCGAACAAGTATGTCTCTTTCCTAAAAACAGCCTGGGAAAACCGGTATAAAAAATTTGATCTGCTCATCTCTGCGAAGCCGTCTCCCATGAAATTGTTAAATTTATTTTTGTATTTTTTGAGAGGAAAAAAGCGGATTGCATATGTCGATAAGGCGTGGCACTCGCGCTTGATTAATGAGCCGCGGCCTTACGATCCGAAAGAAGAAAGGCATCAAATGGTTAAAAGCCTCAGGCTCTTGGATCCCTCGTTTGAGTCGGTGCCTGCTGCCTTGCGTCCTCGCTTGAGGGTTTCTCCGTCGTTTCAATTTGATCAAAAGACGCTTTTGGTTTCGGTGACCAACAATCGATTGGGGAGCACGCTGGATATGGACAAGACGCAGCGGATTCTCAACCAAATTAAGAAGCCGTTCAAACTCATCATTAACTGCCAGCCGGCCGATTTTGATCGGGCTAAACTGCTAGCAAAAGGGTTATCGATCCCTTCAGAAGTCACCCCAACACCTTCTTTTAAAACATTTATCTCGCTGATTGCTTCGGTCGATGCGTTTTTCATTGGCGATGGGGGGATCATGCACTTGGCTGCAGCGCTGGACAAACCTCAAGTGGTGTTATTTGGAGGGACGAAGATGTGGGAATGGGCTCCTCTTTCTGAAAAAGCGATATGTTTAGGTGATGCGCATAACGTGAATTTCATTCCTGAAGAAGCGATTGTGCAAGCGGTAGAGAAAATTATATGAAGTATGGAAATTATCCCGATTTGACCCGTGTGAAAAAAATCCTCGTGATCAAACTGCGCCACCATGGCGATGTACTACTGACTTCTCCTGTCTTTTCCAATTTACAAGCTGCGATTCCTCAAGCAGAAATTCATGCGATGGTTTACCAGGATACCATCCCCATGCTAGACGGCCATCCTGCGATCCAGAAATTCCTCGCTTACAATCGAGACTGGAAAAAACTTGGATTATTTTGGAAGGTGTTGAAAGAGTTTTCCTTGCTCAAAAGAGTTCGGAAAGAAAAATACGACCTTGTGATCAACCTTACGGAAGGTGACAGGGGAGCGATCGCGGCGTTTGTCTCCGGAGCTAAAATCTGTGTCGGGATCGACCCGGAAGGAAAAGGGTTTAGAGGCAAACGGAAGATTTATTCCCATATCGTGAAAAACTGCAAAACACCTCGTCATACGGTGGAAAAAAATCTCGATGCCCTCCGCCGCATTGGTATTTTTCCGACAGCGGAAGAACGGGACCTTTTTTTTGCGATCCCTGAAGAGAGCAAGAAACGGGTTGAAAAACTTCATCCGCGAGGGTATTTTCTTCTCCATCCAGTTTCACGATGGAAATTCAAATGCTGGCCGACATCGCTTGTTGCAAAACTGATCCGGGATCTCCATCAACGAGGAGAAAAAATCGTTATCACGGCAAGTCCGGATACTTCAGAGCTTCAGATGGTCGACGAAATTTTAAAACTTGCCCCTGAAGTCCCTGTCTTAAATCTCGCAGGAAAAACCTCACTCAAAGACCTCGGGGCGCTCATTGCAATGAGCCGCTGCTTAGTTTGTGTTGACTCCGTTCCGCTTCATATGTCGAGCGCGTTAAAAATTCCGACAGTTGTTCTTTTTGGTCCGACTTCTGAAATCAATTGGGGGCCTTGGCAGAATCCAAAAGCCCGTGTAGTCGTTCAAAATCTTCCGTGCCGCCCCTGTTTCATGGATGGATGCGGTGGTAGCAAAAAGAGCGACTGTCTATTGACTCTTCCTGTCAGTAGGGTTTTGAGCGCGATTGACACTCTTGCCCACGAGCCCGCTAGGGCGTTGCTCTAGTGCAGGTTTTGGTGGTGTAAAAAAGCTGTCGGCAAGCCACGTGGCGGTTGCCTTTCGTTTCTTTTCCCAGCTATTGGCGTGAGGCTTCTCTTCTTTCTGTGTCAGGTGTCCTGCGATGATGATCGAACCTAGAAGAGCTTCTCGATTCGTGGTCAAGGTGGTGATCCCTTTGTAATACAGCCAAGTTCCCGTGCAGATGTCGATCATGTTCGTGTGGAGTTGTTTGTCGACAAAGTGGCCTGCGCTATAGATCAAAGAAAACGCGGCCGCGCCGCCAACGAGCCCAAAATAGTGGGTTCCCAGATGAAATCCCTTTTGATAGAGGAAAAAATAGATTGAAAATTGAGCAATGAGTTCCAATGTTTTAATGCAAGCCACATATCTTTCAACCGCTTGGTTTTTGCTTTTACAAGGCTGTGTCACCATTTGGTAAATCGGCTGGAGCGACTGCTTGTAAAGAGTGACATACGGCTGAATTTGGCTTGTGAGGAGTGGAAAAAGAATGTTTTTATAGACAGGCTCAAAAGGATTAATCATGTTTATTCTCATTTTTTGGGAAAAAACCCATTGGCAATGGCTTCTGACCAATGACGGTATTGTCGATCGAGAAAGCCGTCATTTTGAGCGTGATCGATCAGTTGTGCGATATAACAAAAGACAAACGAGGTCGCAAAATCTGTGACATCGTCTCTTGTGAAGATGAGCTGTTGTTTCACAAAGAGATCCGTCACTTTCTCAATGAGAGGAAGTCCGCCAAGCATGAAAGCGTGCGAGAGGGAGGCGGCATACGGATGGATCAAAAATTGGGCAAGGGAAATCAAGCTTCCGCTGAGGTGGTCATCGATCAAAGGGATGGTCATTAAAATTAAGGCCGCAACAGTGAATATTCGGAAAATTGCGAAAAATAATTTCCTAGTTTCTTCATGTCTATCTAATTGATTGCCCCCTTCAGAGTTGTTTTTGTCTCCTCGAATAAGGCGATAAATAGGACCAGTGATGTTGGTGACGGGGGCGGTGCATGCGGTCAGTAAGTATGTCATGGGCTTTTCCTTTAGAGTTTGAAGTCGTCGCCGAAGTAGCTCTTGCGGGCTTCAGAGTTTTGCAGAAGTTGTTGAACGGTGCCGGAAATGAGGATTTTTCCTTCGCGGATCAGATAGCTTCTGTCGACGATCGAAAAAATCTCCCGGGCATTGTGGTCGGTGATCAAAATACTGATCCCTTTGCTTTTGAGGTGGCGGATCATTTTTTTGACATCGGCAACAGCAAGAGGATCGATGTTGGCAAACGGCTCATCGAGAAGGAGCAGGGAAGGCTCTGTCACGAGGGCGCGGGTGATTTCAAGGCGCCGTCTTTCTCCGCCGGAGAGGCTTCCTGCTTTTGTTTTGGCGAGTTTGTCAAGATGGAGTTCTTTGAGAAGCGTCGTGAGTCTTTCCTTTTTCTGAGTAGACGAAAGCGAAAGCGTTTCTAAAACGCACAGGATGTTCTCTTCGACAGTGAGCGAGCGGAAAACAGACGGCTCTTGAGCGAGGTATCCCATGCCGAGCTGGGCCCGCTTGTGGATCGGGATGGACGTGGTGTCGTGACCTTTGAAAAAGACTTTTCCGTCATCGGGATGGATGAGGCCGATCGCCATGTAAAAGGCGGTTGTTTTCCCGGCGCCATTCGGGCCTAAGAGTCCAATGACTTCGCCCGGTTTTACGTCGAAAGAAAGGCCGTCAACAACGTTTTTTCCGCCGTATGCTTTTTTGAGATTTTCAACTTTAAGGAGTGGGTGCGGGAGCATATTTACCAAAGTATTTGTTAAGGGAGAGTTGTTCTTCGGAAGAAAGGGCTAATTGGACATTGCCAACTCCTTTGACCGATTGTTTTTTTGTTGTTGGATCTTGGGTGATGTGGACCTCTTGAGCGCTGATCCGAATATTTTCTTCATCATTAACGAAAAGTACTTTTTTGCCCGGGTCTGCTCCCAGGATAAAAGTGCGCGTTGTTGGACTGTAGGTCAGTCGATCTGCAAGGCCGTAGCGACTCGGTTTTTCTCCGGCGGAAGCGACTTTGACCTGGCCTTTCAAAGAGACAGAGATGGGTTGAAAAGTCCCATTTTCTTCGGTGTATTCGATATGGGCTTTATCGGCCATAACAGACATCTCGCCCTCTTTGTAAGAAAGTTGGAGTCCGTCTGGGACAGTGCCGTTGTCCATGGGACTTTCTACAGTTCCAAGTTTGCGCTCCCGGTCAAAATTTAAGCTGCCATGAGAAATCAACTGATGGTTATTCAAATAGGTCATTGTCGTGCTCCCTAAGCTTCTGAATCCGACAAGATTTTTATCTTTTTGGAACAAGAAGATCTCTTTATCCGAGACGATGGTTCCTAAATTGGGCTCTTGCACTTTCGGATTTCCCTTCAAGACAAGCGTATTTTGGTCGTGGTTCCAGAACAAGCTTTCAGAAGCAAATCGAACTTCCCCCTTGCCTAACGAAGCAAGAACGCCCTGAGGGTTTTCCATCATCAAGCGTGTATGGAGGATGTCGAGGTTGAAACTATCGGCTTCAATCGTATCGGCTAGGTGAACGAGTTTACATTTTTGTTTCCCTTGCGAGGAGAGGTGGCTTTGAAACTCGTTACTTGCGGGATTGATCAGTTCTTTCTTGTAGAGGATGGCATCGGTGAAAAGAGTGTACCCATCGGCGTAGGTCAGCTCGACATTCTCCCTTGCTAAAACATCTTGTACATCATAGCGGATTTTGGGCTGATCTGTTTTTTTGGAAAATTGGAGATCGATCGTGGTGCTAACCAGTTGGAAAGAGAGGGATTTGCCTTTCTTTTTTTTCAAAACATCGGTGTAGGCTACCCGTCTTGAAGATGTGAGAAAGCCTTTAAGGGTTGCAAAATCAAGATCGGCTTTTTCACATTTGAGCTCGCCGTTTTCATTGAGTTTCAAGACGACATCTTTTTCCAGGTGGATGAGTGAAAAGGGAAAATCTTTTCCTGCTTCTTGTTTTTGCAAAACCGCCTCTTCTGCCTGCATTTTTCCCAGACCGTGATCGAGCAAAACTTGCCCTTTCAAAATGAGGGCGCTACCGTCATACGAGGCATTGGAAGACGAGATGGTCCCAGCATCGACAGCCGGAGTTGAAGGAATCGCAGCACAAAGGATGACCGAATAGAGTAATTGAAAAATCATGGTTTTTCCTCTTGTTGAGATCCTTGCGTGAGCAGGGTCGCTTTAAACTTCTGAGCTTGAAACTGCGTCGTTTTACCTGCAATAGAAAAAGAGACATCTTGCGCAATTCCTTGGAGAAAGGCTTTAGAAGGATCGATTGTTGTGGGAAGTTGCACGCCTGGAACGCGGAAAAGCGACAAGATAACGGAATTGGCCGCAAACTGCCCAGTCGAATATTGGTAAACCCCTTGATCGGCCTCAAAGAATCGCATTTGCTGCATCACGACATCTCCCTCAGCATAGAGTTTATCTTGCATCCAGCACTTGAGGTGTTGGAGGTTCTCGATAATATCGACTTTGTCATCGATTGGCAATAGCGTTAAAACAGAGCTTTTACTCTCAATCCGGTAATGAAGTCTGGAATGGTCTTCCTGCGAGAGCCAAAGATCTTTTCTCACTCCGCCTCGCGTTTGATGGGTCTGCTCGTTTTTAGTGGCTCTAGCAACGGCTCTTCCTGCTTCGAGCAGTTTGACATATTTCACACGATCAGCATCAGTCAGATAAACGAGTTTAACCAACCATCCAACGGACACGGCTGCCATGCAAAGTGCGGAAATAAAGATTGCTTTCTTAAACATGAACTACATTATAAATCTTTTTAATCTCTTCCATTAATGCTTTGAGCTGATCGAATGGATAGACCGAGTCTTTATCACTTTTGGCTTCAGCAGGATTGGGATGGGATTCAATGAAGAGGCAGTCGCAACCTGATGCAATCGCCGCTTTTGCCAGCGTTGGGATAAACTCTCTTTGTCCGCCCGAAGAAGTCCCATTGCCTCCGGGAATTTGAACCGAATGCGATGCATCGAAACAGACGGGATATCCCAATTTCTGCAAAATCGGGATGGTGCGCATATCGCTGACGAGATTGTTATACCCAAAACTCGTGCCCCGGTCGGTCAAAATGATCTGGTCATTGCTGGTCGCAACGACCTTATCGACAACGTTAGCCATATCCCACGGCGCCATGAATTGGCCTTTTTTGACATTGATCACCGCGCCGGTTTTCCCTGCCGCTGTCACCAGATCTGTCTGGCGGCACAAAAACGCCGGGATCTGAAGAATATCGCAGACAGCTCCTGCAGCGGTGGCTTCTTCCGGAGAATGGACGTCGGTGATGATCGGTAAATCGAACGCCTGTCGTACTTTCTCCAAGATTTTTAACCCTTGCTCCAGCCCCGGCCCGCGGAAAGAATAGTAAGACGACCTGTTGGCCTTGTCATAGCTCGATTTGTAGATCAGATTTAGCCCTAGCGATGTATAGAGTTCTTTTAAAAACTCGGCGGTTCTCATCGCATGATCTTCGCTTTCAATCACGCACGGGCCGCACATGACAGCCAAAGGTTGTCCTTTGCCGATGAGAAAATTTTTAACTTTAACGAGTTTCATCCAAATAAATCCTTCACCGAATAAAGACCCGGAGGCTTAAGTTTAATAAACTTCGCGGCTAAAAGAGCTCCACGGGCAAACACTTCTCTCGATTGCGCCTGATGCTTGAGTTCGATCCTTTCGCCGGCCATTACAAAAACCACCGTATGATCGCCAACGATATCTCCTGCCCGGATCGAATGGATAGGGATTTCTTTGTCGCTCATCGCCTTAGCCAACTTCAAAGCGGCTCCGCTGGGTTGATCTTTTTTGGTCTGGTGGTGGGCTTCAACAATCTCTATCTGACAAAGGCCCTTCAATTGACGGGCAATGAGCTCTGCGGCTTCAAGGGTCACCGCCATCCCTAGACTAAAATTAGGGGAAAAAAGAATCGGAATCTGTTTAGACATTTCTTGAAGCAGCTGCATATTTGTCGCAGAATGTCCTGTCGTCCCAACCACAACGGGCTTTTGAAGTCCGACGCACTTCTCCAATAGATTTGCTAAGGCCGCGTGGGAAGAAAAGTCAATCGCCACATCCGCTGTTTCTAAATTATTTTCTAGCGACAACAAGCTATCGTTTTCCACCAGAGCTGCGATCGTCTGGCCCATTCGGCCTCTGATCCCATGTACATAGAGGGATGTTTCCATGGCCCTAGCTTAACATAAGTGCGACTGTCGAGCAATGTGAACCTATACCAATCTGTAAAACTCTTACGCGCTGGCTCAGCGTTGAAGGATAGAGTAGGCGATCGCATTATTTAGCACATGCGCAGTGGCGGGTGCCCAGAGGTTTCCTGTTGTGATTTTGAGTAACCCCATGCTGAAACCGCAAGTTGTTGTATACATAAAAAGGGGGAGGTTCGCCCATCTTTGCCCTGGGGAAACATGATACAGTCCGAACAGCAAAGACGAAACGATCAGGCCTTTTAAAGTTTTTAAGGTGACCAAAGAGATCCTTTCCTGTCGAGTTAATGGGTGCTCTTGTGTGTCAATAAAAAAATCTAAAATTTTCCCTCTGAAAAAAAACTCCTCAAAAGGAGGGAGAGCGATTGTAATTAAACCCATCAAGATACCGATTCTGGGGGACTGTATCCAAACTGCAACTTCTCGGTTATTATGGGTGATTGGCATTCCCATCTTCCAGAGCTGATGGGTAATGAAGCGATTGGTAGGAGAGTCTAAAAAGCTATGGATTAACCCAGAGGCAACACCGAATCCTATGTATCGGAAGGCGTTATGAGCAGGAAAATAATTTAGAAATTGTCTAAGAAGGTTTCTGAACCCAAGAGATTCAAGAAATTTGAATAGGACGAGGCCACCAAATCCATTAAACATACCCATATAATACATAACCAAAAAGCAACTAGACAGTTCATAGACTCTTACGCCCATAGCAATAGCATTTTTCCGAGAATGATTTTCATAAAAAGCTCGGATATTTCGATCGATTCTAAAAGCATCAAAGGTAGGTTGAAGAACAGGTTTCACAACGTCCCATACACGATTTTTAGCTAAGCTTAGAGAACGTATAATGGTATGATTTGTAAAACCGGTGATTGTCGGAACGCTCATATAAATCTGAGGAAAAATTATACAGGAAGCCGTTGTCTGTCGCCACCGTTTCTTAATCTAAAATCACATTTTGAATTGATCTTTCTTCACAAGAGGGATAAGATTTTACAACTTATGGACTGATAGCTCAGTGGATAGAGCACCCGCCTTCTAAGCGGGTGGTCGCAGGTTCGAATCCTGCTCAGTCCGTTTTTTAACGGAATGAAGCATGCCAAAGTATTGGCGTACATGCTTTAAGTTCAAGAGGTCCTAGCAAATCTCCAAAGTCGGAGGCAAGGCCAATTTTCTTGACGACGTTTTATGTCAAAAACAGTTTTCGATCAATTTTGAAAAATTAAATTATCTAAGATATCCTTTTCACGACTAGAGGCTGTTAACTGAACCCGAAAGGAGGATCTATGAAGGCGATACATAAAGCGATTTCTATGATTTTTTTGATACTGGGTCTTATGACACTGAGCTCTGTTGGAGCAGGTTGGTCTTCTCCGATGGTATTGAATAAGATTGATGCCAGGAACTTGAAGATTCGCTTGGATTCTTTGGGAAACGCGATTGCAATTTGGGAGACATTTGATGGCAAAGATTCCCATAACGTCCAAACAGCCCGACTCTCCAAAGGAGGAAGCTGGACTGAGCCGACAACTCTATCTTCTTATGCGGGAGGTGTTGAGGTTTCAGCTTCCCCTGTTCTTGCTGTCAGCCCGGCTGGCCATGCAGTGGCTATTTGGCAAGAGTGGACAGGGAACCAGTTCATCCTTAAGTCATCCATTAGCGATGGTGGGGATTGGACCTTTCCTGTTTCTATCAGTGATCCCTCTCAATCCAATTACTGGCAACGCATGGAAATGGACCAATTTGGCAATGCAATTGCGATATGGAAGAAGCATAATGTTTCGAGCGTTATCCAAAGCGCTGTTTTGCCTTTTCGAGGCACATGGTCTACTCCAGCCACTTTATCCGACCCTAAATTAAAAGCCATAGAGCCTCAGATAGCGGTTAATTATTCTGGGAATGCTATTGCGATATGGATGATAGAAGGTCCTGACTACCTGATTGAGAGTTCAACACGTTTAACAAATGGTCAATGGAGTAGTCCCCTTATCCTTAGGAGTGGTTCAAATAGAGCTGCTTTGCCAAAAATTGTTCTAGATAGCATGGAGAATGCGGCTGCTGTATGGATCGAATTCGTCGGCAATGTCTCTCCAGGCGTTGAGATCAATTCTGCTCGACTACCTTTTAAGGGCGTATGGTCTAAGCCGTCCCCCATTACACCACCTGTAGATAGTGTATCGATTGATTTCCCCTTTATCTTAGACGGTAAAGGAAATGGAATACTACTCTGGGTTTCTTCTCCAAAGAATTCTGCCAGCCATATTCAGGCAGCAGCTTATCATAATGAAGGCTCGTGGTCTAAACCCGTTGTGATTTCATCTCTGCCTAAGGAAGTGCAAGATGGAACGGTTGCTCTTGCTGTTTCGCCAAGTGGAAGGGCTGTTGCAACATGGCATTGGAATTATGAAGATAGGATCCATGCATCGATGCTCTTACCAGACGGCAGCTGGTCACCTCCTGCGACTCTTCCTGGCAAAGATTCAGAACTACAAGATGTTGCGATGGACCCGAGAGGATACGCCGTTGTATGCTGGACTGCAGACGGGATCCAGGGTAAGGTAACTCTCTATGCGGTATGGACTCCATCTACTGAGTAGCCGCAACTTTGACCTAGTGTGCAAGTTTTCTAAAGCGGAAAACTTGCACACCACTTTTCGGGCATCACATAAACTTAATTTTGACTTCTTGATTTTCGGGTTAAACTTCTGGTAACTTGTCACTGTTTAAGTGAGTCGAATTTCGAATCTAGACTCATTGTATTTAATGTTGTCTATAGTGTACTTGAGGAAATATGAAGCATCTGGGTGATTACGTCCTTTCAAAAGAACCTTTTCCTAAGCTCGACGCGGTGTGGAAAGAGTTCAAAAAGCCGTCTTTTCAAAAGCTGCCGGAGCAAGAAAAATACGGACAGGTCAGCCGTACACTTTTAAAACTCATTGAGGCAGCGCCTGAAGGCACGTTTTTGTTGATCCCGGTGCTCGATTTCGTTGAGAGGGTTAATCAAGAAAAAATCCTAGAGCATTTCCACTTCAATAATTTTGAGCTCTGGCTCAATCAGTTTTCTGGGTTGGGTGCTCATGAAAACCGCTATATTCGGGGGAAGATCGCTGGACGCTGGGTGCCCAGAGAAGCGTATCAGGTATTGTTTCCTGTCGGTATGGGAAAAGTTTATCCGGGAAGCCACTATGTGACAGCGCACGGATCTCCGGATTTGGACACGACGATTGCGTCGTTTTGGGGATGGGTTGATGCATTTGCGGCAAGACTATCCGAGGGACTGCATATTTGGAACATTCCCGGGGGAGAACCTCCTGTACAAGTCGAAGTGCCTTTTCTGTTTTATAATCTGTTTGGAAGTGAGGTTTTTTCCCATTTGGCCAAACACCGGACGTCTCTTTCTGTGTCGGGGCTTGATCTTGTGACCCAACAGGGTGTAGAGAAAAAACAGCTGAAAGAGTCGGTCTTTGATATCGACCACGATGATGGAGCCCATGCAGTGGTCCTCGTCGATCCACAAGGATTTTATTTAGGGGAATGGCGCAGCACCGATGTCGACAGGGTCCAATCGGTAATCAATCTTTTAAATCAGTGCCTCAGATGGTACGAAAACTCGCTCCATGTGAAGCTGATCTCTATCTTTGCGATCGAAAAGCTGACTCCCAAAGAATTGGAGAAGTTTTTCGATGCAGCGCTGAGGCTTAAAATCGAAGAGTGCGAGCCTGCCCAAGATTTCACGAATAGGCAGACGGAACTTGTCACCGAATATTTGCATAAAGTTCTGGGTGTTAAACAAGGCCTCAAGTGCACGTTTGCGGAATTTGGGAAGGCGATGTCCCATCTGAAGATCTTTGATTTCGAAAAATTCATCTCGCTCATTAGTAATGCCAAGCTTTTCGACAAAAAAGGGCAGCTTACTGAAAATAGAGCCCATATCTTCAGCTACCTTGCCGAAGTGATCGGGGCTTTAGAAAATGCGATCTTTTCGGTCCGGCAATACGTCGATAAGCTCGGTGTTGCTCTGCAGGTGAAATCGAAGGTTTTAGGCATTCAGCCTCATTACATCAATTACAGAGCTGACCTTGAAGAAATTAAGACGAAAATGGATGGGCTGCATTATTTAACGGTGACCTCTTCCGATAGAGACGGAAAAGTCTTTCCAATTGGAATTATTCAGGCTACCGATATTTTTAAGCCTTTGCTGGGTACGGTAACGCTGCGGGATTTTTGCAACCGAGAAGAGACAAAAATCCCTTCCTATCTCGATGTGATCAGTGTTGTCGATCACCATAAGGCGCAGCTTATGACATCGCAGCCTCCGGTTGCTTGGATTTCCGACTCCCAGTCATCGAATACGCTGATTGCCATGCTGAGCTTTAAAATCACCGATATGTACAGCACCGGTGGGATGAGCGAGGCGCAAATCGAGAGCCAGATCAAAGACGTCCAAAAAAATCTCAAATCGGCCCCGAGCAAACGGATTTTGCAGCGGCTGCTGCAAAAATATCTGGTCGCACAAAGAAAAGAGGCCCATTTTGTAGCGCCGGAGCGAGAGATCGTCGAATATTTTCATTTTTTGTATGCGATTTTGGATGATACCGACCTCTTGACCAAGGTCTCGGTCCGCGATCTCGAATGCGTTGCATCCCTAATCAACCGATTGAAAACCTTAATATCAAAGAAAGAAGTTGAAGTCATCCATCTCGACGATATTGTGCAGGATGAACATTTCAAAAAGAATGCAGCGAAGCGGATTTTACAAAATGATGAGATGTATTCGCTTTACAGGAAAGTCTATCTGGCGAAAGAAAAAGCGATCGAAACGAATTTAAAACTCGCTGCGGAGGGAAAAGAATCTTCCGTCTTCGATGATACAAAAGAACAAAACGGGTGCTGTCTTGTCGGGCAGACCAAGATATTTGGAAAAACCTATCCGGCCTTTAGCAAGCATGCAGCTAAGATTCGCCATAGATGGCTCTCTATAGCAAAAGAGTCCAACGAGAAAAAAACCGACCTCGATTTCCATCTCCACATGATCAGCACGACTGCCGGAGCCGATGAGCTCTATGAAGGGAAAGCAGAACATTTTGCCCATCAAGATGAGATGTGGATTTGGATCCCTTCGACAGAGATTGCGGTGGAGCATTTGAAGAACTTTTTGAGCAATTTCCGGTCATGCCCGGCCGTCTTGAATCATTCGATGGAAGTCGAATTCCTCGGGGACAATGCAAAAGAGCTTAAGCAGGTCTTTGAGGAGAGTTTTAACCCCATCCCATCCACTGTTGTCAAAGAAAAATTGCCGATCGCAGTGCTAAAATTCAAAGCGGGGTCGATCAACTCACGCAAGGCGCTCATCACGCCCTATCTTCCCCGTTTAATTTAAGCCGTTTCTTGCGCCGCTGCAGCCGGTGCTGTCTTAGGCTCTTCGATGATCTCTAAAGAGACCCGAATGCCGTTGCGGCTTGCCACAGACATGAGCAGGGTGCGGATCGCATTGATCGTCTTCCCTTTTTTGCCAATGATCTTGCCAATGTCTGACTTGTCAACGGCCAGCTCAATGATCAGCGTATGGGTCCCGCCGACTTCATTGATACGTACTTGATCCGGATTATCGACCAGATTCTTAACGATGTATTCGACGAATTCTTTCATGATTCAGCCTCGTGTTAAAGAAAAACATTTAAATCAACGATACGCAGGGGGGTAATATTAATCAAGATTGAGCATCAAGTTATTTTTTCTAAAGTCTTTTGTCAAGGGAGCTTTAAGATTGATTCTTTCGCCTGTGATCGGATGAGAGAAGCTCAACCGATACGCATGGAGCATTTGTCTGTGAGTATCGTATTGTTTATTCCATGTTGGAGATCCATATACAGGATCGCCTAAAATCGGCGCTCCTTTATGTTTCAGGTGGACGCGGATTTGGTGAGTTCTTCCAGTGATGAGCTTGACCTCGACTAATGAGAGTTTTCCATCGAAAGCAAGAACATTTGTGATGGATGTGGCCGGTTTCCCTGTGGGGTTGACGCACATTTCTTTCCGTTTTGTGGGATGCCGTTTAATCGGCGCCTCAATGGTGCCGTTGCCTGGAGTCCCTACACAAATGGCTAAATACGATTTGTCTAATTTTCTCTCGCAAAACATCTCGACGAGTTTTTGGTGCGTCTGAGATGTTTTTGCGGCGAGCAAGACGCCTGATGTCTCTTTATCTAAACGGTGAACGATGCCCGGACGAAGAGAGTCTCCCATCGGAAGAGTTTTGCAGTGATACAAAAGAGCATGGACAAATGTCCCCTTATAGTGTCCCGGAGCAGGATGGGTCACCATACCAGCGGGTTTATTAATCGCCAGGAGATGTTCATCTTCGTAGAGAATATCGAGGGGTATGTTTTCAGGTTCTAGTGAAATCTCAGGCGTCAGCTGAAAACAGATTTCAATCTCGTCGCCCAGTTTTGGCTTCGCTTTTTTCTTCACAGGCAGGCTGTTGATCAGAACAAAGCCTTGCTCAATCAAAGTTTGAAAATACGTCCGGGAATAGGCGGGATAATGCTCGGCTAGAAGACGGTCTAGTCGGTCTTGAATCATCTCATCGGAGACGATGAGGCTGTCGGATAGGCTCATTCTTGACCCTTTGCAACATCCTTCACGTACTGTTGGGCCTGCTGGTATGCCGTGTTGCGCTCGCTTTGATAGCTATTGATCATTCCACAGATTGCTCGATTGAGCAGCACTAAATCTTTGTCTGTTGGGGCAGGTCCGTTGGGATAAAGCGCATTATAGTAATTCCTGAGCCACTCTGCGTTATCCCCTCTGGGGAGCGATGAGGCTGGAATTTTAGGCAGCAATGCTTCGTCTTTATTCGACTGCGCTTCAAATCCTGGTCCCTCATTAGGGCCTTCAGTGGATCTAGGTACGGTCATGCTTGCCTCCAATCACAATTATATATTATAAGGTTTAGCAATGATAGAGAAAGTTGTATTACGTTTATTAAGCCTTAAAAGCTACAGTACTTGCGAGTTAAGAAAGAAATTAGTTCGAAGGGGTTTTGATCCCCCAGAGATTGAAATTGTCTTAGAAAAGTTTCAAAAACTCGGTTTCCTCAACGATCAAGACCTCGCCGAGCGTCGTGGCGAGGCGTATAAAAGGAGAGGGTACGGCCCGCATCGGATCGCAGGGAAGTTTAAGCAGCAAGGGCTTAACCCCTCTTCCTATTCTCCTGAAGAACAGAAAGAAATTATTTTACGTCTGTTAAAATCTCCTATTTACGCTCGCAAGGATAGACACAAGAAGATTGCTGCCCTCCAGCGGAGAGGCTTCGATCTTGAAATTATTTTTGAGGTTGTTTAATTCTCGCCTCGTATATAACAAAAGATTTTATGAACCCATCCCTTAATCCGAAAAGTTCGCTTTTTGCGTCTTTTTCCGCATCTTCTAAAGCCGCTTCTTGGCCTGCTTATTCAAGTAGGTCCCGCGAAGCGTCTTTAAAATCTGCGAAAAAAACCATCAAAAATCAAAATTTTCGCATTAAGGAATAGGTTCATGCGAATCGGCGTTTTGGGAATCAATTACAAATCGGCGCCTCTCGACTTGAGAGAAAGGATTGCTCAAGCCTGTCGGCATCTCTCCCCCAATAAAATTGTCTTATCGACCTGCTATCGGACAGAAGTTTACTTTAGCCAAGACGATCTGGCAGGAGCGCAATCCGAGCTTTTCTACTATCTAAAAAAACGGGCGCCCCATTCTCAAGAGTACGGATTTTATACCTTTTTCGATTCAGAGTGTTTTTTTCACCTTGCCTGTGTAACGGCAGGGCTCGATAGTGCGATACCAGCAGAAAGCGATGTCCAACGTCAAGTCAAGCTAGCCTATGAACAGACGCGGCTTAAGCAACAGTTATCGCCGCCGCTCCATTATTTGTTTCAGAAAGCGTTAAAACTCGGAAAGGCCGCTCGATCGACATTTCCGCTTTTTCAAACCCCTCTCCATTTAGAAGGCATGGTTTATCAGCTCACTAAACAGATTCTAGGTGACCCTGCGTTGCTCTTCATTGGCAATTCCGATATCAACCGGAAGATGATCCATTATTTTTGGAGAAAAGGAAGGCGGCAAATGACGCTCTGTACGCGCAATCCTGCTGCTGCCGAGCCGTTTGCTTTGGATTATCAGCTGACACTCAAGGATCGTTCGGAAATCGAGAATTGGCATCAGTATGAAGGCGTCATCGTTGCAACCCACTGCGAAGACTATCTCATCAAATCCATGCCGAAAGAGACAAAAACAAGTTTGATCTTAGACCTGAGCGTTCCTCGCTGCGCCGATCCTTCTTTCGAGCGCGATCCCAAACTCACGCTTTTGAATATGGAGCAAATCGGGGCATTTTTTGAGAGCTGCCGCTCCGAACGGCTTTCAGAAGTTGAAACGGTGAGAAGCTTTCTCCACGAAGCTGTCGAGAGATATACAGCTCTCTATGAGAAAAAATCACTCCAAATTGCAATCGGTTCTTGATAAAATATTGACTAGATACCTTCAAAGTTAAACAATTAAACCGTGCTTGAAACTGAGAAGTCAAACACTCAGCAAAAAGGAGGCACTGATGACAAGACCAATAATAGAAACGGATGTTCGCAATGTGGATCGGGTGGCGTATTGCTCTAGTCGCGCGCAGAAAGCATTAGTAGCAGGGGCAGCACTGATAGCATTTACTTTACAACAGATCTTTAGGAGAGATGCTTACCGCCAGGTGTGTCAACATCTGCCACCCTCATCGGAGCGGCTAGCGTGCGTGAGTTCAGTAGGTAATATTGCGGGTTTGGAGGGAGGCATGGTTGCTCTTGTTACAGCAACGATTGTCTATTTATTGATAAATCGGATTAATAGAAGAACTGAGAGACCTCATCAACAGGAAGCATGAAAAGGTTGCTTACAAACTGTCAGATGGTGAGTTCAACAGTAAAAATTCTGTCATCAAATAGGTAATTTATTTAGGGTGTTTCCTTTTTTACAAAGAAAAACATGTCTACAATTAATCACGATGCATCCCGTTTCTTGACTCTCGTTGCCAGGCAATTCGACCTGCGTTATTTCTCCGATATAGTGCTTTAAATTTTATTTGACGCAATGTATGCTTGGTGCATGTTCCTTCGGAAATTCAAGCTGTGATCCATAGTAAGACAGAGAATTTCGCCCATTGGCTGAAGTCGACCCGTTTTATTGAGCCCCCTCTAAAAGACCCTGATACAGGAAAACAGATGGAAAGAGGCCATTGAAAACAGCGCGAAAGAGTTACTTGAGAGATTACACAAGCCTTTAGGACATTTTCAGTCTTACAGTGAACAGCTCCTCACGCATGTTTTCCAAGATGCTTTTAATCGCATCGAAAATGACACGCGACCTGATGAGCGAGAAGAAATTATTACCCTTTCGACGAGACTGCAGCCCGCTCTTGATCAATTGCCGCTGACATTTCGTCATTTCAAATATAAGATGGAATTTGCCGTTTCGAGGGCTCTAAATTATTTAGTTGTTAAGATTGCGCTCAACTATGTGGCGTATCGAGTCGCTATTTGGGTCCAGCCTCGGATCTACACGCTTCTTGCTCTGACTGTGATTCCCCGAGGAGTGAATTTTCTCATCAATTACGCACCTATTTTCGTGATCCATGTCGCCAGCGGCGGGGTGGCTTTAGTTCAATTTGCTTTTTTTCATTACTGGAGAGCCTCAATCGCATTTTTTGCGGTTAAGTACATTTCGGGTAGACTCCATCCTCTAGCAAATCGAGCTGTTGTAATTGTTGAGGATATTGCGTTTTTCCCTGGCAGAGTAGTCAGGTGGTTAACGCTGGGGTCTATCGGCATATTTACCACGTCTTGGTCGATGCAAAGATCTTTAGCTGCCGGCTTGGACGCCAGCAAAGATGCCACCAAAACTGCTTACTTAAAAGAAGGGGGGCATAAAAGCCCACCGAGCTTGGATGGAATTGATGCAAGAAGGGATGAGGGCAACCTTGAACCTATCCCAATCAATTTCATGAATTAAAAATTAATTTTGAAAGTTCAATTCACTTCAGGATAAAACTCAGAGCGAGTAAAATCTCCTTCTCAAAAAGGAATTTTAATGACAGCAGTGACAAATCCAGCCTGTTCATTTGTCAATATGGTTGTTACAACCTATGACAAAATCTGCCATAAGGGGTGTCCGAATATTCAGGATATTTTTAATCCGGGGCTAGAAGAGGGATTAAAAGAGAGTTCCCTGGAGCTCTATTCAGAAAAGCTGAAAAGTGCCGGTTTGGGTTTTGATTATGCTGAGTTTGATGCAAATATCGTTGCGAGTTATAAGGAAGCAGCTCCGACACTTTCCCGGCTATTTGCTCTTGCAGGGATTCTCGACGGCCCTTCACAGGACACTGATCAAAAAAAGGCTAAGTTTCTCGACAGGACTCGCTCGCTAATTATTGAGGCGCTGGCTCAGGACCATCTCCGGAATAAGAAGACCTATACATTAGACCCTATCGGATCGGTACTGCATTCAATACACTTACCGATGGTAGAAATAACGGGGAAGACCAGCCCTCTTTCGAAGTTTGCCAATGGGAAGAGACATTTCTTTGCCCAGATTTTCCAAGAAGTGTTTAGTCGTTGCAGTGTTAATAGCAAAAAAAAGATCATTCAACGGCTTAGTCAATTTGCTCCGATATTGAACACCCGTTCAGCTCGGCTGCAGAGAGTGGTTTTTAAGGTTGAAGGGACGTTCAATTATTATCTCACGAATAGATATGTGAAGTTTGGAGTCAGCATCATTTTTCGTTACGCTTCTTATCATGCGGTTAAAAAGACAATGGCGCTAGTAGGGCAAGCTTTTACCTCTGGTCCGCTTATCGCGTTGAGTTCAGCGGCGGTGGCCCGCATGCCTGTCTTTGTTATTCAAATGTTCAATAAAGTCTACACGCGTGTGATGGAAGTGGCGGCTTACGTAGCGACGACGCGGGTCTATGGAAAATTAGCCAATTTAGAAAAATGGGAGATCATAGTCATTTGCGGCTTGGTTCCGGCTATAGGATGGGTCTATGTTCCTTTTTTTACATTTGCAGGGCGTGTTCAACTCTTTTGCTACGAGCGGTTGTTTGGACCCGATGCGAGAACTCAAGTTGCCATTTCTGAGAGTTTAAAGAAGTGCAAGGAGAAAGAAAAACAAGAGCTCCTCGACGGCGGCATGAAAGCCTACCAAGTTTGGATGTATTTGATGGAGCGCGGGGGTCTCGGGAAGGCTTTTCATTAAGTCCTTTTTTCTGTAAGAATAATTCTGATTCCATTCACGAATAGAGATAAGATTTTAAAAATAATGAGAGCAGGAATTGAGAGCACAAAGAGGAAAGGGCTCTTATTGTGGTAGACCCGGGTGTTCATCGCTAAGGCCCAGATCGACATCGGTAGAATGATGGTGACAATGAAAATCGTGATAGGAGAAATAGGTTTCATAGGCTTCGTGGGTTTTGGAGGCAATTGCTCTGCGACTTTGACCATGTCAGGAGCAGAAATCTCCAACAGGACGGTCTCATCATCGACGGTTTCTTGCCAACATTCTTCATGCATGAAACGTCCGATTCTTGTTTTATCTTTGTCTTGGGTGATAAAATACATCTGAAAGGACTCATTGCAAATTGAACATTGATCGAATTCTTTCTGCCCAGTCTTCTGTTTAGAGTTTTCTTCTTTGAGGAGTTTGCAGGTCCAAGTTTTCATTATTTTTTCGGCCGCTAACTTAGTTTTCAACGTTTGAAAATCGTTTTGGATGCAGTAGGTAAACCTTTCTAAATACAATTTAAAAGAGGTGTATTGCACGTCTTGATTAAGAGTATCTTCTTCCTTATGACGGACATTATCATCTGTGATGGGAGGAATGAGGTCTGCAGGATGAAGCGGGCAGGTTTTTCCTCCTGCACGGAAGCAGTCTTCAAGGCAGATTTTGCAATAGACGTGCTTACACTTCGTTACAATGAGAGATGCATAGTCAAGTTTTTCGCAATTGGCATAACATTTGGATGGCGGGGGTGCAAAAATAGCTCTGAGGGCCATTGTTACTCCTAAGAGTCTGGTTTCAAAATAAGGCTTCGTCAATTTTTTGGATTATTTTGGCCGATTTTCGATTCAAATGACAAGGGCAATATAC
>DATAHB010000037.1:0-7583 GCA_036263375.1 Rhabdochlamydiaceae bacterium | reverse complement strand
CGGACCTGACAATAAAAAGAAGCGGACGGAAATCTATGCCGATTACAAAAGCCACCGCGCAGAGATGCCAGAAGATCTCTTTCCTCAGTTAGAAAAAGCCCACTACTGGTGCGAAATCGCAGGGATCCCTTTTCTAACGGTACCCGGCGTCGAAGCTGATGACACAATGGGCAGCATCGCCATCTGGGCAGAAAAACAAAATATCGAAGTTTTCCTCTGCAGCAGCGATAAAGACCTCTGCCAATTAGTTGATGATAAAATTTTCATTTTGCAGCCTCACAAAGAAAATCTCCTCGTCGACAAAAAAAAAGTCGAGGAAATCTACGGCATTACTCCCAAACAAATGGTCGATTATCTCGCCATTGTCGGCGATGCCTCAGATAACATCCCGGGCCTTGAAGGTTTTGGACCTAAAACAGCTTCCGCTCTCCTTCAACAATTCGGCACTCTCGATGCCATTTTAGAAAATCCTGATAAAATTGCCGGGGCTAAAAAACAAGAAACCGTGCGCCAAGGAAAAGAGATTGCGCTCCTGAGTAAACAACTCGCGACCATCCAAAAAGACGTCGATTTCCCCAAAGAGGAAGCTTTTTTTCATCTGAAAGAGCCGAACTTAGATCAGCTTAAACCATTTTACCAAGAGATGCACTTCTTATCGCTTCTCAAAGAGCTCGAGACTCCCTCAGTGCAAGTCAAGCATGCTAAAAACGATAAGACTGATTATTATCTCGTTAACGACAGCGACTCGCTCGATAAACTCATGGAACGGTTAGCCGGCGAACCTGAAATCTGCCTAGATGTCGAAACAACACATCTCCGGCCGATGCTCGCAGAGCTCGTCGGCATAGGTTTTGCGTTAAAACCAGGGCAGGCCTGGTATGTTCCTCTAGAGGGAGCCATTCCACGGCAAGAAGTACTAGAAAAAATCGGGTATCTTTTACCAACGGCTTCTTTTTATGGCCACAATATCAAATACGACCTACACGTGCTACTCAATGAAAACCTTCCACTCCCTCGGATTTCATTCGACACAATCTTGGCCTCGTATTTGCTGACACCCCAAAATCAACGCCACAATCTCGACCAACTTGCATTAGAGCGGTTTCAGAAAGTCAAAATCCCCATCGAAGAGCTCATCGGGAAGGGGAAAAAACAAATCTCGATGAACGAAGTTCCAATCGATCAAGTCTGTGTCTACTGCTGCCAAGATACCGATTACACCGTGCGCCTGAAAGAGGTGTTTGAAAAAGAACTCTCCGATGAAGATCTCCTCTCGATTTTAAAAGACCTTGAACTTCCGCTACTGCCCGTCCTGCTCACCATGGAAAGACGCGGCATCTATGTCGACCCGGCGATCTTGCAAACAATGTCTGCGGAACTTGCCATGAGCATCAAAAAACTCGAGCAAGAGATCTATCAAATGGCAGGAGAAGAGTTCAATGTCAGCTCTCCCAAGCAGCTGAGCAAAATCCTCTTCGAGAAAATGGGGATCACACCGCCGAAAAAAACAGCGACCGGATTTTCAACAAGCGCCGATGTTTTAGAAGAGCTGCAAGAGGAAGTCGCCATCGTCTCGCGTATTTTAGAATACCGCACGCTCGAAAAACTACGCTCAACGTATGTCGATTCACTACCTGAAGAGATCAATCCAAAAACGGGAAGAATCCATTGCACCTTCAACCAATCGGTTGCCGCCACCGGAAGACTTTCGTGCCAAGATCCGAATTTGCAAAATATTCCGATCCGCTCTCCCATAGGAAAAAAAATCCGCACTGCCTTTAAACCGGAAGAAAGTCACTGGAGCTTTCTTTCCGCAGACTACTCACAGATCGAACTGCGCCTGCTTGCCCACCTCAGTGAAGATCCGACGCTGCTGAAAGCGTTTAATGAAGGCGAAGATGTCCACGCCTATACTGCATCGCTTGTTTTTGACGTGCCGTTAAACGATGTCACGGAAGAAATGCGGCAGCGCGCCAAAGCCGTGAATTTTGGCATCTTATACGGGCAGCAAGCGTTTGGCCTGTCTCAAGGGCTAAAGATTGACTACCGCGATGCAGCGGCATTCATCGATAAATACTTTGAGCGATACAAAAGAGTCAAAGAATTTCTTGAGTTTTGCAAAGAAGGCGTCCGAAAGACGGGCCGTGCTGTCACCATGACCGGACGTCATCGACCGATCCCTGAGATCAACTCCAAAAACCCCATTTTGCGGGCTGCATCAGAAAGACTTGCCATCAACACCCCCTTGCAAGGCACTGCTGCCGATTTGATCAAGCTGGCGATGATCCAGATCGATTCATTCTTAAAACACCGGAACCTCGGCCATATGCTCCTCCAAATCCATGATGAACTTGTCTTTGAATCCCCCAATACGCATGTCCAAGAACTTTCATTTCAAGTAAAGAGTATGATGGAAGGCGTCATGAAGCTCAAAGTCCCACTAGAAGTCCATATTTCCATTGGAAAAAATTGGGGAGAGTGTTAAGTTTGAGAAAAATTGCTATCACAGGCAATCTTGCCTCGGGCAAGTCGACCGCAGCTCGCATTCTCCAAGAGTGTGGCGCTTATGTCGTTGATGCAGATGAAATCGTGCATGGCCTGTTATCTCTAAATACGCCGACCGGGAAGAAGATCGTAGAACTTTTAGGCCCTGAGATCGTCGTCGGAAATCAAATCGATAGAAGAAAGATTTCGGAGATTGTGTTTTCTGATTTCGAAAAATTAAAAAGTTTAGAAAAAATTTTAAACCCCGCTGTTAAACAAGAGATCGAGAGGCGATTCGACCTCGTCAAAAACAACCCCTCTTATAAGATGTTTGTTGCTGAAGTTCCGCTTCTTTACGAAGCAGGCATGGAAAAAGATTTTGATCTTGTCATTGCTGTGATCGCAGATCAAGCCGTTGCTAGGCAACGCTCGATCACCGCCCAGTTTGACCAACGGTGGGCTAGACAACACAAAGACAAAGCCTCAAAGGCAGATATTGTGATCACCAATAACGGCGATCTAAATATGTTAAAGTCTTCGATCACCGCGATCGTAGATCAATTAATTTAAGGAGAATAGATGAAACCAGACGATCCTACTCAAACCTCTGACACGAACGACTTAGAGCAGAATATTTCAGCGCCGCAGGCACAGGCCCAGAGTCAGACCCAAAGTCAGACAGGAGGCCAAATTACCAAAATCGCCGACCTGCAGCGCATGAACATGGATCAACTCAATGTCGTTGCGCGAGAAATGGGACTTAAACATCTCGGCTCTCTTGCCAAGTCTCAAATGGTTTTTGAAATCGTTAGAGCCAAAGCCGAACATCCGACTGAAATCCTCGTCGGTGAAGGCGTCTTGGAAGTCCTCCCCGATGGATTCGGCTTCCTGCGCTCTCCAAACTACAACTACCTCCCTTCTGCCGAAGATATCTATGTCTCTCCAGCGCAGATACGCCGCTTCGATCTGAAAAAGGGAGATACCGTCTACGGCACCATCCGTTCTCCAAAAGAAAAAGAGAAATATTTTGCTCTTCTCAAAGTCGACAAAATCAACGGCCGCGCTCCTGAAGAAGCCCGCGAAAGAATCCTCTTCGAAAACTTGACAGCCCTCTATCCGCAAAAGCGGCTCGTGATGGAAACATCAAAAGAGAAAATGACCACTCGCGTCCTCGATCTGGCCTCGCCGATCGGAAAAGGACAGCGCGGCCTGATCGTCGCTCCTCCCCGCTGCGGTAAAACCGTCATCCTTCAAGACATTGCCAACGCGATCACCTCGAATAATCCTGACGTTTTCCTGATCGTTCTGCTCATTGGCGAGCGCCCTGAAGAAGTCACCGATATGATGCGGAGTGTCAAAGGCGAAGTCATCTCTTCGACCTTTGATGAGCCGCCCGAGCGCGATGTTCAAGTTGCTGAAATGGTCATCGAAAAAGCACGCCGGTTAGTCGAATACCACCATGATGTCGTCATCCTTCTCGACTCTCTCACACGACTTGCAAGAGCTTACAACACCGTTCAGCCGCATTCAGGGAAGATTCTCACAGGCGGTATCGATGCAAACGCCCTACACAAACCGAAACGGTTTTTCGGAGCCGCGCGTAACGTTGAAGAAGGTGGATCTCTTACCATTATTGCCACCGCCCTCATTGAGACCGGCTCTCGTATGGACGAGGTCATTTTCGAAGAGTTTAAAGGCACCGGCAACATGGAGCTCGTCCTCGACAGACGCCTCTCCGATAGACGCGTCTATCCTGCGATCGATCTGATTAAGAGCGGTACCCGAAAAGAAGAACTCCTCTTCCATCCGGAAGAGCTCGACAAGGTCTACATCATGCGGCAAGCGCTTGCCGATCTCTCTCCGCTTGACGCCATGAACCTTCTCATGGGTCGCCTGAAGAAAAGCAACAACAATATTGAGTTCCTGCTATCGATGAAAGACTAGAGGGCGTCTCCAGTTTTGTGGTTGCGAGGAAGCAGAGTAATTATACTCATTAGCCCTTTGTGATCTGAAAGGGCTTTTTTGCTAATAACTTTCGCGTCGTAACCTGTAGGAACTAATTCCGTCACAATGCTTTCAGCAGTCCCTTTTACAATCATGCTGTGATCCAAATTCAAAGGACCAGAGACCTCTTTTTGCATTAATTTTGCACAATATTCATCTCCATCCCACGTTTTTTCAGTCGTGTAGGTGTCGCCTTTCACGAAGCTCTTGCTCCAATCAGCCCTTTTAAACTCATCATCATCTAAATTCAGGTCTCCGACAACGACCCGCCCTTCTGGGCCAATTTTTTTCACTAGCTGCATCATGATGTCCATTTGAGCCTGTCGTGCTTTCACTTCGCCGGGTGTCGGCTTGGCGGGAACTTCGGAATGACCCATATGCGTTGCAAAAACTCGCGCGCTCTTATCGATATCAAAAGAAAAAATTCCTTTGCCGCTTTTCTTTGCTCGTCCGTCTAATGCTTCTTGAGGAAAGGGGGTAAATGTTGGATTATCAACGGCGAATTTTGTCGCTGCAAAGATCCCTGAAGGCGGACCGACAACACGTGTCCCCATCGAAAAATAAAAATGGGCGTACTCCTTTTTCATCTTCTCGATAAGGTCAAGTGCCGTATGAATATCGAAAACCTCATAGAGACAAACAACATCTGCGTTTTTCTCAAGAATTTTTTCGCTGATCTTCTGGATCCTTTTAGGAGATGAGATTACGCCGCCATCGCTTATTTCAAAGCCCCCTGGGATGTAACAAATATTCATCGAAAGTAAAGTGAACTTCCGATCCTGAATCGTCTTTTCTCTTGCATCTCCTTTTCTATAAACATAAGGAACTTTTTGGAAGCGGCTGACGGCATATCGCACCCCCATTGCAAGTAAGGACAAAGGAGAACCTAAAGCACACACCGCCGCTTTTGACAAAAGAAGAGTCTGCCTAAAGAGATTTGTGACACGATACGCATGCGGATGAAGGTCTTTAACGATATAACTCCTTATCCAGGACGCGCGGGCTTGACAAACCGGATCCGTCATGTAGGAAGCCGTCCGCAAGGCGGTCACCTTACCCAACCCACACCCATCACCTCGTATAGAACTGGTCGTATCTGTCGAACTGGGGGTCAAGCCGACGGAAGAATCACCTGTAGCTCTATCAGTAGCGCTCATATAACCTCAATTTAAAAACATTAAATTGTACAAATAAGAATTTATTTATCCCTGTTATCTTATCAAATCTGATCAAATATATACAAATCTTCCCATTCAATGGGATTGATTTGCGATAAATCAACACCGAGATTAATATTTAATCACAAAAATCAAGGAATTAGTATGCACTTAAGAAATCAATTGACTGCGCTACTAAGCCTACTCCTGCTTTTTCTTTCTTCCTGCATCAAAGAACAACCAATCTCCCCCAGAAAGCCCAATACTTTGCGGATGAATGTTATCCGCGAGCCGTCGACCATGGACCCGCGACGGGGCAGCGAATTTATCGGCGCAACCTTCCACAATCTGTTGTTTGAAGGACTAACGCGGCTCAACTCAGACTATTCTGTCTCTCCAGCTCAAGCGAAAACCATCGAAATTTCAGATGATCGGAAAACATACACTTTCCATCTCCGTCAAGCGAAATGGTCGGATGGATCTCCCGTGACCGCCATGGATTTTGAAAAAGCATGGAAAAATGTCCTTACCCCTGATTTTCCCGCACCAAATGCGCCTCTTTTTTACCCGATCAAAAATGCCGAAGAAGCCAAAAAAGGGCTCCTGCCGATCGATGAGCTCGGAGTCTTTGCCGTTGATGATGAGACACTTGTCGTTGAATTGAAAAATCCGACGCCCTATTTTCTTAAACTGGTTGCTTTTTGCGCCTTTTTCCCGGTGAAACACACACTGGACAAACTAGATCCTTCCTGGATGAATCAGGCAAGCGAAAATTATCTCAGCAATGGCCCTTTTAAACTCCACTCTTGGAAAAAAAACAACGAAATCGTCCTGGAGAAAAACCCGTACTATTGGGAATCGAATACGATCCTTTTAGAGAATATCCACGTCTCCATGATTAAAGATGAAAATACTGTTTTGCAAATGTATGAAAATGACGAGATCGATTTTATCGGCGATGCGATGTCTCCTATCCCGAGCGATGCGATCATGAAATACCACAAGAAAGGCCTCTTAAAAACGTTTCCTTCTGCCGCAACAACGGCCGTCTCATTCAATGTTTCTCAATTCCCTTTTAACAATAAAGCGATCCGAAAAGCCTTTGCCTATGCCATCGACCGGAAAGAAATCGTCGATAATATCTCTCAGCTCAGCGAAGAAATTGCAACGCAAATCATTCCGAGCTGTCTGAAAGCACAGCCTGCGCAGTCGTATTTCAAGGATAGCAACATTAAAAAATCGAAATACCATTTCGAAAAAGGGCTCAACCAGCTTGGAATCGCCCCTGAAGAATTTCCTATTTTAACCTACTATTACTCATTCTCCGAGTTAAATCATAAGCTGGCGCAGGCGCTTCAACAACAATGGGCCAAAAATTTAGGTGTTAAGGTCCAGCTGCAGCAATGTGAACATAAAGTTTTTTTAGATCGGCTTGTCCATCGCGATTATGCAATCGCTCAAATGTTTTGGTTTGCCCAGTACCACGATCCGATGAGCGTTTTAGAACGGTTCAAATACAAAAGTAATCCAAAAAACTATTGCAATTGGGAAGATTCGACCTATATCAGTCTGCTGGAACAAACCAGCTCTGCAAGCAATGACAAAGAACGATTACGCCTTTTCGAAGCAGCGGAATCTCTCATCCTAGGAGAAATGCCGCTGACGCCTATTTATCACTGGAGAACCGTGTTCATGGTCAAAGATCATGTCATGTATGAAGAGTTCCCCCCCGATCATGGCTATTTGCAGCTAAGTCGCATCGGGATTAAGAATTATGCTTCGCATTAAAGCTCTCTTTGATCTCGTCTCTAAGAGGGTGTTAACGGATTCAGGTTTCGTCGCTTTTTTGAGAATTTTTGGCAAATTTTCGTCTCCTTTGTTGGGGGGTAATATACGCAAGTTGATATAACCCCCTCAACAAAGGAGACGAAAATTTGC
>DATAHB010000036.1:0-11719 GCA_036263375.1 Rhabdochlamydiaceae bacterium | reverse complement strand
TTAATGACACCAGTCCCAGCTGTCTCTATAGTAAAATCATTTGTCCCTGTGGCTGTTTGGGTTACCGTGTTATTAATTATTGATGTGCAAATCTGCCCCGCTGTGAGTGTATAAACGTGCACTCCCAAAGATCCTGCTCCGGAACCATTTGTAATAGAGTTATTTTCGATTTGGGCGGCCAAGTTTGCTCCAGTTCCAATGTTGATTGCAACATGCAGTCCTCTTGTATTCACATTGGTACTCGTCGTGGTAATTTGATTATTATCAATGACCACGTTGCCGGAGTCAGGAGATAAATTGACAGAGACAGAAATACCTCCAGAGTCTCCTACCGGAGATGCATCTCCTATCCCTGCATTATTCAAAATAGTATTTTCGGTAATGCGAACGGTTGATAGACGCATACCTGTCGGGTAATAAATACCATTTGTATGGAAATTGGAGATATTGTTTCCCTGAACGACAGCATTGGCGATAACGTTGTTTGGATTAAGGAACGGGCCAATGGATATTCCTTTATTATAGCCATTAACTTGGTTATACGAAATACCAATAACCGAACTTGTTCCATCTACAGCTCTTAGTCGAATTCCATGATATAAATCATTTGTTGCGATAGGACCTGTAAGCTGATTATTTATAACAGTGAATGTTCCAGAACCTTCAATAAACATGCCTGCATGGATTACAGATCCTGTAATCGTATTATTTTGGATAAGGGTATCCTGAATTCCGCTGGTTCCATCGATTCCAGTGCTGTTTAATACAGCAACTTGGAGGCCAACTCCTGAAACTTGATTTTGATTAGCCAAGGTGATAACGTTGCCGCCTAAGTTTGTGATCAGAGGTCGTCCGCTGGAGTGGGCAGGAATCTTAATCTGCCCTCGTGTCGTGGATATCGATTGTGTAATCCCCGAGCCAAGTAGCTGCTGCCCATTTTGTAGGGTAATTCCTGCATTCATCCCTGTCGTTGATCCATCTCCTGGGAAAACATAAATGATATCATTGGGCCCCGATGCCATTTGAGCATCAACTAAAGTAGAGAAAGGGCTTTCATAAGTCCCTAAAGAATGGCTTGTATTATTGACAAACCAAGCTTGCCAAGGCTGCTTTGTGGCAGGATTGACTGCTTTCTCATGCCGGCGCACGGTTGTAATCACAGGAATCTCCAGGCGAGAGGGAGCAAAACGGGCTCTGTGAAGGACGGCTTTCTCATTCTTTGAAAGCTTTTTGTCCTTGAATTTTCCACCGAATGTATAGCGAATAGCAGCTTCACCTTGAATAATGCTTCCAAACAATCGATCATAAGAGTAGGTCGCTTGGAGGGAAAAGATGTCTTTATAACGACCTAAGAGGCGAAGCTTCCCTCCCCAACTAGAGGCTTGGGAAGAGTTCAAATAATAAGGTCCAGCCCCTAAGTAGATATCATAGGAAGACCTTTCAGCAAGATGTGCGCCGACTTCTGCGTCAAATCCTCGCATGGCCTGTTTTTGCTTCATCTTTAGCCATATCGTATGGTTTTTAAAGGTGTCAAATTGTCGATCGTACAAAGAACTATGTTGTTTCCCTACAGGAAAATAACCATTGAGGCGATACTCCATCCTTTTTCCCAGTAGTTCCAGTCCAGGACTGAGTTGATTCACCGTCAAGCGATGTGCCCCACGGACATCATAGTAGAGGAAAGCCCCTAGCATGTGGTTAATGGAAGAGAAGAGGGAGCGCCCTCCAATCCCAATATTACCAGCAAGTTTACCATTATTAAAAACATGACCTCGTAAATCCAGCCAGGGCATGAAAGAGGGTGAAAGCCCAAAAAGATTAAAGCTCTCCACAGTCGTGTATCCCTGTTTATAACCAATGCCTTTGAGTTCATTAAATCGTAGGCCGATTTCAGAGCGATAGGAGTGAGAATCCAGCTGAGTTGGAGTTGATAAATCTTCAGACGAGTCGAGATCTGTAGAAGGCTGATCTGCTGGAGTCACAGGGGTAGGGCTTTCAGGAGAACTTTCTGGAACAATAGAGGGCGACTGAGTCGGCAGTGATGAATTGTCAGACGAATCGAGGTCTGTAGAAGGCTGATCTGCTGGAGTCACAGGGGTAAGGCTCTCAGGAGAGCTTGCTGGAACAATAGACGGCGGCTGAGTCGGCGGTGATGGATTGCCAGATGAATCGAGATGTGTAGAAGGCTGACTTGCTGGAGTCACAGGGGTAGGGCTTTCAGGAGAGCTTGCTGGAACACTAGGTGGAATGTTTTGATGCCCTTCAATGGGTGCCTGAAGGGTAACGTTTGTAACGACCGGGAGCTCTTCTGTAACTTGGAGCTTTTGCTCTACGAGGGGATCATCTGCACAAAGAGTGATAGCAGGTAAAACAAGAAACAAAATAGAAATTTTTGAAATTTTCACAACTGTCCTACGTTTAATTTTTATATAAGCTAATCTATATTTTTAGGATAGGTTCATCTATTTGAGGCGATTAATAATCGTTATTCGGAGAAGCAACTCTTCTTCCGAGTCAACGCTATGATCGGCAATGCTTTCGTAGAGATCTTTGCGTGACTCATACATCTCTTCGAAGGACTCTTCGGGATGGCTACGATCTAAGAATATAGGAAGTGGTCCCGACAAAAGCCGCTCTTTGATGACTGCTTTAGGAACACGCAAATAAAAAATCTTGCCGAGTTTTTTTAAGATGGCAACATTTTCTGGATCTAAGATAGAGCCTCCACCGGTGGCGATGACACAGTTTTGGAAGCCAACGAGCGCTGCAATCACCTCTTTTTCGATCTCACGGAAAGCCTCAATGGTGTGAAGCTGGCCACAGTTTTTAAAAACAAGATCATCCGTATCAATAAAATGCCGGCCGGTTTTTTCGGCAATTTTTTTTCCGACTGTGGTTTTGCCGCACGACTTGTAGCCGCACAAAATGATGTTACTCAATGAACCTATTCTAATAAATTTCTCAATGAGCTTTTTGGCAATTTTCGCTTCACATCGATTTATTTAGCAAGAGCCATAATGGAATTTATGGGGATAGGTTCATGTTTGCCCCTAATTTTCTGAGCTCATCAAAAAATCCCGGAAAGCTTTTGGCGACCCTCTCTATTCCAGTGACAACAGTCTCTCCTGTTGCCCCAAGACCCGCAACTGTGAGCGACATTGCCATCCGATGATCGGCATAACTCTCCGTTGCAGCCCCACGAAGCTCTGACTGCTCCACTATGAGCCCATCCTCCGTCTCGACAATTTTTGCTCCCATTTTTTTGAGCTCAGAGACAATCGATTTAATTCTGTCGCATTCTTTTAAACGACTAATTGCACCACCGGTAATTTCGGTTTTGCCTTCAGCAAAACATCCAATGACTGGCAGCAGCGTGATTGCATCGATAAAGCGGCCAATGTCGATTTTCTGCCCTTTTAATTGGGACCCCGGAAGAACAGTCAGTTGATCTCCCGTGATCTGAATTTTTGCTCCCATTTCTTGCAAAAGCCCAACAAGCTCTTTGTCGCCCTGCGCATCGGAAAAATCAACACCCTCGATGGTCAGTTCAGAACCCGTGATCAACGCTGCCGCAATCGGGTAAGCAGCAGAGCTCCAATCTCCCGGCACTCTATAATCAAAACCGTCTAATTCCGCGCCGCCTCGAATCCTATATCTTTCATAGTTGTCATTTTCATAAGGGATGCCTAGCCGCTCGAACCAGTTTAGCGTCATGGCTACAAACGGTTTTTCACCGGGATTTTTTACAAAAAGTTCGGTTTTGCAATCAGCAAACGCTGATGCAATCAAAAGTCCCGAAACAGGCTGGGAATCTTCCCCATCGACATGCGCCGTCCCGCCTTTAAGAGGACCTTTGATTATTATTGGAGCATGGTCATTGCCTAACGCTGAAACAGCAAAAGCCCCGAGCTGAGAAAGCCCATCTAATAGAGGTTTTACTGGACGTCTGGTCCGGATCGAATCATCTCCCGTAATAACGGAATAATGAGGAGATAGAGCACTCACTGCGCCGATAAAACGGAGAACAAGACCGGAATTTCCCGCATTGATGACATCTCTAGCAGACATGAGATCGCCCTCAATTTCGAGACTTTCGCCGATCACTTTGATTTTCGCTCCCATAAGGCGGCAAGCGTGAATCATCGCATCGGTATCGGGAGAATGAAGAGTGTTATGGATCCTAGAGCAGCCCTTTGCGAGGGCTGCAAAAATTAATGCCCGCATGGTTTGAGACTTCGAAGGAGGAATTCGATGAACGCCTCGAAGTTTTGAAGCGCGGATGCGGGCTTGAAACATCATCCTTGAGGATTGACGTCGAGCAGTTCCATCTCAAAAATCAGCGTTGTGCAAGGACCGATTTCGTTGCCAAAACCTGCTTCGCCATAGGCTAAATAGTGAGGAACAACGATTTGCCATTTGTCGCCAACTTGCATGTGCTGAAGCGCTTCCGACCAGCCCGGGATGACACGGTTCACGGGAAATACTTGAGGCTTGCCGCGCTCATAGCTGCTGTCAAAAATCGCGCCATTGATAAAGCTGCCACGGTAATGGACGGAAACAACATCGACCGGTGTCGGTTTCTCTCCGGTACCATTTTGAAGGATTTTGTATTGGAGGCCGCTTTTCAAGACTTTAACGCCCTCTTTTTTCTTATTCTCTTCCAAAAATGCTTCGCCTTCTGTCTTGTTCTGCTCGGAAACTTTAGCAAAATGTTGTCTCTGCTGTTGTTCGATCTGCTGGCGCAGCGCCTGCATGATCGATTGGATCTCTTCTTGACTCAGGCGCGGGGGTGTTTCGCGCAGTCCATCGTCAAAACCATCTTTGAGTAACCCTGAGTCCATATCGCTAAATTGACGCTTTAAATTACGCCCTGTCTCGAGACCAATGCAATAACTCACCTTTTCACGGGTCGATTTCATAAAAAACTCCTATTTCTGGATATATATACCCCAGGTTTGAAAACCATTCAAGCCGATAGTGAAGAATTTCACTACTGCAACAAACCTATCCCTTAATGCGAAAAGTTCGCTTTTTGCATTAAGGGATAGGTTCACGGTTCTAAATTGCTCTCGGTGAGTTCTGGAACTGACTCTGGAGGAAATAAATAATTTAATTGAAATACAGGCATGTTAAAAACATCGGCAAAAGGAGCGCTAGGATTTCGTGCGTTGAGAATAGAAAATAAAGAAAAAGAGGTATCAAAAAAAAGATTACCGATCATAGACAAAGAGGGGGCATAGACTCCTGCAAGGCTTCGAGTACCACCACTTCCTCCGGTAGGACTTGAAGGATTGGGAGGATTCGGGGGGGTGGGAGAGCATCCACAATTGAGCAGTCTCACTTCGGCTGCGACATACTCTTTTTCAAAAGTCACGCAAAAATGATCGGAGATTGCTGTGATATTCGTGGCGGTGACGACATCTTCAAAAACGACTCCATCTGTGCCGCTATTAAAGAGGGTCACTCCCTCTGCTTGGACAGGTCCCATCACTTTAACGCCTTTGGCATCATCCACAACAAAATAACTCAAGTTTGAAAGGCTCTCAATATTCACAGCGCCGTTTGTCGCCCCATCGACTGCAAGTAGATTGAGATTTTCTCCAGTAATAGCTGGAGCTTCGATATTTTGTCCTCTTAAGACGACTCCATTAAAGCCGATAGAGATAGGACCTGTGATCAAAATATTACCTGGCGAATCTGTACCTGCAGTATTTAAGTTTTGCCCAGAAAAAATCAAAGTAGGTAGAACTTGGCCTCCGCCACCTGCTCCAGGGCCACCTGTCGCAAAAATAGGGCCTCTTAAACTTAATCCCATGGTTGTCTCAATTGTCACGTTGCCTCCTTTACCCCCTGGAAAGGAAGAGCCAGGAAAAGCAAATGTTCCCCCAGCATAAACTCCTAAGAGATTCACCGAGCGTCCCAGGAGGGTGACATCACCTCCGTTAAACCCGCTTCCAGGAGCTGTGACACGAGCGCCCGTCGTATTGATGACCGATTTATAATACGTTCTTGTCGGGAGCGTATACGTGAGCACAGGGTCAGGAAAACCTCCAGTATTGACCAGATAGTAGAAATTGATATCCCCTGCCGTGTTGATATAAACAGCCCCTCCATTTTGAGGCGGATTTCGAGTAATGGTAGGGACCCCTGTTGTGAGAAGAGAGCCTTCGAATTTCGTATCCCCTGTCCCACTGAGCTGAGTAAATGATCGACATTGAATGAACGGTGGGGGTATCCCGCTTGAAAGAGGAAGAGGAGAAACTTGAAGGTGGACGGTGTTGGCTGTCTGAATTAAAATGTCTCCTAAAGTGTTCGATCCAAGAGTTCCTTTAAAGGTAATATCGCCCTGAGCGCTCAAGGTCATATTTTCTTGAGAAGTCGGAGTGCGAGCTGTGATGTAGTTGTTAAACGTAATCCCACCCGTCGTCGATGTGATAGAAAATGAAGCTTGGGGTGCAACAAAAGCTCCGATCATAACGGCTCCATGGGCTTGGATAATGCTCGGTTGCAGAGGTGACGCATTCCCGACAAGAAAACCTCCGTTGTTGGATGGGGTTGTAACCGAGAATGCTCCAACCGGATTTGTATTTCCAATAGAGCCTTGACAAATCACAGAGTTTCCAGATAGAGAAAAATCCCAAAAACCATTTCCATCTCCATTGACATCAAAATTGAATGTTGTCGCATTCGATGCTGTCACAGATGTGTTTCCTGTCAAAGTAACAGGCGTAGAAAAGACAGACGTTGCACTCTGAATTGTGCCGTTCATTGTCATCATCCCGCGGACTGTCGGACTCTCCGTTGTATTAAAAATGAGTGTGACATTGGCATTTGTGGTATTAATATGGGCTGGGGTCGAGGGGGTTCCCAGGGCAATGGTACACGATCCAGGCGCATGGCCGGTGGAATTATTCGCAGCAAATATAACAGTAGAGCCTGCAGTCGCAGCATTAATGACAGAAGAGTTAATGACATAGCTATTGTTAGATCCATCATTCAAGTCTGCTAAGGTGGCAGATCCTCCAGAATCGACAATTTGGATCGAATAAGGATCGGTCTTCCAACTACCGGGCTTGCCCTTAGGTGCATCGACATCAACCCTCGTTGTCAAACTCTGTCCTCCTCTTCCGCTTGATGTTTCAATCATCCCTCCTTCTCCACCTAGTGGGCCGCCACGCGCGCTATAAAAACCATCGGCTTTGGAATACTCATCTGCCCATTGAACAATTGTCCCACCATTTCCTTGAACTAAAGCATCCGCGAGTAGGGTTGTCTCTGAGTCACAGTCGACTTCTCGTGCTGTCGGAGATAAGCCTTTCCCATCCCGGCCTCCTCCGACATAGATTGTGCCACCTCCTGCCCGGCCTGAAACATCGAATTTAGCGCTCCTGAGTTCAATTTTCTCCCCTTGAAGCGTAATGGACCCTCCCGCAAGCTCCTGCTCTCTACAAGAAGCATCGAGATCCCCTGTGACTTGCAACTGAGACCCCTTCTCTCCATAAAAAGCGATGGAGTCAGCTTTCGTTGTGCCTCCGTGATGGATAAAAAAAGATTCAGCAGAGCCACAAGCCAAAAATGTCGAGCTGTTTTCTTCAGAGATCCGGTCTTTGTGACATTTAATAAATAAATGCTCTCCTTCTTTTCCTAAATAGAGCTGGTCTCCAACAGAATAAACCACTTGCTTGGCAGAGATTTCCCCGCCTTTTAGGACTTTAGAGCCGATCAAAACAATGTTGCCAGCCGATAAATGACCCGCGGTCTCGACGGCTCCTTTGATTCCATAAAAATGGTCGTGTCTCTTGAGAAAATCTTCATTGCTTAAATGAGCAGCTGCGACAATGAGAGAAGCGACATTGACAATCGATTCGGGGCCAAAAACGACACCTGCGGGGTTGATGAGATAAACGATCCCGTTAGACCCAAGCTTGCCCTCAATATGGCTGGGAGCGTCGCTATGGATGCGATTGAGAATACGATGAGAGGGATCGTTCATTCGATAGTAGACAGACTCATCTTTTGCAATATCGTATTTGTGGAAGTTCAATATCGATTGATCCGAGGCTTGAATAAGGGTCTCTTTTCCTTGAGTCTGAATATCGACATTGCCGTGAGCTATCGATTCGAGCTGAAGGTCTGCCTCAAGCTGCAAGGATAGCAAACAAAGAGAGAAGGTTCCTAAAATTTTAAGCATACTTTAATACATAATTACAGTTGAAAAATACGACTCTTGATGTCCCTTATGAATCCCATTGGCTGACTTAAGCGCTTTGCCCCAGTCATATTTCAACACAAGATTGGTCCATATAACGAGATCAGCCCCCCAACCAATCCCTGCTAAGGTATAGTTTCTTTCTCCTTTAACAGGTCGATTATTTACTGTCCTCCCAACATCGTAAAAAGCTCTTAAGATCAGGTCCCAATCGGCTCTTCCTTTCGGCTGGGCAGGAGTCCATCTGAATTCTTTTCCAAAAAGTTTTCCGCGAGACGTGCGGCGGGGTTTGAATGTTTGTGGAATATGCAAACGGTACTCGATAGACGAGAGGTACAAATCATCTCCTGCAGCATTCGATTGTGGATATCCTCTAACAGTGCTGACCCCACCTAAAATTCCTTCTAACTGAGGAATTAAACGATAGGAAAAAGCATTTTGAATTTGAGCCAGGATCACAAACTCATTTGCCATCCGTTTAACAACTTTTTGCAGTAACGGTTCAATATAGAAACTCCAATACAGCTGTCCTTGGAAGAAGACCCAATTAGGGCTGATTTTTGCTCTTCCAAGCGCATTTAACCTCTTTTTGACGTCCCAAAACAAACTACTGATCGTGCTTTCTAATTGAAGAGATGCGATGATCTTGCTTTCTAATTGAAGCCGAGTGGCCTTAATACCCACCGCGGGGAAAAGAAAATTTTTAACAACCGAAGGCTGCATGAAATGTTTTCGATTATGAATATGTCGGTACTCAAGCAGTCCAAATGCATCAAGGAAAAAGGTTTTTTTTTGATAGATTGTTCCGATGATTTCCCCATCGACAATGCCCTGCGTTCCTTTGAACAGATTAGGAGCTAGCCCGAACTCAGCCGATAAAAAGCGATTATAATTACCCGCTATACTCCATCTTTTTCCTGGCGATAACCCTAGAGGTGCTTCGTATGACATTGCCGCTGTGTAGTAAGAATCGAAGTTATCGGTTGAATAATTGAGCTTCAAAATATCATCACGGCCTGATAGCTGGGTGTGAATAAAACCAAACGACTCTTGCCAGGCGTGGATCACCTCAGGAACATTATTTGTCGCAGAGATATAGAGATGGTAAGGGCGCTCTTCTGTAATGACAAAATCGAATGCCACTCCGCTGGGCGTATGCGTCGGCCCAATCTCAAGGTCGACCCTTTTTCCAGGATGGCGATTAAGAGAGTAGAGGTAATTATTGAGTGCGTCAGGGTCGATATAAGCGCCAGGGTATCCTGTCGATGGGTCTGGAAGCCGCAGAGGAAACGGCTCTTCGATGCGAGTTTTTTGGGTTTGTATATACGAGTCACTTTTGAGATAGCTCTGCTCAGATGCTTTTGTATTCACTGAACTGACTACAGGAATAGTAACCCCAATTACAAGCTCGTGATCAGAGCTTGATCTAACATCCTCTCCTTGATGGGTGATTTGATCGCTTCCAATAAAAAGATAAGCCCAATGGATATTCTTTTTCTCAAAAAATTGGTGGGCCGATTCTAATATTTCGCCTAGCGCCGGCTTTGAGAAATAGTGAAGCCCCGAAGCATTGATCTCTTGAATCGATAAATGCGTGCGCTCATAAGGGATCGTCATTGACTCTTGTTCTTTAGGCGAATAATAACCGTCCGCTGTTGCTAGAAGGTCAACACAGATTTGATTTAAATCTCCTAGAGGAAAATGGTGCGGATGGTCATTGGCATATTGAAAGGTCAGAAAAGAGACAGGATAAAAGAGACTCTTTTGGTCCACTTTTTCTTCTGAAAACAGTTGAAAAGAGATCAGCGTCAATATACCCAAGGAATATGAAAAATTGGCTTTTAAAGCTACGCGAAAATCCCCTTGGTTCAACAATCGAAAAGCGCGCTGTATTAAATTAATACAGCGCGCTTTTCGATCGTTGAACCCCGGTTTTTTGGCGCGCTTCAAAAACCAATTTTTCATATTCCTTGGGTATAAAGACAAAGGAGTCGTTGTCATCTTTGTTTGCATGCACTCTGTTATTGGAAAACTTGATTTTGCGTCGCGTTATCATTCACCTGCCCAGTTGTGACCGTCACTTGAGAATACTGCCCAACACCAAAGGATGGAGCAAGTGATGTAGGACCAGGGACTGCTTTCCAATAATTCGTGTTTTTAAACCACATTATGGCGCAGCTACCATTCATTTTCATGTTCATGTCGCTAAAATCTCGTACCGTTTCATATTTTGCAATTTCATTTGAGGTTAGAGATGTCTTTAGCATGACCCTTGCAAAAGCATTCATTCCATACCAACAATTGAAATCTTCTGCAATACTTTCTTGGTTTCTACCAGCTGTATTTCCATCGTACTGCATTCCATTGGCAACACTATGCCCTTCCCAGGGAAGCCCATACCGATCGTAAGGAAGATCGGGATCGTTTTGGTATGGATTATGAACATCTCTCCAAAGAAAATCGACAAAATCGGCGATCTTGTATTGTTGTCCATCCGCGCCCATTACAGGTAGATCGACCCACAAAGAAGCCGCTCCGTACTTGAGTTCCCACTCTGTAATCATCGCTGCAGCCAGTAGTGCATATCCTGCAAAAAAATGGTGGTCATTATAGGTGTAGTTTCCAAAATCGGCGCCTGTATCATTGATTTGTTGAAGATTCGGCCCTTCAGGATAGTCTCCAATCCCCCCGCCACCATTGACGCAAATTCCTCCTGTTGTTCGGTCGGCAATAAAGAAATTAGTTCCGGGGATCCGGCCAATCAAATACGAAGTCAAAACGCTCTTTGCATTATCGATAAAAGGTTTTGACTGTGTTGCAATATTCCCTGATTGTCCTGAGGCGGTCAGGAAATAAGCTGTTGCCAACCCTGTATTGGCTAACATAAAAACAGTTCTCACCGCTGTATAGGCCGTATTGAGATAGACTTCAGGGAATAACGGAAGAGGATCGATCAGATTCGGGAAAATATTATTCAATATATTATTTAGAACAGTCTTTTGAGGGTCTGTAAAAGTGAACGTGCTAGGAATAAACAGGTCCGGCCCATACCAAGAAGGAAGGCCGCCTTCTAAGAAAGTAACGTTTCCATCGATTGCCTCTGCCGCATAAAAAGTCCCTTTCACGACATCATTGTAGATAAAGTTTTGCAGAGGCTGTCCTGCTTGTAAATATTTCCAGAAAGGAAAACAGACGAGTGTTTTGTTGCTGCCATCCCCAGGATTGACAAGAGGAGAAAGCGTATAGCTCCACGTTACTGACTCGCTTGTATAAGAAAGATCGGCCTGGATCGGAATATAACGGCGATGTGCAGCATAGATTCCATATGTATCGACAGGCGCTGTGATCGTGTAAGAAGGAAGCTGCCGCTGCGTTGTTTGGAATGAGGCACAGTCGCTACTCAAGAACTGAGCCATCATCATATTAAATTGGAGTAGAAAATAATTCGATGTGACAATCCCATCCGCGTAAGTTTGGTTATTCACTCCTGGAGCGGGGTTGTAGTGAGCG
>DATAHB010000035.1:0-5949 GCA_036263375.1 Rhabdochlamydiaceae bacterium | reverse complement strand
AGTAAACCGCCGGCATGTTGCCGCTTTTAGCGGACAATAAAGCTTTCGCCTTTAGGCGAGAGTTGTTTACAGACCTACCATCTCAAAAAAAATTCTCGAAGTGATTGAGATTTAAGAATTCACTTCGTATAATAGCTGCTCACGGAAGAGTGGCAGAGTGGCCGATTGCGGCAGTCTTGAAAACTGTTGTTGGGCAACCAACCGTGGGTTCGAATCCTACCTCTTCCGATTAAAGAAAAAGAGCGCTTAAAGCGCTCTTTTTTTTTAATCGGAAGAGGGTAAGCCATCGATCGAAAGACTATTTACAACAGATGCTTTTAGCAGGGAATTTTTAATGGGATATTTCTGCCTGTTCAATCAATATATTAGAATTGACTAGGCACAGACTTTCATGATAGAATCTTATGCTTACGTTTATAAAATTAGGATATTAAAAATTGAACACTATACAATCTAACTCTTGTATTGCACAGATCTCACCTAAAGCGCGCCTTGTTGGATTATTGCTGTGCTGGTTTTTAGGGGGATTTGGTGCTCATCGTTTTTACGTAGGCAAGGTGGGAACTGCACTTCTTATGATTTTTACGCTTGGTGGGCTAGGGATCTGGGTGTTGATAGACCTGATTTTGATTCTGGTAGGATCCTTTCGAGATAAGAACGGTCGTGTGGTTTTTTATTGGTTTGAGCGTTACTCCCTGAACGGCTGTCCTGAATCTAGCAATACATCCCCCACTCAATAGGTAAGGGTCTTGAAGTTGACTCTTAAACCAAAGTCTCGTTGCTAGTCCCTGTGTACTTTCAACCTATTTTGGTTGTATTCATCGATTTACCCAATTAAAAGTTCTGAATGTATCTCTCCACCTCCAAAATGACAAGGCCGGTCTTGAAAGACCGGCCTTTTTTCTTATCTAATTTTTGACAAACTGATCAGAGAGGGTGGGCAAGCTAACCACTGCTCGAATGATTCTCTTATCTTTAAAGAAAAGGGTTGTGAAGCATAACGGGTATACGCATCTTGTGAATCAAAAATTTCATACAAATAGAAAGAGCGATCACCTTCCATCCCTGATTCGTGCAAAGAAAAGCATTTACATCCATCGTTTTCTAAAGCGTGTGGAATAACTTTTAACATTGCTTCTTTTACATCTTCAAAAAACTCCGGCTTCGGGGTAATTTTTATCTAAAGAACGATTGATTTATCCATCACTAACTACTCTCCATTTCGTTGGAAGGATCTTATCAATTTCAAGTTTTCCAAACTAACAAAAGTTCTGAATGCGTCTCTCCACCTCCGATTAAAGAAAAAGAGCGCTCTAAGCGCTCTTTTTTTATCGCAGCAGAGTTATTGCCCACGCTAATGGTGTTGACAATCATATTAGGCAAGGTATGAGGAGCCTTGAGAATCTGCTATCTCAAGGCGGAAAGGCAACAACAAAGGGTGCGGCTCCTATAGTTATTGTGTTCGTGATCATGTTATTTGAAGTGTTGATAACAGAAACAGTACCTGCAAAAAGATTTGGCACGTAAACCTCAGAGCCATTGGGAGTAATCGCAGGGTTTCTAGGTCCATCAACTCCTGTGATGGTATCGGTGACCAGATTAGTCATCGTGTCGATCACAGAAACAGAGCTGTTAAGGTCAAAACTATTGGTCACATAAGCCGTCAGGCCATTCGGGGTAATTGCGATTCCAAGGGGACCGGGGTCGACTGAGATAGTGGCAGTGACCATTTGAGTCGCAGTGTTGATGACTGAAACGTCGGCGCTACCTGAATTAACGACATAAGCTGTCAGGCCATTCGGGGTAATTGCGATTCCAAAGGGACTAGAGCCGACTGGGATAGTGTCAGTGACCATTTGAGTCGCAGTATTGATGACTGAAACGTTGTTAGAGTTACGATTAGTAACATAAGCCGTGGAACCATTTGGAGAGAAAGCAAGGCCGTCAGGGTTGACGCCCACAGTGATCGTATTTGTGACTAGATTGGTTGCAATGTCAATCACAGAAACAGTGTTGGTGCCGAAATTACAAACATAGGCTGAAGACCCATCGGGAGTGATTGCGACGGCAACAGGGTAATTGCCCACGCTAATGGTATTTATGATCATATTAGTCAAAGTATCAATCACAGAAACTGTGCTGCTGGGCCTGAAATTACAGACATAGGCGTAATGTTGATCGGGGGTAATAGCGATGCCAACCGGGACGTTAAAACCAGAGATTGTCGCTGTCACCAGTCCTGTTTGTGTATCGATGACAGACACAGTATTCGATCCTGAATTGGTCACATAAGCATTGGCGTCAGCCAGGAGCAAGCGAGAGATGCCTAGAAGCAAGACAACAACAACTCTGAATTTCATGAGGATCTCCTAAATCAATAGTTAGTGTTATATTTCAACAGTTTTTGACAGTTGAGCTGACGTTAAACCCCGAGGCTTTGACGCAGCCCAAATGTCAAAAGCTTTTGAAATAGAGCACTACTCTAGGTTAAATTTTTTTTTAATGCAAGAACTTAGAGGATGTCTATAAAGTGAGGTTCTGTCAATTTTTGGGTTCTTTTGAGCCAAAATCAGCCAAAATAATCCCAAAAATCGACGAACCCTCACTCTTTTATAGACACCCTCTTATAGCAGGGAAAAATGGAGCGCTTAAAAACACAATAATACTATACAATGTTTCTCATGACTCAGTCGTATAAAAACATCATTTTTGATCTGGGGAACGTTCTTCTCGAATGGAATCCGGAGCGGTTTCTAAAAGAACTCAATCTTCCGCTTGATTACACCGATATTTTTCATTCTTTGTTATGGGCAACGCATGATGGCGGATTGTTGTCGCGAGCGGAGGTCATTGAGAAGCTTCCTCCGCATTATGATAAAAACATTTTTGCTTTTTGTGTTAGCAAGATCGCTCCTTTTTTGACTCCGATTCCGGAGATGATTGAAATGGTTCATGAAGTGAGAAATAACGGATATAAGGTGTATATCTTGTCGAATATGCCGAAAGAGCTGCATGAAGAATTGAAAGCTCTCCATGACTTTTTTGAGGTTTTCGATGGACAGGTTTATTCCTATCAAGTGAAAGCGATCAAGCCTCAGCCGCAGATCTATCGGGCGCTCATGAATACGTATCAGATTAAAGCGTCTGAGTCGATGTTTATCGATGATCTCGCAATGAACATCCATGCAGCCAAGGAGCTGGGAATTGAGGGAATCATCTGCCAGAATCCGGCTCAAGTCAGAGCCGAGTTAAAAAAACTTAAAATTATTCAATAGTTTTTCAATTCATCATTTGCCGGACGACTTTCAGGATGCTTTCTTCAAAGTTGGGCAGTTCGAGTTTGTTCTGGGGTTTTTCTGGGTATTTCAATAAAGAAGGGATTAGCATCAAGAGTTGTTGATTATCTGAAAACGAATACCCCAGGCGATGTCTTTGGACAAAAGGGATATTGAAATTTTCCCACCGGAGATGCCGGGCGCTGGAGCGTTGAGTGTTGTCTAGGAGAAGCTTCTTTTCGAGATAGATCGCTTCGTTGACGGTGCAGGATCCGGTTTTGGTGATGATCAGATCGGAGACGGCCATCAGTTCAATGAGATCTTTCGTATAGCCCCGGATGTGCATCACAAGGCCTGCGGGGAGCAAGAACGTATGCCGGCCTAAGAACTTAGCGCCTTGGTCTAGCAGGAAGTTTCTAATTTTATTTCCTAGCTTCTGATTGTGTCCAATGCAGATGTTCATCTGCAAATGGAGCTGATGCTCGCGGGGATCTAACTTGCTGAGGACCTTAACATGATCAAAAAGCATGTTGCTGCCGACGGCTCCCATGATCAGAGTCACGATTTTGTGAGACTCGAAGAGGTTGAATTTGGCCCGAATCATTTCAAGTTCTTCGGTGGAATATTTTTTCAAGCAGGCAGGGCGGACGGGAAATCCCGTGATTGTCAATTGATCGTCTGTAAAGGCGACTTTCTGTAATGTTTTTTTTCTGATGAGAGGATCGTCATAAGCAAGGGCGACTTTAAAACGATGATGGGTTGGATGTTTTGGAAATCCATGCAAAAAGGTTGAGCCGTCTAGATCTGTTGGAATAATCACAAACGGGATATCCCACCTGTGGGCTGCGCAGGCAACGCCGTAATTGATGTAAGGGGTTGGAGAAATAATCAAATCCGGAGGCTGAACTTGTGACCGGAGATATTTTTCGAATGCCTTTTCAATGGTTTGAGACTTGATGCACTTGGGGCCAAAACTGACCATCCATTGCAGAACACCATTCCAATGGCTTTTAAGCAAAATATTATAGAGATCTTCGCCGGTGAAGTGACCTCTTGTGATCAGATTGAACGGATCGATCCTGCCTAAGATATCTGCCAAAACAGGATTGATCTCGACTTCGTAATCGGTCTCTAAGATCTGTTTAAGAGAATCGCCTGCTGTCTTATGCCCGCCACCGCCGCGACTGATGAGCACAAGGATCTTTTTCTTCCTTGCCAGAGAATGAAGCGGGAGGGCAATATTTGTCATAAAAGTTTCTATAATTGATCTCTGAATTTTAGAATAGAGGTAGGTATGAAAAAATTATTGTTCTTCTCTGTTTTATTCCTAAGTAGGGTCTGTGCATCTTTCTCTTCTTCATTTGTGAATGACGATTTAAAACATCTTCTTCAAGTGATGGAAGTCCCTCATGACGGGACGCTGCAGTCCATGATAAAAGAGACTCAAAAAACATGGAAAAGACCTGTCGGCAAAGAAAGGTGGCACATCGAAAATAACCTCTCCGAAATCCAGACTAAAGCTGTGATGGAGTATTGTTCAAAGAACCAGTTTTTCACAGAAATCGTGCCGGCAAAAAAGGAGTACGATTATGCCGTGATTTTGGGCTCGACTGTGGCAACGATGAAGAAACGGATCGATTTTCTTGAAAAAGTCGCTAAGTCCGGAGTTCAATTCAAACAGGTTGTGTTGCTTTCGGGGGCCCGTCCTCTGGACAGCCAAGTCGAGATTGCTCCGGAGGGGTGTCAGACGGAAGGTGACGCCATAGTCTTCTTGTGGAAGGCATGTTCTTTAAGCAAGCAGATCCCATGGGCTCAGTTTCATTGCCCGATGACGAGTGTCTTGGGCGTTCTCGTTCGCCCTACAACGGCCGATACGTACAATCTTTGGCTTGCGAGCAAGCCCAAGGCAGGGGGCTGCTGTATGGTCTCCAATCAGCCGTTTTGTCTTTACCAGCAGCTGGTTGCAGAATCGCTTATCCCGAAGGAGTTTACATTTGAAACAGTGGGTCCGGCCGCAGATCCTGATAAGGTCAATCCTGCGAACTTGCTAGACACCATTGCGCGCTGTCTCTATACGGTTGGGCAAAACTAAAGATCTTCATTCAGGTGCGGCATGATCCGCACCTTTTCAATGGAACGTTCGTCGGAGCTTAAAATTTCTAAATCAAAATCGTCATGATGGAGGCGCCAGCCTTTGGCTGGGATCGCTCCTGCGCGGTGGTAGATATAGCCGCCGAGGGTGTCGTACTCAGGGCTTGGGGGAATTTGAATGGCAAGCTCTTTTTCGATGTCGAGAATGTTCATCCGAGCATCGACAATCCAGCCTCCGGAAGGAAGGACGGAATAGAGGATTTCTTGATCGACGTCGTCTTCATCGGCAATTTCTCCTACGAGTTCTTCTAAGATATCTTCGGTCGTGATGATCCCTTCGGTACCACCGTATTCATCAACAACAATGGCCAAATGAATTTGTTTATTCCGAAACTCCTGCAGGAGTTGGGCGATCTTTTTGGTCTCAGGAGTGTAGACGACTGGTTTGATGAGCGAGGCGATTGACGCTTTTTGCTCGGTATATGCCGAAAGAACATCTTTGTAAAGTAGGACGCCGATGATATGGTCGATGTTGTCTTGATACACGGGAAGGCGGCTGTACCGTTCTTTGAGGAAGATTTCG
>DATAHB010000034.1:0-13146 GCA_036263375.1 Rhabdochlamydiaceae bacterium | reverse complement strand
AACTGCATGAAGACGAGATTCCAGAATTCGATATACCTTTCCCCGGCGGTATCGTCTTTGATTGAAGCGGCGCTACCGTATTTAGGGCCGCGGTCGTAATAGAGTTCGGAGCAGGGGCCGCAAGGGCCCGTATCGCCCATGGTCCAAAAATTATCTTTTTCATCCATGCGGACAATGCGAGAAGCAGGGACAATTTTTTTCCAGATTTCGGCGGCTTGGTCGTCCTCGCGAAAAACGGTGATCCAGATTTTATCGGGATCAAATTGGTAGACCTTTGTGGAGACTTCCCAGGCGAAATCGATCGCCTTTTCTTTAAAATAATCGCCAAAAGAAAAATTGCCAAGCATCTCAAAGAAGGTGAGATGGCGGCTGGTATGGCCGACATTATCAAGGTCGTTATGTTTTCCGCCCACGCGGATGCACTTTTGAGAGGTCGCCGCTGTTTTGTAATCTCGGACGGTTTTGCCCAGGAAGACGTCTTTAAACTGGTTCATTCCAGCATTGGTAAAGAGAAGTGTTGGGTCGTCATGCGGAACGACAGAAGACGAGGGGATCACTCGGTGATGATGGTCTTTAAAATATCTCAAAAAGTTGCGGCGGATTTCTTGCGATAACATAAAATTCCTTACGAAATCCCATCAGCATACCAGGCTCAGATCAAACGGTCAATTTTTCTCATGGGAGAAAAGAAACTTCTTTTATATACTGTCTGCGCCAAGGATTAGTAATGAACCTAATCTCTTAGTGCGAAAAATTCGCTTTTTGTGTCTTTTTCCGCAGATTTTAAAGTCGCTTTTTGGCCTACTTCCCCAAGTATGTCCCGCAAAGCAGCTTTAAAATCTGCAAAAAAAACATCAAAAATCAAAATTTTCGCATTAGGAATAGGTTCATATGACAATTTTGAATGCACAAAGGGATGGGGTAATGGAGACAGGATTAAAAAAACAGTTGAGCAAAATAGCTAATACGATCCGTGAGCTTTCGATGGAAGCAGTCCAGAAGGCTAACTCAGGCCATCCGGGCCTGCCAATGGGATGCGCAGAATTTGGCGCTTATCTTTATGGCTGTCTCTTAAGACAGAATCCAAGTAATTCAAAATGGCTCAATCGGGATCGCTTTGTCCTTTCTGCCGGCCATGGATCGATGCTGCTTTATTCCTGTCTTCATTTGGCCGGATATAAGCTCTCAATGGAAGACATCAAGCAATTCCGTCAGCTTAAATCACTGACGCCGGGGCATCCAGAATTTCATATCACCGACGGAGTGGAGGCGACAACAGGACCTTTAGGGCAAGGCGTTGCAAATGCCGTTGGGCAGGCCTTGGGTTTAAAAATTTTGGCAACTAAATTCAACACAGATAAATTCACTCTTTTCAATAGCAAAATCTACTGTTTGGCAGGCGACGGCTGTATCATGGAAGGGATCTCTTCGGAAGCCTCTTCGCTGGCAGGGCATTTGGGTTTAGACAACCTTGTTTTAATTTACGATGCCAACAAAGTCACGCTAGATGGTTTTTTGAATGAATCGTGCTCGGAAGATACCAAGGTGAGATACCGCTCTTATGGGTGGGATGTTTACGATATCGATGGGTACGATTTTGATCAAATGAATCAAATTTTTTCTGAGATCCGCGATCACCAAAAAAGGCCATGCCTTGTAATGATGCATACAATTATAGGAAAAGGATCTCCTAATAAGGCTGGGACGCATAAAGTTCACGGCAGCCCTTTAGGGACAGACGAAGTCGAAGCGACAAAAAAAGCACTGGGGCTTCCCGAAGAAAACTTTTTTGTTGGACCCGGAATTTACGATTTTTTTAAGGAAAAATCTCAAGAAGGAGCGCAGCTTGAAGCGGCGTGGAATGAAACCCTTCAAAAATGGAGTGCAGCTAACCCCGAGTTAGCAAAAGAGTTTAAAATGATGCAGCAACATGAGCTTCCTGCAGATCTTGAGCAAAAACTCGCTGCCATCGAGATGAAAGCGCCACTTGCAAGCCGCACCTCTTCTCAGCTGGTGTTAGATGTACTCGGACCTTTGCTTCCTCAACTTTATGGAGGATCGGCAGATCTTTCGGGGTCTGATATGACAATGATGAAGAAATTTCCGCTGATCTCCGCAGGACACTTTGAAGGCCGCAACATTAAATACGGTGTTCGTGAGTTTGCAATGGCTGCTGCCGCGACTGGCCTTGCCCAGACGCAGATGATCACGCCGTACGTGGGGACATTTTTGACCTTTTCCGACTATATGCGGAATGCTGTCCGACTTGCTGCACTCTCGCATATCCAGGTGATCTATCAGTTCACGCATGATTCGGTTTTCCTTGGGGAAGACGGCCCGACGCATCAGCCGATCGAGCATCTAGCGGCGCTGCGAGCCATCCCGAATCTTCATATGATCCGTCCTGCCGATAATGCGGAGGTGAAGATGGCGTGGCTGGCTGCCTTGCAATACAAAGGCCCGACAGCTTTAGTCCTATCAAGACAGTCACTTCCGGATGTTCCCGGGACGCATGTTGCTTATGCAGAGGGGATGGCAAAAGGCGCTTATATCATCAAAAAAGAAAAAAAGAAGCCTGACTTTACACTCTTTGCTACAGGTTCAGAAGTCGCTTTAGCGTTTGATGTGGCAACCGCCTTGGAAAAACAAGGTAAGTCGGTGCGTGTCGTTTCTATGCCGTGCTGGGAACTTTTCTGGAAGCAAGATGAAGCGTATAGAGAATCGATTGTCGGCGGCGATTTAGGACAGCGCGTCAGCATCGAAGCCAGCGTGAGTTTTGGATGGCATCAATGGATTGGCCATGACGGGATCGCCATCAGCATTGAGACCTTTGGAGAATCGGCTCCTCAGGCAGATCTCGCTGCAGAATTTGGTTTCACTGTCGATGCGATTTTAACTAAGCTGCTTTCGTGAACGATTTACTCCTAAGAGCTTTAAAATGTGAGCCTGTCCCACGGCCGCCTATCTGGCTGCATCGCCAAGCCGGCCGTTTTCTTCCTCAATACCGCGCTATTCGCGCAACGCATTCTTTCCGCACTCTTGTAGGAACTCCTCAGCTTGCCGCTCAGATTACCAAGCTCCCCATTGATCTTCTCGGTATGGATGCCGCGATTTTATTTTCCGATATCTTGGTGATTGCTGAGGTTTTTGGTTTTGCCTTTGATTTTTCTGATGGCAAAGGAATCCGTTTAAAAGAGCCTGAAAATGAGGTCAGGCAAGATGTGCATGAAACTCTTTCTTATGTCTCGGAGACCATCAAACTGCTCAAAAAAGAACTGAAAGTGCCTCTTATCGGGTTTTGCGGAGGGCCTTATACCGTTTCTACATATATGAATCGAACGGCACCGCAGTGGTTAGAGAAAATTACAGAAGCGACCATCGAGTATCTCCAGATGCAAATCAAAGCCGGTGTCGATGTGATCCAAATTTTTGATTCGTGGGCGGGAAAATTAGAGCCGTCAGAATTTCAGAAACTCTCGTTTCCTTACCTGAAAAAAATTGTCAATGCGATTAAACCAACAGGCATCCCTCTCACGCTTTTTGGAAGAGGGCTCACACGGTATGTGAAAGAACTTGTCTCACTGGAACCGACCGCGCTCGCCTTTGATTGGGAAAAAGAAATGTCGGAGCTGAGAAGAGAAGTTCCTACCCATATCGCCATTCAAGGCAATCTCGATCCGGAGATTTTATGTGGTCCAATCGAAACTTTACAAGAGAAGACAAAATTCATCCTCGATTCGATGAAAGGCGCAAAAGGATTTATTTTCAATTTGGGGCACGGGGTTCTACCGCACACACCTGTTGAAAATGTCCGCTGGCTAGTAAATTGTTTACTTAATTTTTACTCATACGGGGTCAAATGACATTTGCAGTCGTGCGCTTTTCTCATGATTTACCCATCGATCAACAAGTTTTGGATGACACGGTAGCTGAGTTAAAGCACACCTCCTACCAACGAACAGTGTCGCTCAAAGAGGCTCCTGCAAAAACCGACTGCGTAACGGCAGTTCATTATCTTCTGCAAAAGGCCTTTCAAATCAAACTTCCTCGTGGTTGGGTCGGAGATATGCCTCGTCTGCTGAGCCAGTCCCAGTGGGGCTTGTACATCGTCGATGCTTCTGAACTCAAAACAGGAGATTTGCTCTTCCTAAAACAAAAACAGCAGCCAAAACTCATCTCCCATATCGCCATTGTCCTAGCTCCCGACCAGATTTTCCACTGTACAGGTCTTTTGGGCCCTCTGGTTCAATCGGTAGATCAAGTATTTGAGCGATATGAGCAACAACTCAAAAAGGACCTAATCCGCTATATCGATTGCAGGAATACGTCTCTTCGTGAACAGCACGGCGGGATGTACATCAAGGCTTGAGTTTTACAAACCAGTTAAAAGTTCAGCCTCCAACTTGTCTATGGAAATGCAAACTCACCATTTAACTAGGGGAGGCATTGAGCAGAGGATCGCATCGGGATTGCCTCCAGAGAGAAATCCAAACTTTGTCCCACGGTCATAGAGGAGATTGAACTCAACATAATGCCCGCGGGTCTCTAATTGTTTATCTTTATCGCTGCGGGTATACGGCTGATTAATGCGGCGGTGGTAGATCGGAAGGATTGCAGGAATAAAACTATGGGCGATGGCTTTCCACAGAGTCAAATCACTTTGAAAATCGCCTGTATTCAGATGGTCAAAGAAAAGGCCTCCGACACCACGCTCTTTTTGACGGTGAGGGATGAAAAAATATTCTCGCGCAGAAGCAGAGAGCTTTAGATAGAGCTGGGAATCGAATCGATCGAGTGCTTTTTGAGCTGTTGTGTGAAAGTGCTGTGTATCTTGTTCATAGGGGAAACCCATCGGAGTCAAATCGTAGCCCCCTCCGAACCAATGCCCTTTTTCTGTTTCGATGTAACGGACATTCATATGGGCCGTGGGTGCATGAGGATTCTGCATATGAGTGATGAGACTGACGCCGGTCGCAAAAAACGCCCCGCTGCCATCATCCATGGGAAATTTGGGTCCCGCAACTCCGGACCAATTCACAGCGGCTTTTTCAAAGACAGAGCCTCGCAGGAGGCTGATTTCGCCGCCGCCGCCGGTCTTGTAGTCCCAAGCGGTTCTTTCGAAGCGCGCGTGCGGCTCTAAGGTTTCGAAGGCGGCAATGATCTCCTCGCGGAGCTGCTTTAAAAATTGAATAATTTCTTCTTTCTGAGTCATAATTTCTAGTATGCAGAAAAAGCGAATATTAATCTTAGGCGGCGGTATTTCTGGTCTGACTACCGCGTATTATTTGGCGAAGCGGAATGATCTTTTTGATATTAAGCTGATTGAAAAAAGCGAGAGGCTGGGAGGATGGATCGATTCGGATCAATCAACACGATTTTTTTTTGAAAAAGGGCCCAGAGTTTTTCGAGGATCAAAGTCAAAAGATTTTTTAGAGCTCGCTTCTGAGATCGGCATGGATAAAGAAATGATTCCATGCAATCCCGAGGCCAGAAGCCGTTTTATATGGAACGGTGGAAAGCTCCGCAAAATGCCTGTTCTTTCATGGGGACTGATCAAGGGAGTTTTGAGAGATCTCGTTACAAAGCCCAAACGAGAAGATGAGTCGGTCTGGGATTTTGCCTGCAGACGGTTTAATCCACAGGTCGCGCAGGATATTTTTGCTCCAATGGTGACGGGCATTTACGGCGGCAGTGCAAAAGAGATCTCGGTCAAACTTGGACTTCCCACCTTTAAAGAATTGGAAGAAAAACACGGTTCTGTCATCAAAGGATTTTTAAAATTGCCACGCTTCGATGGTCCGCGACTCTTTAGTTTTCAGCGGGGGATGAAGAGCTTTATCAAAAGGTTGGAAGAGAGGACACCGGTTCATTTCCATACAGGAGAAGAGGTGACTGCAATCCAGCAGAATCAGGTCATGACGTCAAAGGGAAGCTACGAGGCAGAGTATATCTTTAGCTCCCTTCCATCACATTTAATTGGAAGGCTGTTATTTCCTCAGCTTCTTCAAATCCCTCTCCATGGGACGACGCTGGTGCATATCGGGTATCACAAAAATGTCCTCCACAAAAACGGATTTGGGTATCTCGTTGCATCTCAAGAAAACGACGATCTCTTAGGAGTCGTGTTTGATTCAAACGCCTTTCCCCAGTTTAACCGATCAGAAAACGAAACGCGACTAACGGTGATGCTAAAGCAAGACGATCTCTCAGATGCACAGGCCAGAGATTTGGCTTTAAAGGGATTAAAAAATCATCTGAACATTAAATGCCATCCGGACGTTTCACTTGTGCTAAGAGCGCCTAAAGTCTTTCCTCAGCTGAGGCTGGGTCACGAAAAAATCTTGAATGAAGTCGAAGCCGTCAGAAAAGAAAAGTACCCACAGCTGAGGCTCGTGGGTAACTACTTTTATGGGGTAGGAGTCAATGATTGCATTGCCAGGGCTAAATCGGTCTCTGACATTTTCTTGAGCGAAACAGTCAGTTGATCGAGATCATCCGGTGTATGGAGCGCTGTCATCGCAATGTAAAGAGTATTTCCTACAACAGGAGCTAAATAGATTTGATCGTCGGCGAGAAATTGTCTGACTTGATTTGCTTCTTTGACAGATTTAAATTCTAAAACCGCTTTGGGGGACCTGACCATTTTAGCTGGAAGATCTTTCATGAGCTTTTGCAGCCAGCGGCAATTTTTCGCTAAGGTCTCCCGTTCTTGGTCCATCTCGGGGATGAAGCTAAAGGCGCTATCGAGCGCTCCGATGGCTGGAAAGCTAAGGGGCTCTGAAGCATTGAGGGAGTCGAGCGTTTTTTTGGAGCCAGCAATAAAGGCCCCGCTGCATCCAGCGCCATTTGAAAGCGATCCGGAAATCAGATCAAAACCCGATTGATGTGCCGCAACGCCAAACCCATTTTCTCCCGTAATCCCGATCATAAAGCTGTCGTCAATGCAGAGAAGACCGGTTTTCTTTTTGGGGATGTCGTGGGTTTCTGAAGAGACAATGGTTGCTTTGAGATTTTTTAAGAGTTCTAAAACTTCATCATAAGACGGAAACAAAAAGGCAACGTCAGTTCCAAGGAACTGGGCAAGTTTGCTTTCGAGCTGTTGTTGAGGAGCGGATCCGAGTGGAGAAACAGGAAGCCCAACGCCATACTTCAACGTGTATTTAATGGCAGCCTTCTTAACTTCGGGATGTTGTGCCAGTCCTAAGAAATCGCAGGAAGAAAAATCGAGGCATTTTTTGCCTTGATGGGTGATATAGGGTCCATCCGCCGGAGACACAAATTCCATAACTACCTCGCCAAAAATAAGCTGATCAGTGTAATGAAAAAAAATTATTTGTAAAGAAGCGGATGAAAGTTTGTGTTCAAATGATCGCCAAAAACATAGCCCAACTTCTTCAAGGAGTGGAGGTTGGGATCGTTTTTCTCTCTCACATAAAGCGCTTTAGCCGGCGCGTATCCAATCATTAAAAAGCTCCGTTTCGGTTCTTGGAAAAACATTTCCCAAGGCACGATTAAATGAGGAGATATTAAAACGACATTCTCTCGTTTTTTCGGTAGTAGTGAGAGAGGATCTGCCTCGCCGGAGAGGCGGATTAAAACAACTCCGGCCAGCGGCAGGATGCAGCTTTTTTGCTGCAAGGTTGTTGGGGTTCCATTCGGAAAGCCGGGACACGTCGTTGATCGGAGGACCTGATCAAATCCCAGACATAGGGTGTTTTGTTGGAAAAGCTGGGCTGTGAGCTGAGCGAGGCCTCGATTGCAGATGAATTTTTCCAAAATAGGATCGTCCCGCCACACATCTCTTCCAGCATGAAAAAGCTCCGAGCACGACTGTGTGTCAATTAAGTGTTTTGTCCGTTTGGCTAAAACTTGATCGACATGCGCAGAGACTTTTTCGATTTCGTCTAAAGAAAAGAGATCATCAAACTCGATGAATTTCTGCTTTTCTAATATTTTTCTATGATCGCCGGTTACTTTAAAGCGCATAATCGATCCAGTGCGAGTCGTGCTTGCTCTGCTGTTGTGAATGTCGAAAGACGGATATACCCTTCTCCATGCTGGCCAAAACCTCTTCCAGGAATGGAGATGAGTTGACATTTTTCTAAGAGCTCATCGAAAAATTCCCATGAGGTTTTTCCAGAGGGGACTTTCCACCATATATACGGTGCGTTTTGTCCCCCCGCGTACGAAAAACCCAATTGGCTAAGGCCCGTGCTTAAGATTTTTCCTTGCTCGAGATAGTGCTCAACTTGCGCTTTGGTTTCTTTGAGTCCTTGCGGAGAAAGAGATGCCTCTGCGGCTCTTTGAATTGGATACGAAACGCCGTTATATTTGATCGATTGCCGTTTGAGCCAGAGTTTGTTCATGAGCCCATTTTCTAATGCTTTTGGGATAACGGTGTAGGCGCAGCGTAAGGCCGTAAATCCCGAAGATTTAGAAAAGCTTCTAAATTCAATGGCGACAGCTTTTGCGCCTTCGATTTCGTAAATAGAGCGCGGTACTTCAGGAGAAGTGACAAATGCTTCATACGCATTATCCAACAAGAGAATGGCCTTTTCTTTTTTAGCGTAATCGACCCATGCTTTAAGTTGGATCCGCGTCATCGCAACACCAGTCGGATTGTTGGGCGAGCAGAGATAAATCACATCTAAATGCTCCTGTGGAGGTACTGGGCAGAACCCATTTTCTTCCGTGCAAGGAAGGAGCGTAACTTTTGAAAGACGTCCACCGATAATGGCGCTATCTAAATACGCCGGATAGGTTGGGTCGGGAATTCCAATCTTGCACTTGGCGCTAAAAAGTTCCTGAATGTTCGTCGAGTCGCCATTTGTTCCTTCAGAGATAAAAATTTCATCAGGGCTGATCATTCCGGTATAACTAATGTTGCTGATCGCCTCTTTTAAAAAAGAGTACCCTTCGCTCGGGCCGTAGCCTCGCATGCCGGATTTTGTCGTCATCTCGTGGGTAGCATTGCAGATTGCTTTCGCGACAGAGGGAACAAGCGGCAGCGCAATATCGCCGACGCCGAGGTTGACGACGGAGAGGTTGGGGTGTTTTTCCCTAGCCTCAGCGAGCCTCCGCTCGATGATGGGGAATACATATTCTCTTTTTAATTTTTTAAAATGCGTATTGAGTTGTACCATTTGACTTATACCATTCGCCGTGAATAATAATACCCTATGAGAGATTTAAATCCCCAGCTTTCCGAAGTCGAAGACCGTCTCGGATACCATTTTAAGAATAAAAAATTACTTGCACAAGCCTTTATCCACCGATCGTATTATAACGAACACCGGGAGTATGTCCACGAACATAATGAACGTCTCGAGTTTTTAGGAGATTCCATTTTAGGCCTTTTGATCTCAGACTATCTCTATCACCATTTGCCGACCGAGGCCGAAGGGGAACTCTCACGGCTGAGAGCTCATCTTGTTGAAGCCGGCAGCTGTGCAAAGTTTTTACTTAAGCTCGGCCTAGCGCCGTTTGTCCTCCTTGGAAAGGGGGAGAGAATGAACGAAGGTCGCGGCCGTGAGACGATCCTTGCAGATCTTTTTGAAGCTCTTTTAGGGTCGATCTACCTCGATGGCGGTATCACGGAAGTCAAAAGATTGTTTTGGAAACATTTCGAAAAGGAGATTCAGGGAATCCTAGAGCACCCAGCCCGGAACTGGAAAGCTGAGCTCCAAGATTACTCTCAAAAAAAATTCCAGACGCCGCCTATCTATAAAGTCCTCAACGAAACAGGCCCTGACCACAGCAAGATTTTCCTAGTTGCGGCATTTCTCGGCGTTGAAGAAGCCGGACGAGGAACTGGCTCTTCAAAAAAAGAGGCTGAACAAGCCGCTGCTCAAGATGCGATAGGAAAACTTTCTCATGGGTAAAACCAAACTCTTTTGGAGCTGCCAAGAGTGTGGCAACCGGCAAAACAAGTGGGCCGGCAGCTGCTCGGCCTGCCAAAAGTGGAATACGTTCGTTCAAGAAACCGAAGTCAAGAGTATTCAGCGGTATGCAGCTCCTTCTTCGTCGCACCCTGTCCGTCTCGATCAAGTCCAAAGTCAAGAAGCCAAGAGGTATCTTACAGGACTGTCTCAATGTGATCGATTACTCGGCGGAGGCCTCGTCGTCGGATCGCTAAGTCTCATCGCAGGAGATCCCGGCATCGGCAAATCTACCCTGATGCTCCATCTCGCGTTTAATTTGGCCGAAATTGGCCTGACCGTTCTTTACGTCTGTGGTGAAGAATCGGTCGATCAAACCGCGCTCCGAGCGCGCCGTTTAAAAATTGTCTCTCCAAAACTCTATTTTTACAGTGAGACAAATTTTGAGCAGATCCAGTCCCACATCGAAAAACTTAAACCGCAAGTCCTTATCATCGACTCAATCCAAATCCTCTACAAGAGTGAAATCCCTTCTGCTCCAGGATCCGTGACCCAAGTCCGAGAACTTGCGACAGCGTTCATGCATCTGGCAAAAAAAATGAACATCTCGACGTTTCTCATCGGTCACGTGACTAAATCGGGGGAGATTGCAGGCCCCCGCGTCTTAGAGCACATTGTTGACACTGTTTTGGAGTTTGAAGGCGATCGGCAGCATGGTTATCGGATATTGCGCGCGGTGAAAAACCGTTTTGGGCCGACGGATGAGATTGTCCTTTTCCAAATGCAAAATGAAGGGCTCAAAGAAGTCGAAAATCCTTCACAAGCGTTTCTGGAAGAGCGCGTCCGAGAATCGGTCGGTTCTGTCATTGTGCCGACAGTGGAAGGAAGCCGTCCGCTGCTCGTCGAAATCCAAGCTCTTGTTGCCGCCACGGCCTTTGTCACGCCTGCGCGCCGCTCGACCGGCATTGATCCTAACCGTCTTGCGCTTTTGCTGGCCGTCTTAGAAAAACGGATGGGTTATACCCTTTTTCGCAACGATGTTTATGCCGCTGTGACCGGTGGAATAAAAATTTTAGAGCCTGCCATTGATCTCGGAGTTTTGATGGCGATCGCGTCGTCGTTTGCAAATCGCCCAATTGATTCCGACACCGCAGTCATGGGAGAAGTCGGCCTTGGCGGAGAAGTGCGCAGCATCAGCCGCGTCGAACTCCGCCTGAAGGAAGCCATCCACATGGGATTTACGCGCTGCGTTCTTCCCAAAAGAAATCTCAAGGGGCTTTCGATCAAGGGCATTAGCCTGATCGGAGTCGAGAGGGTCGAAGATGCCATCCGCGAACTCCTTTGAAATTACTGTCAGTGCCCGCGGTTCGAAGCTCTCTCAAGCCCAAGTGTGGGAAGTCCATCGTGAACTCCTTAAGCACCATCCGCATATCCAATTTCAGCCGACTTGGATTACAACAAGGGGGGACAAAGACAAAAAAACTTCGCTTCGCGCTCTCGATAAAACCGATTTTTTCACCCGCGAAGTCGATCAAATGCAACTTCAGGGCCATTTCCGCATTTCAATCCATTCTGCCAAAGATCTCCCTGAGCCTCTAGCTCCTGGCCTCAAAATCGTTGCACTTACTCAAGGCGTCGATCCATCTGATGTTTTAGTTTATAACCACCAGCTCCCTCAGAATGCCCTCATTGCGACATCGTCTCACCGCCGCGAGCAGAATCTTCGAGCTTGGAGAGAAGGATTCCGTTTTACAGATATTCGAGGGACGATCGAAGAAAGGCTTACCATCTTAGATAGCGGACAAATCGATGGAGTAGTAATGGCAGAAGCTGCACTCATCCGCTTAGGACTCATCCACAGGCGCCGCATGCCGATTCCTGGCGAGACAGCGCCGCTCCAAGGCCGGCTTGCAGTGATTGCTCTCGAATCCGATCATGCAATGGAGCAACTTTTCAGATGCATTCATCATGCCAATTAATTATATCTAAGGGATGAAGCTTTATCTTGGGACAGATCCTGGCGACCTAAAAGATCTCATCCATTATCCGATTATTAAAACAGTCCCGTTGGAAATTCCTTCCCACATCCTGGAAGATTTTGCTGACTACACGCATATTCTTTTCACCAGCAAAAATGCCGTGCGGATTCTTTTAACACGGATGCATCAAGAAGAACTCAAGAACAAGCAGCTCATTGCTATTGGAAAGAGCACCGCTGCAAAACTGACTCAAGAGGGATTTGTTCCTCATCTTGTGGCACAAGACGAGTCGCAAGAAGGGGTGATTGAGGTTCTGAAGCATCAAGATCTCCGCAACGCCTACATTTTTTATCCCAGGTCATCGCTGGCGCGTAAAAAACTCGAGCATTATTTAAGCAGCAGGGCAGTTCGGCATCAGATCTGCGACCTCTACGAGACAGTCTTTCAAAAACCAGAACCTGTTCCTGATTTTGAAAAAATCGATGAAATTATTTTCACCAGTCCTTCCACAGTGAAGGGTTTCGTTGCTGTCTTTGGAGCTATTCCTGCCAATAAAAAGTTAACCTGCATCGGTCCTATTACAGAAGAAGAACTCAAAAAATCCATCCAATAAGGGTCGATTTTGAAATGAATTAAGCCATTCCTGTATCATGGATCTTTAAACCAGGAGGACTTCCATGACAAAATATGAATTACCTCAAATGCCTTACGATTTCGGCGCTTTAGAGCCGGTGATCTCTGGGCAGATCATGGAGCTGCACTACACCAAGCACCATCAAGCCTACGTTAATAACCTCAATGCGGCCTTAGAAAAATACCAAGCTGCTGAGCAAAAAAACGAGATTGCTGAGATGATCGCGCTCGAAGCCGCGATCAAGTTCAATGGTGGTGGGCATGTCAACCACTCGATCTTCTGGACCAACCTAGCCCCCATCAGCAAAGGCGGGGGAGCGCCTCCAAAGGGGGAGCTTGCAGCCGCTATCATAAAAAATTTTGGATCGCTGGAAAATTTAATTGAAAAACTGAGCGCCAAAGCAGTGGCCATCCAAGGTTCTGGCTGGTGCTGGCTAGGTTACGACAAATCCAAATCAGAACTTGTCATTGCAGTCTGTGCTAACCAAGACCCTTTAAGCATCCAGGGATTCATTCCACTCTTGGGAATCGACGTCTGGGAGCATGCCTACTACCTGCAGTACAAAAATGTGCGTGCAGACTATGTTAAAAATATTTGGAAAGTGGTTAATTGGGGGAATATAGAAGAAAGATTTTTAAAAGCCCGTTAAAATAGA
>DATAHB010000033.1:0-7103 GCA_036263375.1 Rhabdochlamydiaceae bacterium | reverse complement strand
GATTCGGAAACTGCTCTTCATTTTAAACAAGCTGTCGCAATCTATGGGACGGATCCTAGTCACGGCGATCGAACGCTTTCGTTATTGACGCTCAGCAGAAAAAGCATGGAGCTGTGGCAAGAGATGTACGATGAAGGCGATGAAGCGTTGAGAGCTCTTTTAAAGGCATCCCATTTTCATCCTTGCTACGAACCGAAAAGTAAATCGCCTAAACGGTTGCGAGATGGGTATCGCATCGACATCATCGTCCGAGTCCCTCAGGCTCGGCTGCGCGCTGAAAAAATGATCGCCGATTATGAAAAACTAGGGTATGAGAATTGTGCACTTTTATCTCCTGATGAAGTCACCCTCATAGACCCTCATCTGAAGGATTTTTGTCTTGAACATTCCGTTTCTGGTGATTGGAAAAGCGACACAGCCGCTTTATGGAGACCTGGAGGCTCTATCCACACAAGGGTCTTCATCCCGCAGTTTTATGCCTATCTTGAGCAGCTTATGGGTCCCGATTGTTTTAAGCTGCAGCTTAACAAAGAAGTCGTTGGCCTTGAGTGGGACGGTCAACAGATCATAGGACTTAGATTTAAAGATGGAACCTCCCACAGCGAGACCGACTCTCAGTATGTTTTTTGTCCCGGAGAGTCTGTGGGAACTCTCCGCTGTCTTGGATTTGAGGAACCAGCTTACGCCGGTTTTGCAGGAGCCTCGCTCTTGATGAAGATTCCTCTTGCACCTGATGAGATTGCAAAATATCGAGAGTTCGCACACTCGATGGAAGTGCATAGCGAAGAGATTGTTTTAGCTTGGCAGGGCCGTTTTGAAGACGATCATCTGTTTCTGGGTGTGGCGGGCACGAAAGCCTTTTACAGCGACAAACAGCCGGATAAAAAGGATGAATTTGCGCAAAACAGAGCCGTTTTACAATTAAATCTGATCAATAGAGTTTTACCTGGACTCGTCTCGCTGGCGCTCGGCTATCCCACGCACGGAAAAGTCGTGACGGCAAAAGAACTCTCCATTTTAGAAAAAAAAGGAATTGTCGAGCGCTGGGTTGGAAGAAGATCCGTTGTTTATGATGGTTTTCCCACCCTGGGGGCGCTCTATACTAGCAATGGCAAAGTGACGAATGCCCGCTGTACCACCCACATGGGATCGGGCGGTGTTTCAATGGGGCCTGCAGCTGTTTTGATGAGCCGCTCTTCAGAGCAAGATTCTTCCGATCTTTTTTCTCAAAAGATCTTAATGTATGCCGATTCAAGACGTGTTTGTGAGAACAGGCATCAAGGCTTTAAATAGGCTATTCAAAGCCTTCTTCGTTAACCAAGAGGTGTTCTGCTACTCTTTTATCAAATTGCCGCGCAATGTCTAAAAGCGAAGCATCTTGTGGAATATAGACAGTTTTGGGCATCCAGTCATGCCAATCTTTTTTAACTTTGACAGCTACAGCCTTAGTAGTACGGGCATGTTTATCAGCACCAGCCTTTAACAAAAATCGAATCAAGGTTCCATTGTTATTGAATACAGCAGCCATAAGAGGGGTAAAACTGTCTTCATCTCTTGTTTCTAGTTGAGCGCCAAGCTTAAGCAGGACTTTCGCAGCCTCTAAGCTACCATTTTTGACTGCATGATAGAGAGCTGTGCCTCCAAATTCACCTTTAGTCTCAATTTGCGCTCCAGCAGCAACCAATAATTCAATTGATTTAGAATGATTATTTAATGCAGCTAAAATGAGTGGGGTTCGTTCAGAATTATCCATCAGATTCACCTTTACATTCAATTCTTCAGTAAAATAGCGAACCACGCTTTCTTTCTCGGAACCATAGAAGGCATAGAAAAGAGGTGTAGCCCCCTGATTATCATAAGCCTTTGTATCAGCTCCGGCACCCACCAATAAGTGGCAAATTTCTAGATTTCCCTTAAAAGCAGCTGCCATTAGAGGGGTATAGCCATATTGATTTGGATTATTGACATCAGTTCTCATCTCAATGAGAGATCCAATCGCTTGTAGATCTTCTTTTTGAATAGCCTCAACAAAAGGATCCATAGCCTCGTTTTGGAGAATGGAAGTCGTATATACAGTTCCCGCTTCTGCATTAGAAATGAACGACAACATTCCTGTTAGGCAAAGTAGCAATTTAAATCCAAAGCTCATACATTCCTCCTAAAATTTTATTTTAGCCTCAGGACAAGCTCCCTTCAGGCGATGAGTCGTCCTTCAGGCCGGTTCGTCTACAAGCAGAATTCACTTTGAGTCCTGACGTAAGCCACATTGGTGGCTTACTTCCTGGGCAAAAAAAAGAGGCCTCATGGCCTCTTTTTATTGCCCAGGACAGGACTCGAACCTGCACTACCTTACGGCAACAGTACCTAAAACTGTTGTGTCTACCAATTCCACCACCTGGGCAGGTGATCAATAAATACTCAGTCAATTGAAGGAACGAGTATTTAAATTCGGACCTTTTTACGCAATAGGTCTGTCGCAGAATCGACGATTTCTTGTGTTTCGAGGTCATAAAGCGTGAGCGTCATCAAGTATTCTTCAATATCATACCGTTTTTGTTCGGTCATGGCTTTGACAATGCGGATCTTGGCCAGAAACTGGGGCGCCTGGGCTGCATTGCTTTCCACTCGGCTCTTTTTGGCATATTTGGGATCTTTAGTTATTTTTTTAAGCCAGGTGTCGAGTTCTTGCTCGTTTTTGGTATCTCCGACAACCATCGTCACTCGGCCGTCATCTACAGCAGCATGCTCAATGATATCGCGGATCATATCAGTTGAAATGACCATGTCTGTTCGATTGTCAATCTGTGTGATGATAATGCGGGGTTTGCCATTGGTAATGTCATACTGGGTTTTCGCAATCCAACGGTCGACGAGCTCTTTGGTGATTTTTCCTGTCTGGATTCGGATATCAGTGACTCCGTATTTCCAATTCATACACGTCTCCTTGGTATTACCGGGAGTGACATCTTCAGCAGTGCGGATATTGCGTCCGCAGCTGGCCAAAATGCTGGCTAAGGTCAATGATAAAGCTAAAAGCGCTTGTTTTTTCATATATTTTCCTTGAGGGTGAATAATTTATTCGGTTGAAAGATCTCTAAAATCGTCAGACCTGTCTCTTTGACTGTGACGGCCACATTCTGTTTGCCAATCTGGACTTGGTGTAGGCCGGGCTGGAGGTCTAAATGATAGAGATCAATGCAAGAGGGGAGCATGGCCCAGCTGCGGGTGTCTGCCCGGGTTGCGAGATTGGAAATCAGCATAGCAAAATCAATAAAAGGCTGGGCCTTTTCCTTTGTCGATGCGACCAAGCCTCTGCGGACTAAAAGCCGTGCGGCAGCCCTTGCAGTAATCCAAGGCATCTCTTGATCCAGATACTCTTCTGCAGCCGTATCGATATCAAAAGAGAGGGTAGGAGTTTGAGATTTCCGATCGAGGCTCAAGAGGGATGTCGGTCTAGGGATGGTCTGAAGGACTGGGATAGGGATGCCTGTTAAGCTCGAAATAGCGGGTTTAAGATCGGTTGTTTGCAAGAGTGTTTCAACAAGGGCTGCGCTGACAATGCTTACCGGGGAAAGTTCTGTTTTTTTCTGAGGAGCCGTGCCACGATGATGGACTAAGAGAACATTGCCTTGGGGAGGATCGATTTGCAAACGGGAAAATAATACGCTCGCATTGCTGTCGCCGCGTCTTTGCAAAAGCGTTGCGAGCAGGTACGTCGTCAGAGGGTTTTGCGCAGCATGATTTTCGAGATAGTAAAGGGTCGCTGCCGCATTCTCTTCTTGTTCTAAATGTAGAAAGGCCAGCGCCTGGTAAAACCGTGCAAGGCTCTCTTCAAACGGGGGAGGGACATAGGCACCCATGTTGTCTTGGATCAGTGTTTGCCCGGCGATTTCGGAGAGTGATGGTTGTTTGTAATAATCGATGGCATCTAGGGCTTTTTCAAAATCGTACGTCGCTTTTTCAAAATTGCCGCTTTGGAAATAAACCATTGCACGAGAGAGCAATAACAAAGCAGCCTCATTGGATACGGTGTAGTGCCGATCTGCTTTGGCAAGCTTTTTTGCCGCTTCTTCAAATCGTTCCTCTCGGAGCGCTGTTGCAGCATCCCGATAATAGTGAGAACATGAACAAAGGAGTAAAAGCAGACAAATGTAGATCATTTATTTTTAGATAGAGAGGCTAAAAATGCCTTGGCTTCGGAATGGCCGTTTGCTGCAGCTACTTGTACCCATTTGAGACCTTCATTGGAATTAGACTGAATTCCAGTCCCTTTCAGATAGCATAAACCAAGGGAAAATTGAGCGTTGACTTCACCTTGTGCTGCCGCTTTTTGAAGCCACTGAACAGCTTTAACTTGATCTTTTTCAACACCAATTCCGTCGAAGTAAGCAACAGCGAGATTATTTTGGGCAGAAGCATAGCCATGCTCTGCTGCCTTGATAAACCATTTAATCGCCTCAGATTTGTCTGTAGGAATACCCTCTCCATTGAAATAACATAATCCAAGATCGTATTGAGCAGGGACAAAGCCTTTATCGGCAGCTTTTTTGATCCACTCAAAGCCTAATTTGGGATTTTTAAGAGATTTTTGATTGTTTAGATAGCAAAGTCCTAAGCTCCACTGGGCCATTGTGAAATTTTGATTTGCTGCTCTTTCATACCAATAGATAGCCTTTTTGAGATTTTTAACAACACCTTTACCGTTCTCATAACAGTTTCCCAGGTCATTTTCCGCCTTCCAGTTTCCTTGATCAGCAGCCTTCAATAGCCAAGCGACTGCTTGTTCGGGATCTTGTTTGACCCCTACACCTTCTAGGTAACACGCGGCAAGAGTGAATTGAGCATCTGAAATGCCATTTTCTGCTGCTTTTTGAAGATAAAAAACTCCTCGGCTCTGGTCTCTTGGCACACCATCTCCTTTGAGATAACAAAGACCAAGCAAAAAAGGAGCTGTTTTATGCCCGAGATCCGTGGCTGTTTGCAGACGTTTGGCAGCCTCTGCGCTTTGGTCCTTGAGAAAGCTTATAGCCTGCTCGTACTGACTTTCCGCCTCTTGGGTCGAAGCCTCCTCACTAAAAAGAGGGGTCGAAACCAGCCCGACAACGAACAACAAAACAGCTTTTGCATACTTCATGGATCTCTCCCATTAAAACGGATAAGATTCTATCAAAATAGATGGAAGATTTGTATGCTAAAAATTACTTCTCTTCAGGCTCATAGACTGGATGGATATGGAATCCGGCTTCCCGGATTGTAAAAATGGCTTGGGCAACCGGCTCCCATTTGGCATTTCGATCGATGTGAAGTAGAATTTTAATTTGACTAGGCTCTTCAGGGATCAGCCCAAGCTGCTGTTGTTTGAGAAGTTCTTTCCGGATGCTGCCGGGATTTTCCATGAGGAACTCGCTGACCTCAGTGAGCCATTTGTATTTGCCGTCTTCGGTGATGCTGACGTTGACCAGATACGGTTTTTCCGTGCCGGCAGAGAGAGCCTCTTTTTCAGGGGAAATTTTGACGAGGTTCACCTCATTATCATACAGCGCTGCGCGGGTGATTGCCATCGTGGCAAAGACAGCAATGACGAGAAATAAAAAATCGACCATCGGAGCTAAGTTGATCGAATTCGACCGCTTAAATTCGTCCTCAGGAATCAAGCTCATACTTATCCTTGTTGGTTGTCGATCAGGTTAGCAAGGGAGTGGGCCTGTGTCTCAATAACGGCCAGCTGGCGGGTCAGACGGTATTTTGTGATGGCATGGAACATAAGGGCTAAGATCGCGACAATCAGTCCACCGACGGTTGTTCCAACAGAGACTCCAAGTCCGTCAAAGAGGGCGGAGATGCTTTCCATCGAGCGATTCAGGTCATAGAAGGCATAAAACATCCCGAGCACGGTCCCCAGAAGTCCAATCATCGGTGCAATCACAGCGATATCATTGAGAAGTGAGGTCTTTTGCCAGAGTCGAGTGCTCGATCGGCGGCCTTCGGATTTCATTAGCTCTAACATCGAATTTTGGCCTTGACTGCGCGATTGGATGCCAGTGGAGACCATATTGAATAAGATATTCGGAGTTTTTTCACAAAGAGCAAGCGCTTCGTTGTATTGCTTAGCGGCAAGTTTAATCCGGAGCTCTTTTAAAGGCTCTTCTGGAATTAGCTCTTTTGTCCTCAGTCGCATGAGTGCATAAGCCCAAATGCCAACGCTTGCAATGGAGAGGGCAAAGAGGACAGTGTAGATGGTGGGAGATCCGGCAAACACTTGTCCAAGATCGATGACGATGCCATCCTCTTTGACGGCATCTGCGACTTCTTTCTCTTCTTTTTCGATCGCTGCAATGTCGTCTTCAAGATCAAGAGAGTTTAGTTCAATGGAGGTTGATTGCTCAACAATTGTCGGCGGAAGGGCTGCTTTAGGCATTCCTTCAGCTGGCGTGACGGCAGCCGATTCAACGGTAGGAGAATCGGTGCTGAGTTCCACCGTTTTTGTCGAAACGGCCGCCTCCTGCACTGCCTTTGGAGCTACAGAATCGGGGATTTCAGGAGAGGCGACCTGGACCTTCTGGGAAGCTGCTTCTGTGACGGGTACAGAAGAATTTTGAGCATCTTCAGCAAAAAGAGCTGAAAAACAGGCTGTTAGAATTAACATTTTTTTCATCGCGTACCTCATGAAATTTAGTTTTAACATAACAAGGCCGTCACTATTGATCAAGATTTTCCATTGCCTTACAATGGTTGCCTTATGAAACCAAAAGATTTGAGATCACCGTACCTTTGGGAAGAAAGGCGCCCTCTATTTGGGGACCGGGTATTCTTTGTTCCCGACTATTATGACAAACACCGAGAGTTTGCTTTTCCTGAGTGGAAAACCGTTTTCGGCAACGAAAATCCGGTGATTATCGAGTATTGCGCGGGCAATGGGACCTGGCTTGCGGAAAAAGCCAAAGACCAAACTAAAAACTGGATTGGTGTCGAATGGCGCTTTGAACGGGTCCGAAAAATTTGGTCTAAACTCAAAAATTTCAACCTTCCGAACCTCTTTGTGATTAGCGGTGAAGCCCAGACCTTCACTAGAGAATATCTACCGGATAGCTGCATCGATGGTG
>DATAHB010000032.1:0-6687 GCA_036263375.1 Rhabdochlamydiaceae bacterium | reverse complement strand
CGGTCTTCGATAACGATCATGTTGCCATTGCCGAATCTATCGAAGATCTCATGAAGTTTGCTCATAAAATCGAAAAAAAACGGGAGACGCTTCCTTTCGATATCGATGGCATTGTCATCAAAGTTGACCAGATGAAACAGTGGTCGACCTTAGGAACGACTGGCAAAAGCCCCCGCTGGGCCGTTGCGTATAAATTTGCCCCTGAACAAGCGCTCACTCAAATCCGCGCTATCACCGTCCAAGTTGGCCGGACAGGCGTATTGACGCCCGTTGCAGAGCTCCAGCCTGTTTTTCTTGCCGGCAGTACGATTGCCAGGGCCACGCTCCATAATGAAGAAGAAGTTGCCCGCAAAGATATCAGAGAAGGGGACTGGGCTGTAATTGCCAAAGGCGGCGATGTCATTCCCCAGGTGCTCGAAGTCGATCTTAAAAAACGGCCTGCTCATTCCAAACCGTGGCACATGCCTTTACAGTGCCCCGTGTGTGGAACACATGTTGTCAGAACCGAAGGCGAAATCGCTGTCCGGTGTCCGAATTCGAAAGGATGCGAAGAACAGATCATCCGCAGGATTGCTTATTTTGCCAGCAAAGATGCCATGGATATTGATCACATGGGGGAGAAAGTCGTCGAGCAGCTCGTCCGTAAAAAACTGATTCGGCAGGTCTCTGACATTTACAAACTCACTGCCGACGATCTAGCCACACTGGAAGGATTTAAAGAAAAATCGATCCACAACCTTTTGATCAGCATCGATAAATCTCGTCATGTTTCCCTCGCGCGGTTTATTTTGGCGCTTAGCATTCGTTACGTTGGCGAAGAGACCGCCGAGATTTTATCCCGGCAGGCCGGTTCGATCCACGCGCTTGCCGCCATGTCGGCAGAAGAATTTTTAAAAATCGATGGTGTCGGCGATAAAATGGCCGAGGCCATCGCGGACTACTTCAAAGATCCCAACAATCTTAAAGAAATCGAAATGCTCTTAGAAAATGGCGTCAAGCCGCACGCCTCTCAAAAAACCATCCGTACCGATCATGCCTTCTTTGGAAAGACGTTTGTCTTAACCGGCGCACTTCAAAAATATACCCGCGATCAAGCAGAAGATCTGATCAAAGAAAGGGGCGGCAAGGTCACCGGATCGGTTAGCAAAAAAACCGACTTTGTCCTAGTCGGCGAAGATGCCGGCTCCAAATTGGATAAAGCCAAAGAGCTCCACATCAAAATTATTTCAGAACAGCTTTTTGAAGAGATGCTTTAGCAAGTTCTCCTAAAAACGTCTGATGGCTGTAGCCATTAATTTTGACCTTTTGCAACGTCCCGATCAAATGGTCTTCGCCGGGGAAGACCACTTTTTTCCAGCACCGCGTCCGTCCTTTTAGGTGAAGTTCATCGCGGTTTCTGCCTTCGACAAGGATTTCAACTTCAGTTCCTAGCATCGCTTTTTTTTCTTCGGCCGCAAGCTCTTCGTAGAGGCTAAGCAGACGATGCAAACGGTCGTTCTTGACCTCTTCGGGGATATCATCTTTCCATCGAAACGCCGGCGTTCCTTTTCGCGCGCTGTAAGCGAAAATAAAAGCGACGGAGTATTTGATCTCTTTCATCCAGTGATAGGTTTGCTGAAACTCTTCTTCTGTCTCTGTCGGAAATCCGACGATGATGTCGGTGCCCAGCGAGACATTCGGGACGATTTCTCTCAGCTGTGCAACTTTTTCTAAATACTGCTCCACCGTGTAGATCCGGTGCATCTTCTTCAAGATCCGGTTCGAACCGGCTTGTAGCGGGAAGTGAACGAATTCACACAGCGATGGAAGATCTCGGATCGCCTGCATCAGGTTGACCGTGATGTCGACAGGGTGCGACGTCATGAACCGGATTCTTTCCAAGCCGGGGATCTTATCCAGACGATAAAGCAGATCATGGAAAAGGCAGTTCCATTCCGGCTTGTCTTTGCCGTAGCTGTTGACGTTTTGGCCAAGCAGGGTGATCTCTTTGTATCCTTGATCAACTAATTTCCGACACTCTTCTTCGATGCTTTCCGGGGGCCGGGAAACCTCTTGTCCTCGGGTATACGGAACCACACAATAGGTACAAAACTTATCGCAGCCGCGGATGATCGAGACAAACGCCTTGACAGGGTCATCTCTTTTCGCAACTAAATAGTCGAGATTTTCTTCAAATTGATCATCCGTCCGGATCGCAGGCCGCCCCGTCGTGAGCACCTCATCCAGAACATTGCTTAAGTCGGAGATGTTATTGGTCCCGATGATAAAGTCGATATGGGGGAGCTTTCGGAAGAGTGTCTCTTTTTTGGCCATCGCCATGCAGCCGGTGACCCCGATGAGGGCTCGTTTGTCTTTGGCGCCGAGTTTTCCGATCTTGCCCATTACCTTCCGTTCCGCCAGGTCCCGGATCGAGCAGGTATTAAAAATTAAAAGATCTGCTTCACTCTCTTCTCGTGTCCTGATCAGGCCCCGTTTCTCCAGCTGACCCACCATGAGCTCGGAGTCGAGCTCGTTCATTTGGCATCCATAGGTTCGAATAAAAAAACTTTTGATTTGTCGCATAATATTTTGAAGACAGAATTTTACTCCAAGGAGGAATGATATTCAAGAAAGTAAATATTGGCAAAAAATTGTCAAAAATCGTATGCTCGATCCCATTATCACATTAGGATGCCTTCATGAATAAGAAGAAACAAACAAAGCTGCTGACGCAGCAGGAAGCTTTAGACGACCGTAAGTGGTTCCTTCTCGATGCAGAAGGGATGACGCTCGGCCGGTTTGCTTCCGCAGTTGCTCAAATCCTCCGCGGGAAGCACAAAATCACTTTTACCTCCCATATCGATGGAGGGGATGGCGTAGTGATTATCAATGCTGAGAAGATCAAAGTCACCGGTGCTAAAGAGGCTCAAAAAATTTATCGTTACCATACAGGCGCAATGAGCGGTCTCCGTGAAGTCCCTTACCGTGTGATGAAAGCTAGAAAACCTGATTATATCCTGAGAAATGCGATCGCTGGTATGATGCCTCAAAGCCGTCTTGCCCGCCAGCAACTCAAGAAACTCCGCATCTTTGCTGGTGCCGAGCACGATATGCAAGCCCAAAACCCTATACCCTTAAAATTCTAATATGACAAAAGAATTCATTGGAACTGGAAGAAGAAAAACTGCCGTCTCCTCCGTGAGAATGCGCTCCGGCTCAGGAAAAGTCAAAGTCAACAACCGTAACTTTGAAGTCTATTTCCCTCTCGCTATCCAAAGAGATCTCATTTTATCCCCCTTCAAGAAAATCGGCGACCATAAGCAGTACGATTTGATCATCAACGTGAAAGGCGGCGGAACCGAAGCCCAAGTGATCGCGACTCGTTTAGGGATCTCCCGCGCGCTCCTCAGCGAAGACGAAACACGTAAAGGCGAACTCAAGCCTCTTGGCTACCTCACCCGCGATTCTCGTAAGAAAGAACGTAAAAAATACGGTCTTCGCAAAGCGCGTAAACGTCCACAATTCTCTAAACGTTAATCTTCTATCTTCAAATCCCTGTAGAGAAATCTACGGGGATTTTTTTTATTTTTACCCACAAAATTGCTTTGGGTTTTAGCTGCATGGCAGGAGATAATCTTGCCCTCAAAGAAGTCAATGAATGGCAACCCTGGGCCAAAGTCTTCACTGGATCCATTATTTTTTTAGTATACATTCGTGGCTTTCAGACGGGGATGGGTCTTGCAAAGTGTCTTTTGGTCGTATTTCAAGGCTAACTTTAGGTGTTTTTGGTCAAAAATCAAGGTTAACATCTCAACAAATTGATAATGAGACGGTTAAGTCTAAAACAGTCAACGTTTAAAAAAATAAATTGATAGAAAGAGACTCCCGGCCATTTCCAAACGGCATGATTTGAATGAGTTCAGCGTCACTTGTTAATTAACATGTGATGTTCTATGTAAACAAGAATGCAAGGAAAGTCAGTCGCAGAGTCGGCTATCCATGATCAGACATCGGTTGTTTTCCCCAATGATCTCAATGCGTATGGGACATTGTTTGGGGGAAGGGTGCTCGATTTATGTGATCGAGTTGCAGGAGTGGTGGCCAAGCGGCACTCTGGTAAAGTATGCGTCACGCTGGGGATTGATTCGGTGAGGTTTTTAGCGCCGGCCAAGCATGGCGATATCTTAGTCTTTAAAGCTTCGATGAACAGAGTCTGGAAGACGTCGATGGAGATTGGGCTAAAGGTCTTCAAGGAAGATTTCCGGACGCAGGAAAGAGTCCATATTTTGTCGGCGTACTTTACCTTTGTCGCTTTAGACGATCATTTGAAGCCGGTTGAAGTTCCTCCGGTGATCCCGCGATCGAGCGATGAAAAACGGCGTTATGAGCAAGCGGAAGAGCGCCGGCTGATCCGATTAGCTCAGAAGCGATAAATCTCTTTATATTTCGTATTCAGATAATGGACATAGTCCGCTTCATGGAGCGGGTTGCCTGAGATTCGTTGGACGAGTTCTTCGGGGGTATACTGCCGTCCATATTGGTGGATATTGATGCGGAGCCACTCGCGGATAAAGCCAAGCTCGCCTTGAGAGACGCGGGATTGCCAATCGGGGTGAGCCTTTTCAAAGGAGGGGAAAAACTGGGCGGCATAGAGGTTGCCCAGGACATAGGTGGGGAAGTAGCCGATGAGGCCAAAGCCCCAATGGACATCTTGAAGACACCCTTCAGCGTCGTTGGAAGGGGTAATGCCTAAAGAGTCGTGCATTTTTTGGTTCCAGACGGCGGGGATATCTTTGACCTTAAGAGAGCCTTCCAGGAGGGCTTTTTCGATTTCAAACCGGAGGATGACATGGAGGCTGTAGGTCACTTCATCGGCTTCAACGCGAATGAAAGAGGGATGGACTTGGTTGATGGCTAGGTAGAAGGGGTCAAGCAGGGTCTTGAGCTGGGGGAAATCTTTTTGGAGAAGGGGTAAAAAGTGGGTCCAAAAGGCTTTGGTACGGCCGATGCGGGTCTCCCACCAGCGGGATTGGCTTTCATCGATGCCAAGCGATGCTTGCTCCCCGAGAGGAGAGCCAAACTGTTGAAGATCGAGCCCTTTATTATAAAGGCCATGGCCTCCTTCATGGATGACGGAGAAGACATTCGACAGGAGGTCGTTGTGGAGGGTGCGGGTGGTCATCCGGGTATCTAAAGGATGGATGGGGGTGCAAAAAGGATGGACGGAGAGATCTAATCGGCCATTTTCTGGAGTAAATCCCATGGTTTTGAGGATTCTTCTACCGAACTGCATCTGCAGTTCGGAATTGAACTCTCCCTTAAGGCAGCCGGTGTCGATCGGAGGCTGGGCTTTGATGGTCTTGACAAGGGTCGTGAGAGCTGTTTTGAGTCTGTCAAAGAGGGGGGTAAGTTTGGCGACGGTCATCCCCGGTTCATAGAGGTCGAGGAGAGCGTCGTATGGATGGTCTTGGTAGCCGATGAGATCGGCTTTTTTGCGAGAGAGCTGTAAAATTTTGGTGAGGTGAGGCGCAAAATGGGCGAAGTTAGACGTTTTTTTAGCTTCGATCCAGCTGCTACCGCTAATCGCGCATGTTGAGGTAAGGGTTTTGACAAAAGCCGAGGGGAGTTTAATCGAGCGGAGATGGTCTCTCCGCCATTCTCTCAGGGCTGCACCTTGGGCAGGGGATAAAGAGGAATCGAGGAGCTGGCCCGATTCGAGGTCAATGAGTTGGTTGAGCAGATGAGAAAATTTAGTGCTGGTCATGAGTTTGTGGATGTGCCCGGCCATGAGCGCTTTTTGCTCTGCCCGGAAATCGATGGCGCCAGAAGGCATATAGGTTTCTTGGTCCCAATCAAGGAGAAGTTCAATCGATGAGAGCGTTTTGATCGTTTTGGAGAGTTCGAACAGCTGATCATAGAGTGTTTTTTTCGATTTCATGAATCTATTCCTTAATGCGAAAATTTTGATTTTTGATGTTTTTTTTCACAGATTTTAAAGCCGCTTCGCAGGACATACTTGGGGAAGTAGGCCAAGAAGCAGCTTTAGAAGATGTGGAAAAAGGCGGAAAAAGCGAACTTTTCGCATTAAGGAATAGGTTCATAGGATCTCCGCGTAATGGTTTTTTCTATCTTGTCAATGCACCATAAGTGAAAGGGGGTGCATAGTGCTAAGCTTAAAAAGAAAAGGACGAGGCAGCTGCTGCCGACAATGATGTCAGAGGCCCAGTGGGCACCGACAATTAAGCGGGGAAGGATCCTAAATAGAGCGTAGAGAGAGGCAATGGTGCCGAGTTTTCTGCCTGCGTAAAATGTGTACAGCACGGTGAAAAAAAGAAGAGTGGTGGCGTGGTCGCCAGGAAAACAGTTCACTGTTTTATCTTTGATGACCATCCAGGGGATTTCCTGTGAGAGCCGGACGCACGGAGTTATGACCAAAGAAGGGCTTTCCCGATGAATAGAATGAGATTTGCTGAGGAGGGTGCGATTCACAAAGTAGATGAGGGATCCGGCAAGAAGGATGCAGAAAATGAATTCTGCTGTGCGACGCATCCGTTTCTCTTTGGGAGCGGCGCGAATGGCGAGAATGAAAAAGAGTAAAAAGACGCCGTCTTCGACGAGATCAGCTTTTTTGTGGTTGACGGTTGCCCAGAAGATCTGAATCCACGGATGTCCTTCGAGAGACTGATTCAGGAACTTGAAAATCGCTGT
>DATAHB010000031.1:0-5160 GCA_036263375.1 Rhabdochlamydiaceae bacterium | reverse complement strand
CTTTTCTTTTCAATTCTTCCATTGCCTTTGGATCTTGATGCTCTGCGTTTTTATAGTAGGCATTCAATTGCTTAAGAGATTGAGTGCCGACCATGAAGGCAGGCGGGAGGGTCACAATTTTATTGAGTTTTAGCTGCAAATCTTCTTCTTTAAGGACGGTTTTTCTTGCTTGGGCTTTTTCAAAAAAGTGAGGATCGTTTAAGAATGCGAGTCCATCGTAGAGAGCAAAAGTCTCGCAGCCGGAACCCGCTCTTTGCCGTTTGACAGACGAGTAATAGACGAAGGTATTATTCATATCTAGGGAACTATGAAAGATCTCCCAGAGAGCATAACTGAGTCCATCGAGCGGAACATAGTTAATGAATTTTAGAGGGGCATGAACCATCAAAGGGGAAATCACTTCTTTTTTACTGACTATAGAGTCCAGGAGGGCAATTTTCATTACAGGGCCAGTTTTTTCGATGCAGATGGCAAACTTATGGAAGCTGTCCGCGCCATACTCCCCATCTTTTTTATCATCCTCTTCAAATTGTTCAGGGGACTCTGGCATAATCAAGGCTAAGCGAACATTTCCCTCAAGACGACTGACTTCTTCGAGCTTTTGTTGAAAAGCCTCATGCGACTTACAGACGAAGAGGTTATTCACTGTTTTTCTTTGGCGGAGATAGGCCGCTACAATCGCAACGCCTGGCATATTCAGCTCATCATCTTCAAAGATCTGACTGACAAAAGCTTCGAAGTGTTTTTTAGAGAGTGTTTCGCGTTCCGCTAATGCCCTTTCCATGCTGTTATCGACAAGAGAGATGAGCTCGCCTTCAGGATAATACCGGTAAAGTTGGTTGTTCAAGATTCGGTAACGGATGAAAAGAGGGCTCGGGTAGTTTTTTTTCAACTGAAGAAAGGTCGCGTCGATTTGTTTTTGAGAAATTCCGCTTGAAAAATCTTGAAAATCTTCATCGAGCTGCTCTGTCATCCAGGACGGAGGCGGCAGCGAGAGCTTTGTTTGAAATTTCTTTTCATTCAGCAAGTTGAAACTGGTTTCGCGGATAAGATATTTTTTTTTCCGTGTACCGGCTTTTTTTATATGTCTTATATCCGAAGCTACAGATCACGAGACAAAGAAGCGTGACTGAAGCATTTCATTATGCAACATTAGCAAGTGAGCGGCTAAAAATAAAGATTTCTTGATGGGATCGGTGTCAATGCGTAGACTGGATGCATGAAAAAAAGGCTGCTTTTTTCGGTTGCACTGTTCTCGACGGTTTTTGGAGATGTTGAACCCGAAGAAAAATCAGGGGAACCGAATTTCTATGAGTACCACAACCGGATTGTTGTGTTTGATCCTTTGCATCAAGCCTATGAGCGGATTAAGAATGATGCTTTTTATGTGGGAGTGGAAGCGTGGGCGACTTATGTCCTTTCTAATGATCGGGGCCGTGCTAACCGGCTTCTGGGAGAAGGAGAGGTTCGCATGGGATACAACTATTTCTATAACGGCAGAGATCATGTAACGCCATTTCTCGGAGCGGGAGTCATCAAAGATTTTACGAAAGAACGGTATGAAGTGCGGTACTTTTCCGGAGGGACTTTAGTGCGTACAAAAAAGCAGCATTACCAAAAGGCTGCGGTCGTTTATGGAGCGTTTGGACTCTTGTATGACCATGAGTTTAATTCGATCTTCAACTTGGGACTCCATTTCAAGGGTCTCATCGGAGGATCTGTTGGCCATCGTCATCGAAATTGGGGCTCGACAGTCGGCGGCATTGACGTCAGTTTGCCTATCACATTCCGATTCGGTTATCACCGGCATTGGGATGTTCGGTTAGAGCCGTTCTATATCTACTTGAACGGGTCTCATATTTCTCGGAATTATTTTGGCGGACGGAGCACCGTCGGCTATCGTTTCTAATTCCTATTTTTTTACTGGACATGTGTTTAGAAGGGTACTAGACTTTTGGTAATCCTTAATGTGTTTAGTGAAAATAAGGAGGTTAGAAATGAAAAAGATAATTTTAATTCCATTGTTTCTAATAATGTCTTTCTTGAATGCAGCACTGGTCGTAAAAGAAAATGAAGAGCCGCCTGCACCTGTGCATGCAAATCGGCTCAATTTTGCTCTTTCTAGATTTGGATATGAACGGATCAAGCCCAAGGCTTTTTATTTCGGGGCTGAAATGTGGTATGTGCTCAGCTATGGACCGGTTCCTTTTGAAAGAACCATCGGTGAGGCAGAGGCTCGGATGGGGTACAATTTTCTCTTCGGGGAAGAAGATCGGTTGACTCCGATTGTGGGTGTGGGCATTTTCAAAGATTTTGTCCACCGCCAGAAGCAAGGATTGGTCTATGGGACCATTGGGGCGCTGTATGAGCATCGATTTAGCAATCTGTTTGACTTAGGTGTCAATCTCAAGTTTTTAGGAGGAGCAGATGTGGGAAGAAGTCGCTGGGGTAGTCCAATTTGGGGCTACGACATCAGCGTTCCTTTAACATTTCACTTCGGTGAGAAAAAGAACTGGGATTTTCGCCTAGAGCCTTTTTACATCCAAATGTTTGGTCATCGTAGCACGCATGATTTTGGCGGCGGCCGAAGCGCGTTCGGTTACCGTTTTTAATCTAATAATCAAGCTCCAACGTTCGTTGGAGCTTTCTTTTTAATGGCCAGGGAGAGTCATCGTGTCAACGCCCTTGGTGATGGATTGGACGGGTTCTTGTTTGGGTTGACGTGTTCTCGATTTGCGAGGGGTTGGTGTAGAGGCCTGGATGAAGCGCGTATTGGATGTTGAGACCATTTTCAGGTTTAGAAGATACGATTGCTGAGAAAGCTCGTCTTTCAGCCAGTCGATGATATTGGAGGCATAGAGGATATCGAGCTCGAGATGGTTGGTATCGAGCCATGTTTTCAATTGGATAAAGGCTTGTTTATCGGTGATGTTGACATTCAGAAAAAGAAGGCGGCTTTTTGTGGCTAGATTTTTGATAACTTGGAAGGAGGCTTCCGATGAGAGCCAGCTGCCTGGGCGGATGAGTTCGGCATCGATATCAAATAGTTTGGACATTTCTTCAGGAGGCAAAGCATAAAGGTGCTCTGAAGAAGCCTCTAAAAACTGTCGAAAATAAGTGACAAACTCACCGCGATTGCTGCTTTTTTCAAGCGCTCCTGCGATTCCTTTGTAGATGTCCATGACGTTATCATCGACATCGCATATGATCCCATAAGAGGGCTTTGAAACAGCCATTAAGTCGAAATTGAACCAGACGGAAAAACCGAGATGAACTCTATTTTCGGCAGAGACTGTGGATGGTGTTAACGCTGCAAGGGTTGTCTCTTGCCCTCTTTCATTGCATCCGATATAGGGCATTAAGTTTTTAGCTCCTGTTATTTGGAAGGGGCTCGGTAGTCCCTTGAAGCATCCCTCTGTAATCACACCGCTTGGATTATCTTCCGAGGTTTTTCTTCTCTTGCCTTCCGTTTCTACCTCCTTTGCTTTTCTTTTGAGGTCAGGCTTAGGCAGGGGGAATTCTGGCACTCCTTTGATGGACATAACTGTTACTTAACGGATTTTTAATTAATGAGGTATAAAAATTGCAATCGAGTTTTAGGCCTGAGTGTTCTAAAATGGCTGGATGCTACCGATTCAACCGCAAATTAATAGAGCTTCTTACACGACATGGAGTTTTGCAGAGAGGTCGCAGTTTATCACTTCGGTAGGGCAGAGCTGGTTGGATTCGGCAGGTACTCCGTTACAGAGTGTTAATATCGTTATCTACTTGTTAGAGTGGCAAGAAGAAGAAATTTTATTCCTTGCGCCGGGCCAGAAGATTTTGGAACAATTTCCGGCAAATCCAACCAGCCCGCTTTTTTATTTTCAGAGGGAAAAGTGGCTTGATGCCTACAATAAAATCCAATTCTGGAAACATTTGCCAGGCGGCGCTGACTATCTAAAAAATCGACAGGTGGATGCGGGGCAGCTCAGAGAGTGGATGAAGAGCAGGCCGGAGGTTCTCAACTTACAAAAATTGCAGATTGGTGAGTGCCCGATGACACGGATTCCTTCTGAGATCTGCCTCTGCACTCGATTGACAAGATTCATGATGATGAACACTCTCTTGCGGCAGCTGCCCCCCGAGTTTGGCCAGTTGATCCATTTAAAGGAGGTTTTTTTAAGTAACAATCGTCTGCGGTGCCTGTGTCCTGAGTTTCAACAGCTTCAAAAACTCGAGAGGCTGGAGCTGAACAATAATCGTCTTGAACAGATCGATCCAGTCGGCTTTTTGAAAAATCTTCAGAAGCTCAGTGCGGAAAAAAATCAGATCGGAAGGTTGCCCCCGCAAATGGAGTGGAAAAAACTTGAAATATTGATCTTGGGAGAGAATCAGCTGATCGATCTTCCGGATGCTCTTTATGGTATTAGGTCGATCAAGCTTCTCACACTTGCCCACAATGGGTTGACCTCCATTTCCGAGAAAATTTGCCAGATGTCTTGCTTAGACAGCCTTTTTTTAGATTACAATGTGTTAACAGCATTGCCTCAAAGCTTGGGCAGCATGCCAAAGCTTCGTTCTGTCTCCATTACGCATAATCAGATTGTTGCACTTCCTCAGAGTCTAGTTGAGCCGCCACTATTGATGGAAATTCTTTTTAAAGGGAATCCTCTTAGTCATAGGCCGGCATTTCTCCCGGCTAAAATCTGGACGGATCAATGAGCAGCTTGTTCCGGGTGTTCCAGAACAGAGGGCAGTTTGGCTAGTTCCGGGCCGCGAGCTTCAAAGATCAGCTTTCCCTTAGGATCTAAGACGACTACAGAAGGGACAAATCGAATATTGAAAGCGGCAAAGATTTCTAGGGCGTTAGTATCGCAGGCTTTGATGAATTGAGCTTTTTGCCGGAACTGAACGGACCAGACATCGAAGGTCGGGCTGAAAGAGCGGCACGGGGTGCACTTCTTTGAATAGAAATAGACAACGACGGGTTTTTCAGACGAGGAGACGAAGTTTCGGAGCTGCTCCATCGAGGTGATATCTTGGAGGACCTGCGTTTTCGGAGCGTCTGTTTGAACGGTGGCTTTACTCCCAAAATGTTGTTGGGCTTGCAGGGCTGCCTTTGTGGCATCGCCGGCAGCAGAGGTCGCTTGTTTAAATACTTTATCTGAGACATCGCCG
>DATAHB010000030.1:0-20796 GCA_036263375.1 Rhabdochlamydiaceae bacterium | reverse complement strand
TTTGACGGGATCGCTACCGGGGATTTGTTGGAAGATCTTATCGAAGATTTCCTTGAGATTTTCTCGGATGAAGATCTCTTTGAGCATTTGGCCAAGCGCGCTGTTCATGAGCTGATCCATAACGTTACCACCTTGGCTGCTGATGTTGACGAGGACGATCTGAGGAATCGTGGGGAGATGGCGGACTTTGCCGTCGCTTTGATAGAGGAGATCGGCATCGATATTGTTGAGAACAAGCCGTTTGATCAAGACTGTTTTGTTAGAGGAGGATGGGGTGCTTTGATCTTGGGCTTTTTGGGTATTGGTCATAATGGTTGTCCAATTGCCGGAAGTTCCTTGCGGGGATTCGAATTCAAGGCCGATGTAGACGTTGTTCAAGGTGATTTCGTCGATGACGATATCTTTCTTCAGGTAGTTCGTTAAAGGGGCCTGGATCAGGATCTCGTGGACCGTGAAAGCGTGCTCTAGTTTAAAATTGCGGGGGTTACCGATCTCGAGATTATCGATCTTAATGGTGCTTAGGGTAAAATTTACATCGCCAATTTCGACAGCGACTTGAAGTGTTTTAGAGAGCTTGCTGGCGATCATATCGGGGAGGCGGGACTTGGCTAAAAAGAAGACGATCACGCCTGCCAAGATGCAGATGATCACCAAACCTGTCAGGCTTTTGAGAAAGACTCGCATGCTTCCACGGTGTACCAAACTCTTATTAATGATGCAAGAAACACGTTGCCATCAAAAAATTTTCATCCTAAAATTTTCGAATGTCAAAAGGAGTCCCATATGGCAGCAATGACTAGCTCAACAACAATTTCTCCAACCATTTTCAAAGAACTTTCGTCCACAGTAACCGCGTTTATTGCGGAAATAGACGCCAAGGAAAACAATGGCCCTAACAGCATTGTCACGACGGCCACACAATTGCTGATTGCGATTGAAAATGCCGCGAACATTTTCAAAGAGTGCACACCGGATCGTCAAGCGGCTTTAGCTGCGAGAGCCGAGGAATTTAAACAGATGATTGCCTGCTTAAAGAAAACCGATTATTGCCGGCTAAATTTACCCACACTGATACGACATTCGATTGATATCGGCACCTCCGATGGATCGATCCCTAAATTATATGCTGTCAACCCGCAGTATATTGTGCCTAAAGCAGAGACAACGGTCCAATTTTTTGGAAAGTTCAAATACGCCGATCAGGCAAAACATGGGAAGACCTACCTCCCAGCGTTGCAAGTGGGCGGGAAAGCATTTGAACCGACTCAGTGTGACCATCATGTATTGACCTTCAAGATAACTTTTGATTCTAAAAACACCCCTTTCAAAAAGGATAAAAGTTCTCAATTTGACGGTCGGCTCATTGTTCCCTATGAAGTAGGTCATCTAGGAATGGTGTATGCTCAAAAAAAGGCATTTGAGTTCAATGTTTCTATTCGGGCGCTTCCGACATGCGCCGGAGTTGTCATCATTACAGCTGAAATGATCAATGATCAGGTCGTTAAAATGGAATGGGGAGAAAACCGCACCTTTACGCTTGATTCGAAGATGAACTCAAAGCTGACCTTTATTAGTTTTGATACCCAAAAACAGGAATTTACTGCTGCGCAGTTAGAAACGGAGGCCAAGAAAGCTTTACCGTATTCGCTGATCATTGAAAGATCGTATTTAAAAATCTCTCAAGTCGCACCATACGGTGACGATAAGTACAAGTGGCAAGTTGAGACGATTCCGCCTGTCGGGCTCTAAAAGGAATTGGTATGGCTGCCTCCACTGATCCGACTAGCACCCCAGCGGTAACTCCTCCGCCTCCTGGAACGTCTCCACAACAAACGAATGTCATGTCTTGGGAAAAGCTTCAAGCCCTAGGAGAAAAAGCTCTTCTTTCCATAGAAAAAGCTGCACAAGAGCAAGATAGAATGAAGGAGGCAGTTAGCAGTTTGTACAAGGAGTCACAGGAGCTTGATATAAAGAGTCGAAATTTGCCAAAACCTGTGGGCGTTCTTACCATATTTTTCTGGGGATACATTGCTGGTGTGTTGACCTGTATAGCCCTCGGCACACTTTACTGGCTCTCACGAAAAGTGATTGTCAAAATTGGAGGCTGCACTGTCAACTAATCCAACACCACCTGCAAGTCACGTGTCCAAGCCTAATAATAATCCAACAGAAGGAAAAAATTCCGAAGCTGTACTGGAAGAAAGAGAGCATGCAAAAGCAAAGCAAGCCGATCGTATATTTAAAGAAAAACTAGCAGAATTAAAAGAAAGTTTCGACGAAGCACACAATACAGCCAATGGTTTAGTCAATTCTTTAAAGAAGCAAGCACGCGAAAGGGAAAAAAGAGGAATTTCTGGAAATATTTTCCTGTTAGTAGGCCTCCTGTTCTTTGGTTTGAGTACCTTTGGCCTGGGTATCTTGGTCGGTCGTCGACTACAAGTGATCAAACAATAAAAAAGGGGCGCTTCCCGAAGGAAGCGCCCCTTATTTAGGGAAGCCGACTGATTAATACTCAGCGCCGGCCATCGGGTTTGGAGCTGGCTTTTCTTCTTCCTCTTCTGAGATCAGGGCCTCAGTGGTGAGGAGGAGAGAAGCGATAGAAGCTGCAAGCTCGATGGTGAGACGGACGACTTTCGTTGGGTCGACAATCCCTTTCTTGATCATATTGCAAAACTCATCGGCTTGTGCATCCCATCCTTCATAGGTCTCCATGGAGGCGACTTTTTGAACGATGAGGGAGCCTTCTTTTCCAGCGTTCTCAGCGAGTTGGCGGAGAGGCCAGACGATCGAGCGGATGATGATTTCCACGCCGATCTTGATGTCGCCAGCAAGGGTTGCCGCGAGTTTTTCAAGAGCGGGGAGGCAGCGGATGAATGCAACACCGCCGCCGGGGAGAATTCCTTCTTCCACAGCTGCTTTGGTTGCATGGACGGCATCGTCGACACGGTCTTTTTTCTCTTTCATCTCGATTTCGGTTGGAGCGCCGACGCGGATGATTCCAACGCCGCCGGACAGTTTTGCCAGACGTTCTTGGAGTTTCTCTTTATCGTAGTCGGAGGTGCTGTTTTCGATCTCTTTTTTGATGAGGGCGATGCGCTCTTGGATGGCTGCTTTTTTACCGGCGCCTTCCACGAGTGTGGTGTCTTCTTTTCCAACGACAGCTTTTTTCACACGGCCGAGCATGTCGATCGTGACGGTATCGAGTTTAAAGCCAAGTTCTTCGCTGATGAGCTTGCCGCCGGTGAGGATCGCGATGTCTTCGAGGACAGCTTTACGTCTGTCGCCAAAGCCCGGGGCTTTCACGGCGCAAACTTTTAAGCCGGCACGGATTTTGTTGACGACGAGCGTTGCGAGGGCTTCGCCTTCGACATCTTCTGCGATGATCAGGAATGGTTTACCTGTTTCAGCGACTGTTTGCAAGATCGGGAGGAATTCTTTCATTCCGTTGATCTTTTTGTCGTAGATGAGGACATAAGCGTCTTCAAGGATCGCTTCTTGATTTTCCGCATTGGTCATGAAGTAAGACGAGAGATAGCCGCGGTCGAAGTTCATTCCTTCAACGACGTCTAAAATAGTTTCAAATCCTTTTCCTTCTTCAACGGTGATCGTGCCGTCTTTGCCGACGCGCTCCATTGCTGTCGCAATGATGCTACCGATTTCGGTGTCGCCGTTAGCGGAAATCGTCGCAACTTGCGCGATCTCGGTTTTGTTTTGGATGGGTTTAGAGAGTTTTTTAAGCTCTGTCGTGATGGTTTTGACCGCCTGTTCGATGCCGCGTTTGACTTCGATGGGGTTTGCTCCTGCGGTGACATTGCGGAGCCCTTCGCTGTAGATTGCTTCGGCAAGCAAGGTTGCAGTCGTTGTTCCGTCGCCGGCTTTGTCAGCTGTTTTATTGGCGACTTCTTTGACCATTTGAGCGCCCATGTTCTCGTGCTTGTCTTCAAGCTCGATCTCTTTGGCAACGGTTACGCCGTCTTTAGTGATATGAGGAGCGCCGTATTTTTTGTCGATCACGACATTGCGGCCTTTAGGTCCGAGTGTAACTTTAACAGCAGAGGATAACGTGCGCACGCCTTTTAAGATTTTTTGGCGGGCTTCTTCCTTGAATTTAATATCTTTTGGTGCCATGGGTTTTAGTTTCTCCTGATTAATTTAAAATTGCGATGATGTCGTCGGCTTTCACAATCACATACTCTTCGTCGTCAAGGGTGACTTCTTGTGCGCCATATTTATCCATCAAAATGAGATCGCCAACTTGGACGGGCATGGGAAGGGTTTTGCCATCTTTCGTGACTTCGCCTGGGCCAACAGCCACAACTTTAGCGGTTTCTTGTTTTTTCTTTGCGCTGTCAGGAAGAATGATGCCTCCTTTGAGGGTCTCTTCTTTTTCTTGGCGCTGCGCCAAAACGCGGCCTCCAAGCGGCCTGAGTGATACTTTTTTTGCTGTTTGTGTCATAGGTTCTCCTTTGAAATAGGCTTTTCGTTGATTGACATGTTACAGAAAGGGCCATTATTTGGCAACGATTTAGCGCTCCGGCGAGGCAAGTGCTAAAATATATTGACGCCAGTCATCGGTTTTAGCCATACTCTAAGGAATAGGGGAATCATATGGACAGAACCAAGGTCGCTGAGACAGATCAATGGAATGTGAAAGCAGTCTATCCGACGTTAGAAGAGTGGAAAAAAGAGTTTACAAAAGTCCAAGGAAAACTTGAATCCCCCCACTGGCCTGTGCTTGCTCAGTACAAGGGGCGTTTAAGTGAGGGGCCTCAAGTCGCTTTCCAGCTCATCCAGGCTGTTTTAGATCTTGATCAGAAACTCTCTAGGCTCTATACCTATGCCCACCTCAGGCATGATGAGGATGTCGGTCATGATGCCCATAAAGAAGCGTATTTGCGCGTAGTCCGGCTGCTGCAGGATTTTAGGCAGGAGACGTGCTGGATCGAGCCGGAACTGCTTGCGCTTTCCGAAGATCAACTCAAAAAATTACTAAGTGCTTCGGAGTTAAAACCGTATAAATTTTATTTGGAAAAAATCGTCCGTTTAAAGCCACATACGTTGGATGCCGAAAAAGAAGAACTGCTGGCGAGTGCCTCATTAGCGCTCGATGCTTCCGAAAGAGCATTTGGGGCTTTCAATAATGCCGATCTTAAATTCCCCAGTGTCAAAGACAGCGCCGGCAAACAGCATGAGCTGACGCATGGAAAATACTCCGTTTACATGCGCAGCCATGACAGGGAGTTGAGAAAAAATGCTTTTTTAACCTTGCACCGGTCTTTTGCTGCGTATGAAAACACACTTTGCGAGTTGATTAACGGAGAAGTCCAAAAACATTATTTTTATGCCAAAGTCCGGAATTTTTCCTCGTGTTTAGAAGCGGCGCTTTTTCCGCACAATATCGATAAAAAAGTCTATCTCAATCTCATTGCAACGGTGAGAAAACATCTTCCTGTCATTCACCGGTATATGGAGTTTAGAAAGCAGGCGCTGAATGTCGATGAGCTTCACCTTTATGATATGAGCGTTCCGCTAGTTGCCGATGTCGATATTAAGATGGGATTCGAAGAGGCGGCAAAATTCATCGTGGAGTCGATGGCGCCTTTGGGTTCTGCTTATCAAAAAAGCCTGGAAAAAGGGTTCTTCGAAGACCGGTGGGTCGACCGTTATGAAAATGAGCGTAAAAGGTCAGGAGCTTATTCGAGCGGCTGCTTTGGAACCATGCCGTATATTTTGATGAACTATTTTGGCGAATACAACAGCATCACAACACTTGCACATGAAGCGGGGCACAGCATGCACTCATTCAATTCTTGGAAAAACCAGCCGTATCAAGATGCTGGCTATCCGATTTTTGTGGCAGAAGTTGCTTCGACATTCAATGAGGAACTCCTTTTGAGACATTTTAAAGCATCGATACAAGACCCGCAAAAGATCGCCTATTTGATCAACCAAGGCCTGGAAGGGATCCGCAACACGTTTTTCCGGCAGGTGATGTTTGCGGAATTTGAGCTCAAGATCCATGAGTTTGTCGAAAAGAGCATTCCGCTCACTCCTCAGCTATTAAAAACGGAGTATCGCAAGTTGGTGTCTGATTACTTTGGCCCCGCAGTCACCCTTGATGAAGAGGTTGACATTGAATGGGCCCGCATCCCGCATTTCTATTACAATTTCTATGTTTATCAGTACGCGACAGGCATTGCCGCTGCGCATGCTCTCGTCGAGACGGTCTCCAAAAACGGACCCGAGAAGTATCTCAAGTTTCTCTCCTCGGGAGGCAGTCGGTTCCCGCTCGATCTCTTGGAGATCGCTGGAGTCGATATGTTGTCTCCTGTCGCTTTGGAAGCGATCATCGCCCATTTTGGGGTGCTCACCGAGGATCTCAAAAAAGCGTTGTCTAAGCCACCCTCTAAATCTTCGGAGAAGATCTCGGCTGTGCGCTAGAAAAAGATTGCTCTTAAATCAGCGGCAGAGTATTCACTTGGCAGTGCAGAATGAATTTCAAAATTGATTTTTTAAAGAAATTGATGCCAATGAAAAAGTATACCGACTCGTTCATTGTGATTAACGAAAAAGGGCTCCATACCCGCCCTTCCACGGAGCTTGTCAAATGTGCTTCGTCATTTAAATCGAAGATTTCGCTCCATTTCCTGAACTTGAGCGTCAATGCCAAATCACTCCTCGGTCTTCTGATGCTTGCGGCAGCCAGAGGATCCGAGATCACTGTTGAGGCCATTGGAGATGACGCAGAAGCGGCTGTTAAAGCGATCCTTGAACTGGCCAGCAACAAATTTCATGTTAAATATTGAACATTGCGGATAGGTTCTTGTTTTGTCTCAATCGATAGGATTTTTAAGAAATCGAGCATCGTATCGTCTTGAGCTTTTTCAGAGCTTTTTAATTCCTGGATAACCTTAGTTCGTAAGGAAGAGTCCAATTCGGTTTTAACAGGCAATTGAGCAACAACCTCTGTCCCCATTTCCGTATGGACACCTGAAAGAACCATACGCCCATGCCCTACCTTTTGAGTCAACGCAGCGCAAGGCACCATCGATTTGTAAACTTCTGCACCCGTTGTTTGTCCAGCTGGACTATAGTATCCCTCAAAGGTATAAGGAGAGTAAGACAAGATAGGTTCAATGCCTTTTGCCATATAATCTGCCTTCAATGGAAAAAACACCCCGTATCTAAAGAATAGAGAAAAAGGCTCCGACTGTGTCCCCGCAACATATTTATGAACGCTTTGAGTAGAATAAGAAGCATACCCCGGGACCTGCCAAACACAAACGTCTCCTTCATAAAGTTTAAGATGCATGGAATCGTCGTCTATCGCGAAATCCCACATTCTTCCTTTTATGTTTCCCTGCAGGGTTTTTATTTCATTTTCAAAACAAAACAGCCGGGTAGAGGCTGCGATAGCTCCCCTACAGATCCCTAAATAACCAGCTCCATCTTTACGAACAACTTTTTGGATCTTAGGAGCCAGGAGTTTGAGCTCTTTTTCCGAGTCGATGTAATTTCCTCCAGGTTCAATTACGAGGGAGATGGGATTAGAGCGTGTATCGTCCCATACATTTGGAGCTTCAGACAAATACACGACTCGATACAATCGATCGTCGATGAGCTTGCTAATTTGTGTTCGAGTCGCTTGAACGCAATACGGGTTGCTTCCGGTCAAATTATTAATGACGGCGTATCCTGGCTTACTAGCATTGACGACTGACATAAAAATCTCCTTTAGAGACTAATATTTTATAACTTTATATAATTTTTTGCAGTATTTTTTTGCAGATAATGATGTGAAATGGCGATTTAGAATTAAAAACGCTGAAAAATATTATTTAAGGCTTTGAAATACCATTTTAGGCCTAAAAATTGTCCAGTATGCACAAATGGACTCAAAAGTCGGTTTTTGATTACGTCGGCTTTTCAGTGCCTTTGAACCCGCCTGCATCGCTAGAGCTTATTCAAGTTGAGCTGCTTCGGTGCCGGCTATGCCTGGTTCAAATTCAGGACACCTCCTTGTCAAACTCCCGGCTTTTGAATCCATTTGTGTATACAGAGGATAGGCTCATAGTTTTTTAATCTTCAATAGCGACAGCTCTTTCCAAAACGTCGCTTTTGCAAAAGAGCGGGATTTTATGAATGATCGCCAAAGTAATGCAATCGCTAGGCCGGGCATCGATTTCCAGAATTACCTTTTCATCGCCTATTTGCTGTTCAGCAAAAAGGCGGGCATAATAGACGGTTTCTTCGACATCGCTGATCACAACTTGGAGGAGCTTGACGTTCAACCCTTTTAGGATACGGTCCAAAAGCTCATAGGTATAGGGACGGGTTCGACGGCTCTGAGTCATCGGGGCCAGCTGGCCCAGGTGCAGTTGAATATGATGGCCCACTTGCGGCTCGGTGTAGATTGCAAATTTCTTTGTGTCAGTCCCGAGAATAATCACCGTATAGGCGCGGGACTGCATGATCTTGTTGAACGAAAGGGGAATGAACTGGCTCATCTAATTCCCTACTTGTCCGACAATTTATTTTTTTACAAGCTCTTTGTCGAGAAATTGACTGAGGCGACTCTCCAGTGGCAGTGCTGAGCCTTCATAGTGTTCAATGAGAGCTCCATTTTCCATGAAAACAGCCCTATCGAGGACTTTTGCTGCAAAGGCCATATCCTGCGTGGCAATCAAGATCCCTTTGTTAAACTGATGTAGAATCTCGATGAACAGCTTGGTATTTTCTGGATCTAATGCAGATGTCGGCTCATCGAACAAGAGATAGGCAGGATCGAGCACCAAAGCTCTGGCAATGGCGCCTCTTTGTTGCTGCCCGCCGGAAAGTTCATGCGGTTTTCGATCGGCAAATGCCCCCATGTCCAAAGAATCGAGTATTGTTAATGCTTTTGTTTTAGCCGATGTATCTCCTTGAAGTTTGAGAGGCTGGGCGCAGTTGTCCATGAGCGTCATATGAGGAAAAAGCGCATACGATTGTGGCACATATCCCAGCACACGGCACCGTTCTTTTGCAGGCAGTGTTGAGAGGTGTTGTCCTTGATAAAGAATTTCTCCGGTGTAGTTTTTCTCCAATTGAGCGATGCAGCGTAGCAGGGTTGTTTTTCCCGATCCGCTTTTGCCTAAAAGAAGGGTGATCTGTTTTTCCGGGATCTCTAAAGAGATCTCTCGAAGGATGGTGCCTAAGGAGAGCTTTTTAATATTTAACATACGAAATCCTTTGTTCGAATTTTCGAGCAAGGCCGTTCAAGAGAGCGGACATGCATAGATAAAAGAGGGCGACGGTCAGATAGATGGGGACAGGTTCCATCTCCCGAGAGACGAGATTCATGCCTATACGGGTTAGCTCCAGCATTCCAATGGAAGAGACGACCGCAGTACTCTTTAAAAGAGCATCGAGTTCATTGTTAAATGCCGGCACAGCAGTCTTAAGCATTTGAGGAAGGACGATGTAGCGGAGGCTGTTTTGCGTGGTATACCCTAACGCATCGGCTGCTTCCCACTGTGCTGGAGGGATGGCATTGAGCCCTCCACGGACAATCTGAGCGACATATCCCGCAGAACACATTCCGAGGGAAATTACCGAAGCCGAAAACGGCTCTAGGTTGAATCGCATCAGGTCGGGAAGGACAAAATAGACGATCAGCAGTTGAACATAGAAGGGGATGGCCCTGAAGACAAAAGCAATCCCTTCGACGATCGGTGAGATCAAGGGGATTTTCAGCCGCTTACACGACAAAATCCCCATCACGGTCCCTAAGCTGAAGCTCAAGAGCGCCGAGCCCAGCAAGACTTGGAGTGTCATGACGGTTCCTTTGAGAAGCAAAGGAGCGCAGCGTAAAAAAAGCTCCAGATAGGTATTCATCGGAGCTTCCATTTTTTTTCGAGCTGAGCGATTTTTCCTTCTTTCTGCAGTTCTTCTACGGCTTTTCTGACCTGAGAAGCCAATTCAACATGGGCTTTGTTGAGGCAAATTCCATTGCCCAACGATTGCGCGCTTTCAGGAAGCTGCAGGTTCAGCACTTTGATTTCAGGATATTGGGCCTGGTAGCGGGCGACCAACGAATGATCGATTGTCGTTGCGAGCGATTTGCCGAACTTGATCTCCAGGATCGCATCGGTGACTTTGTCGACATTTTTGATTTTGATCTTGGGAAACTGCCTCAAGATCCCTTCTTGATACGATCCGGCTTCAGCACAGATTGCCTTTTCTTTCGCTAGGTCTGCAATCGAGTTAATCCCTTCCGGGATCGTGTTCCAAAATAGAAACGGCGTTTCTGTTGTTTTGTCACCTTGGTAGTAGACCATTTCATAATTCTTTAAACGATCTTCTGTGATCGAGACTGCCCAGATGAGGGCGTCGATTTTCTTTTGTTTGACAGCCAGCATTAGGCTCGGCATGCTACCGAGATCTTTAATGACGAGTTTCTTATTCAGTTTTTTTGCTAGCAGCTCTGCGAAATCGATATCAAAGCCCTCGTAGTTTCCACTGTTATCGAGGCTGACATACGGCGCATAGCCGCTGGTGGTTCCGACGACAAAGTCATCGGCAATGAGTTTCAGTGACAATAAGCACAAAAATAATAGCTTTTTCATAGAGACAATTCCTTTTTTTAAATAAATAGAGGCATTCAACGGCTAAAACACGGTTTTAGCGTTGCAGGGATGATAAAAAATTAATGATGATGATGGAACGGCCGAGAGAGGTTAAAACGGAAACATGATTTGATAGTATCCATAGATGCGCCTCCTCGCGTTTGTGAGCGTGATGGATGTCATCATAGCGGAAAAGGGGTATTTGCTCAAGTGGGCAACATGTCGATTCCATCGACATGTTTAATAGGGTGATTCATTTTTTCTAAATATTTTTTTACGTTCTTTTAAACGTCTTTCCTGTACAATCATGTCGGTGACAAAACTTTTTTATGTCTGTCTTATGGCAATTGCGATTGGAACAACGAATCAAGCAAAAATTCAGGCGTTAGAAGAAGTCCTTCAAGAATATTCTTTCTTTGATTCAAAGAAAGCCATTGCTATCTCTGCCGATTCCGGGGTCTCAGACCAACCGCTCTCCCTCCAGGAGACAATCCAAGGGGCGAAAAACAGGGCTGAAAAAGCGCTCCTCTCGTGTGATGCAACGTATGGTTTTGGCATCGAGAGCGGTCTCATGGAAGCGCCGGGGACAAAAACTGGCTTTTTACACATCTCCGTCTGCGCCATTTTCGATGGGAAAAACCACTACGTCGGTCTCTCCACCGGCTTTGAAGTTCCTCCAGCGATTCTTTCCCTCATCACTGACAAAAAACTCGATCTTGCCGATGCCTGTCTTCAATCTGGCATCACAACCAACACGTTAATCGGTTCTACTGAAGGACTGGTTGGTATTCTGACGAAAGGGCGTACAGACCGGAAAGAATACAGCAAACAAGCGATCAAGAGCGCTTTGGTTCAACTCGAACACGCCAAATGGTACTAATTATTGCACAACAACTTTGCCGTCGAGAAAGCCGATAATGATTTTGCCTGAAAGATTAAAGAACAACCCTGTATCGACCACCCCGGGGACAGCCGTGATCTGCTGATGCGCCATCTCTGGCTTAATAGTGTCGGAGAGATGGATGTCATAGAGCAAATTGTGATTGTCAGTCACATAGGGGGCGTTGTTTTTCATTCGGAGAGCGCCTTTATAGCCGAGACACTCCAAATGGTGGATGGTTGCAGCTTGGCCAAACGGGATGATTTCGACGGGTAGGGGCCGTTTCCCTAATTTGGAGACGAGTTTGGACTCATCGATGATGAAGATCCGCTCTTTACTCATGTTGGCTGCGATCTTTTCTCGGACGAGCGCGCCGCCGCCGCCCTTAATCATTCGTTTTTCCGGATCGATCTCATCCGCGCCATCGACATAAATATCGAGGGATTTGACGGTATGGATATCAAGAAGGGGAATATCGCCTTTGCGGGCGATCTCTGTTGTTTTTTCTGAACTTGCAACGGCTTTGATATTAAGGCCGGCCTTGCACTGTTTGATCAGGTTCTCAATGAAATAAAAGGTGGTGCTTCCAGTGCCAATGCCGACGACCATGCCGTCTTGAATAAACGTGATTGCTTTTTCAGCGGCGGCTTTTTTGCAACTTTCTAAGTTCATTTTTTCAGCATACCAACTTCACTCAATTTTTGCTTCTTTGTCTATTTTTTTTGAAAAATTTACAAAAAGTGTTGAGAAAAAAAGTGGAGAATCATAATATTCCGTACGCCCCCATACGGAGCTAAGCAGGAGTTGCACATGGTAATGACACTGAGAAAAAGTTTGATTCTAGGTGTTCTAGCGGAAGAGAGCGGAAAGACGAAAAAAGCTAGAGCCAAACTGAAAAATAAACTCGATGCATCTGATCGAAAATTGAAAAATCAAACACTCGACAAGAAATCTCAAGAGATCTCCAAGTGGATCGAGAGACATGCCGGCGATCGCGTCAGCGTGAAAAAAGATATTTCCCTTTTCGATCAAAATCGGAATTCTGCTAAAATGAGCCGCAATATTGAAAAATTAGCAGAGGAACTTTCCTTGGATCTCAAATTGTCCAAGGAAGCGATCGCAGCCAAAACAAAAAAATGAATATTATCGACTGCCTCCAAGAGCGTGGCCTCATCGAGGCACTGACCTCCGAACAACTCAAGGTAGTCACTCAAAAGCCCATCAAGATCTATATTGGATTTGATCCGACGGCCGACAGCTTCCATCTGGGGAATTTAGTTGGAATTGTCATTCTCAGGTGGTTTCAGAAGTTCGGTCATACGCCTGTGGGTTTGCTTGGCGGAGCGACCGGCCGGATCGGCGATCCATCAGGCAAAAGCGTGGAAAGGCCCCTACTAGATATAGCGACCATCGAAGCGAATATTGGGCGGATCCGCACCCATTTCGAACAGGTTCTCGATTTTACCGATCCCAAAACAAAGCCGATGATCGTCAATAACGATGATTGGTTTGCCAAAATTCCGTTCGTCGATTTCCTTCGCGATATCGGAAAACATTTCCGTGTGAATGTCATGTTAACGAAGGAAAGCGTCAAAGCCCGTCTCGAGTCCGACGAAGGGATCTCCTATACAGAATTTAGCTACCAAATTCTCCAAGCCTACGATTTCTACCACCTTTATAAGGCACACAATGTCGTCCTGCAGGCCGGTGGCAGCGACCAGTGGGGCAATATCACCGCTGGAACCGATCTCATCCGGAAACTTTGTGCAGAATCGGCTTATGGAATGACCTTCCCTCTCCTGACCCGCAGCGATGGGAAAAAATTCGGCAAGACAGAAAGTGGTGCGATTTGGCTTGCAGCAGACCGTTGTTCTCCTTACAACTTTTATCAATATCTCTACCGCGTGGCCGATGCCGATGTTATCAAGCTGATGCGGATGCTCACCTTCATGGAGATGAGCGAGATCCATCGGTATGAGCAAGAGATGAAAAAGCCTGATTATGTCCCTAACTCTGCGCAAAAAAGATTGGCAGAAGAGATCACACGGCTCATCCATCATGAAGAAGGGCTTCAATCAGCTCTCCGTGCAACAGAGGCGGCAGCTCCTGGCCACGCGTCTGAGCTGAGTGCAGAACTCTTCCATCAGATGATGAAAGACATGCCGCATGTGAAACTCTCCCAAGCAGACGTTATCGATCGGAAATATGTCGAAGTCGCCGTCCAAACAGGCCTTGCCGCTAGCAAGGGGGAAGCGACTCGGTTGATTGCTGGAGGAGGCGCTTACCTCAATAATGCGCGAGTCGAAGATCCTCAGCTCAAACTGACCAAGGATCATCTCATCGGCGGAGAGTTTCTGCTCCTTGCCGCAGGCAAGAAGAAAAAAATCTTAATTCACATCTTTGGTTAAACGCGTTACTATTTTGCCCTCAAAAGAGGACAATTATGTTAAAACCTGTCCATTCATCGTCACTTACATTGATTAATCCAGCGCGGTCATATAAGGAGCCGATTGTTGTTGCACTAGCTATGGCTGCCATTGGACTTCTGATGGTGCTGGCGGCTAAACCTCTTTTCGGTCGTGTGATTCTCATGATTGCCGAGCGATTGAATGCGCAAGGATGTGAAGCTCTTGAGAAAGGGAAATTTGACGTAGCGATCCAGAAATTCACTTTGGCCTTGCAGCAGAATCCAAATAGACATCATCAGGCAGCGATCTTAATTAATCGCGCATTAGCGTATAAGAGTAAAGGTGTGTTTGACGGGGCTTTGGCAGATTTTACTCGTGCGTTAGGTTGCAGTCCTCCTCCTGACATTCTTTTCCAGATCTATGCGAATCAAGGGAGGCTTTTTGATGCACTAAAAAAAGACTATAAGGCAGCCATTACTAATTTTAATGAAGCCTTAAAAGTCCCATGTTCTGATAAAGAGTTTCGTGTGATAGTGCTCATCGAACGAGCGAGAGCTCATGGTTCTCTTGAGGATTATGAAAAATCTCTAGCCGATTTTAATGCAGCATTTGCACTTAAATCTCAGAATCCCATGTTGCAAAGTAAGCTTTTAGCTTTTCGGGCACAGATGAAGATCCGGGTCAATCAGACTGAGACTGTTTTAGAGGATCTCAAGGACGCCCTTGCTTGCCAATTCAAAGATCCGCAATTGCGCAGATTCATTTATGTTTTGAGAGGGGACTATTATAGTGAGATCGGGGATGATATGCGGGCAGTCGAAGACTATAGCAAGGCGCTTCTTTGCACGCCTTATGACGAAGAAACTTATGCAAAAATTGTCTACAAACGAGGATGGCCTTGTTTAAATTTAAATCGACAGGATGAGGCACTGCAAAATTTTACACAGGCTCTTAATTCAAAATTTTCGAATGACCCGTTCAGAGCGGAGATATTAATCGCCCGGGCAAGGGTTTACATCGCGCGCAAGCAATTCCCACTGGCAGCTAGCGATCTAACACGTGCGATTGATCTACAGCCTGTAGATATGCAAGGATTTAGCAGATTTCTGCGGGCCGCGGTCTACACGAATTTGGGTCGGTTCTCCGATAGCATCAACGATTACACGGCAGTTTTAAAATTACGTCCTGATGATAATGAATTTCAAGCTGAAACCCTAGATCAAAGAGGTTTAACCTATTGGGCAAATAATCAAAGAGACCTTGCGCGTGCAGATTTTGAGAAAGCGTTAAGTTATAAACCTACAAAAAAGGGCCTTTGCGAGAAGCTTCTGAATCAATTAAGAAGTTTCTAAAGTCGCAAATTCTCTATGAAAATGTGTGCTTCAATAAAAAGTTTATAAAAATACTTGCCTGAAAATCAACGCGATACAACAATGGGGTCAAATAGGGTGCCCATTCCTAACGTAGGGCCGTAAACATCAGTGGAGATAAAAAAGCATGGCAACGATCACGAAGAAAGAATTAGTTCAAAAAATTTCCCAAGCACGGGGGCTCCATCCCAATGAAGTGCGGAATGTCATACAATCTTTCTTAGATGAAATGACAGATTGCCTTGCTCGCGGCGACAGACTTGAGTTCCGTGATTTTGGCGTTTTTGAGATCGTTGAACGGAAACAAAAGATCGGCCGCAATCCTAAAAATGCTTCTGTGCCAATCGTCATTCCTGCCAGACCAGCTGTGAAATTCACTCCTGGTAAAAAGATGAAGAAGGACATTGAGAAGTTGCCTACCAATGCTCCAACTAGAGCTATGTAGAGCATTTTTCGATGAATTATTTTCCTAGGGGAAAATGATTCATCGGAAAAGTAAATTACCTCAAATGTCTCCTAGGAAACAAGCTGATCAAATCAAAAATACGTGAAATCCACCCCATCAAAATCATAAACTAATAGTTTGTAGTTAATCTGTTTTAATATTAGAATAAGCGCATTGCTATTAATAACAAATTAAAAAGGTTTTATGACGTTTTCTGTTCCATCTGCTAGTCAATTTTCACCACCTCTTTTTTCATTTTTTGCATCTAAAGTCCCATCTTCCCTGTCACCCCTGTCTCCCTTGAGCAGAATTGCTTTAGTCGCTATTCCCCTCATTGTGATTTTCGGGGCCCTTATCTATCGGATTTGTAGTAGAATCAGCCCCAAGCCTAGCGGACCAATATCGAAGATTGACCAAATCGCGCTTGTCAACAAGGTTTTTTGTAAGTTTATCAGCCAACTAAGAGAGCTTGACAACTCCACTACCAAAAGAAGAGCTATTTGGACTGAAGTAGAAATTTCAAAAACCGCTTACGAACTCATTAGGCTGACAGGTGAGCTGACCCCATTAGGTAAAAAATATCAGACCTATTACGCATCTCTATATCTTTGCATTCGATTTGGCTGTTATTATTCGCTACATTCTTCTAAGAACAAAATAATCTTTGAAAAACGAAATCTCTCAGGCAGACAAGCTTTTCCTTCCATCCCTAAGAATCATGATAAACCTTACTATGTAAAAGGTTCTCCTCAATGTGATTTGAGATTGAATTACAATGCATTTCTGGCCCGAAATAACTCAGATGTAAGGGATGAGAACGCCGATATTTGGGATAGTCCATGTGAATTTGAAGGTGACAAGCCAGTTTATCGCGTCCCCACGCAATGGGAGTTTAAACTTATTCCCAATCCATCAACCAGCTGAGCAGCAGTTCCCGCACTATGCTTCTACACCCTTAATGGCCGCTTATGGTATATCTTTCTTTAAGCGGGGAATGGCTGTGACTGTTTTAGGTGAAGCTCGAACGATTTCTGGATTGACTGACGAAGTCGATCGGTATCTTTTATTGCTAAGAGATCTGGTTTGGAGAGTTCTTGAAGGGGCTGAAGATCACGCGGGTCTGAAAAAAAGGTTCGGACAGCTTCTTTTACAGAAATATCCTTCAGATATTCAACTGCCGCACGCTTATCTTGCTTTACTCACGCATCTTTTAAAATTCGAGCCGCTTCCTATCGAGTCTCAACAGATGCCCAATGGGGCGACTTGCTTGGATGCGTTAGGCTATATTAAGGGTGCGCAGCTTCCTGAACCTTCTCAGCTGGCAGAACTCGGCTCGCTTTGGATGATCATCGGAGTCCTTCTTAAAAAAGAGGCCTTGATCTATGCCGGGTTAAAAGCTGCACTTTGGCAGACCCACACGCTCGACCATCGAGGACTGCCGCATTTTTCATTATGGAGCCGTGCGTCAACATTCCGCCCGAGTCATCTTGCCTTTTCCAATGATCTGCTATTTACGTTGGCTTACCGGCTGACTTCCGATCCTGGGTTCAACCACGCTGCCCAGATCCAAAAACACTATGGGTGGGATCCCGCTTCTTTAGCAGGTAAACTGCAGATGCTGGTTCCTGAAAAGATAGGAACCCCTTTAAAACTCTCTTTCAAACCTTTTGCCGAAGAGATGACAGTGGGCTTAATGAAATTTATGACGCCTCAGTGGAGCATGGCCTGCAGCCTCAGCGGATGGAATTCTGGAGTTTTTTCGTATCATAAAAATCATGCAGCAATTGTCAATTGCGGACCCCAGCTCACGCCGCTAGACGATCTCGAAAAATTCGGGATTGACCGAACGTGCAGTTTGACCTCGCGGACATTCAATGAAATCATCTGGGAAAAGACCCAGTATAATTTTCGGATGAAAGGATGGACAAAGATCTTTGCCCATAAGGCCTGGGTGCAGATGGAGGCCCATTTTGAAGCGCAAAAACTCAAGATGTCTTTTCGATTGCGAGAAGATCAGGAAGTTGAGAATCTGGCTTTGGTGTTTTATTTGAAAGGGGATCATTTAGCCATCGGCGGAAAAGAGACCTTACGAGGGGGCTCTTTAGAGCGATATCAAGGAAAGGCTGTCCCATTGGAGCTTAGAGCGGAAGATGAAAAAATTTTTATAGAGCCTCAAATGAGCGATCAGGAGATGCAAATTATTCCTTTAGCTGGAGGAGACCATTTCTGGGGAGCTCATTTTTTGGTGGCTATTCCGTTTAACGAAAGCCTAGACTTTCTAATCCAGTAATTCAAAAAATCGACGAAACCTGAATCTGTTAACAGTCTCTTACGACCATCTTCGATCAAAAAAACCTTGAAAAGCACTTGCTTTGGTATGTATCCGGGAGATGGAATGAGCTGCAAAGAGGGAAAGGACAGCGCTCACGACTGTCAGACAGACGCAGGCAAACCGGATCTTTTTATACGCTTTGGGGCAGAAAGCAGCCCCAAGGCCTCCAATGGTCGTCAGTAAAGCGGTGAGGAGGCAGACAATGGTCATGCGCTGCATGTTAGCGGAAGCATTATTAAAGATGACATCGGCATTGCGGACCAGACGGATCACTTTTTCACAATCTGTTTGCGCATTGTCAAAATCTTTTTTTAAATTATCAAAGAATTTATTCACACTTTCGATCTTGTCAGGATAAAGGGTATGCGGCATCAGATCGTCATAAATCGGTGATGGGTCTTCGATATAGTAGTTTTTTTCTATTGTCATATTGTTTTATTTGATTCGAATATATTTTAACAGAAAACTGTAATAATTTCAATGTGTTTTTAAAATTGAACAATTTAGGGCTTGTTGCATAACCATCTAGAGAAAATAAAATCTTGATAACAAAAAATGCATGAGTTTAACCTCTTAGCTTGCCAAAGCAAGAAGGAACTCATCCATCACTCGACGGAAAGCCAGGCCTCAAAAATTTTAGGGGGTACGCAACAAGCCTACAAAAAAGGCATCGAAAATCAATTGTAAAGAATATTGAGATAGGTTCATAGAGTAAAAATTAGAATTGTATCAAATAATTGCTTCCTTGAAATAATCTGATAAACAGGGTATGATGTAGGTCTATTTTTATGGCAATTCCAAGAGTTATTTTAGTCGGTACGATAGGGCTTTTTGCGGTGATCGGAGCGGCCGGGGTCATCAAAAAAGTCTTTTTTTCTCCTAAAGCGCCTCACAAAGCTGTTATAGCGGCTCCTTCTGTCCAGGTTCCCGCCAAGGCCGCTGCCAAGGTCTTGGCTGTTGCTTCCGCTCCACAAGAAGTTTCCGTAAAGCCTACGTCGGTTGCTCCCCCGGCTACTCCACAGGTCGACAGGATTCAACAACTTTTTACAACGGGCGCAAATAAGCTGCCGATCGTGGAGACCATCACTTATTCCAGCCAGGTTCCTTGGCTCAAAGGAAGGCCGGCCTGGGTAGGGGATTACGCAGTGCACTTTGCGACGTCGCGCCATTTCATCGCCCGGAGTCTCAATGGAACAGCTGATTATTTCACTCAAAAGGTTTGTCCTGGCAGCAAGTTCAATGTCTTTAGAAAGGATAAAAACTTTCAGTTCTATCTTTTAGTCGATATCGCGACGTGCAAAATGGCGTTTTATTACCTTGACATGGATACGAATGAACGGGTTCTCTTAAAGACCTATGCGGTGGGCCTTGGAAAGAAGGCGGCAACGGCTTCAGGTACTTTAACGCCGCTGGGCAAATATCTTCTAGGGGACAAAATTGCTGTTTATAGGCCAGGGGTGATGGGGTTATTCCAAGAGAAACAAGTCGAAATGATCCGTGTTTTTGGAACACGTTGGCTGCCGTTTGGCAAAGAGCTTGGAGGCTCTGCAAATGTGAAAGGATATGGAATTCAAGGAACTCCTTGGACTCCTAACAAACAAGAGGGGAAATGGACAGAGCTGCGCTTAGAGTTGAATCCAGGATTGAATCAGGGAACAGGCGGCTGTATCCACATGAATCACGAAGATATCGAGGAGCTTTTCGCCATCGTTGTGACGAAACCGACGACAGTTGAAATTGTTAAAAACATGAAAGATGCTAAACTCCCCGGCGTCGAAGTCAACTCCCCAAAGAGATAAAGATCATATGCTCACGCACGAAAAACAGATCCAAGAATACGAAGAGACGATTGCGAAGTTCAAAGAACAGAATCAGAATAATCCGCTGCTCTCGGATGCTGAGCTTGTCAAACTCGAAAAAAAACTCGCGCAGCTCAAGAAAAAGGTCTATTCCAACCTCTCTCCATGGGAAAGAGTGACGATTAGCCGCCATCCGCAGCGTCCCCGTGCGATCGATTATATCAAACATCTCTGTGAAGAATTTCATGAGATTTTCGGCGATCGGTTATACCGCGACGATCCGGCGATCATTTGCGGGCTAGCCAAGATCGGTGGAGTTAAATTTATGGTGATCGCTCAAGAAAAAGGGTGCGATACTGAATCCCGCTTAAAGAGAAATTTCGGGATGCCCCATCCGGAAGGTTACCGCAAAGCCCTCCGTTGCATGAAAATGGCCGCTAAATTTAATTTACCGGTCCTTTCACTGGTCGATACTCCGGGAGCTTATCCTGGTCTTGCCGCAGAAGAACGAGGGCAAGGCTGGGCCATTGCCGAAAATCTTCTTGAAATGGCCCGCCTGCCAACACCAATCCTGATTATTTTGATCGGGGAAGGGTGTTCCGGAGGCGCTTTAGGCATCGGCGTTGGCGATGTTGTCACGATGCTCCAGCATGCCTATTACTCCGTGATCTCTCCGGAAGGGTGCGCATCGATCCTGTGGAAAGATGCCGGTAAAAATGAACGGGCGGCAGAGTCGCTCAAAATGCAAGCCGAAGACTTGCTTCAACTCGAGATCATCGATGACGTGATTGAGGAGCCCCTAGGAGGCGCTCATCACGATCCTAAGCTTGTTTACGACAGGGTCAAAAAATATATTCTGGCGCAGTGGAGTATCTTAAAAAACATTCCGGTCGAAGCACTCATCGAACAGCGGTATCAAAAATTCCGTAAGATGGGCAAATTTAATGTAGAAGAGAAG